>NZ_KV796856.1:196955-324328 GCF_001809255.1 Moraxella sp. HMSC061H09
TTTTCCCCCTTAACTTTATTGCCGATACAGGTCTTACCTGTATAATGTTCGGCAAGACTGGCAGGATTGGGTAAAACCGCCTTGACGACTTTTAGAGGCACTACTTCTAGACCCTCGGCAGTTGTGATCGGCTGCTCTGATAAGAGACCAAGATTTTTTAGCACGCTAAATACATTGATGTAATGATCACCAAACCCCATCCAAAAACGGATATTCGGCACATTTAAGTTTTTGTGCAAAGAGTGCAGTTCATCATGCCCGCTTAGATAGCTGTTTTGAATACCGACGACTGGTAAGTCATCTGTCCGCTTGACTTCAAACATTTGGTTGGTCTGCCATTGGCTATTTTGCCAAGAATAAACCACGCCAGTGAACTCACGAAAATTAATCTCAGGATCAAAATTGGTTGCAAAATATTTGCCATGGCTACCAGCATTAATATCAATGATATCAATATCGGTTACGCTGTCTTTATCAAAATACTCAACACCCAACCGTGCGTATGCATTGACAACACCTGGATCAAAGCCCACGCCCAAGATGGCGGTTGCACCTGCTTTTTTGAAGGATTCGCGTTTTTTCCATTCATAATTTTCATACCAAGGCGGCGTTTCGCAAATTTTATGCGGATCTTCATAAATGGCAGTATCTAAATAATGCGTACCTGTTTCGATGCACGCATCCATCACGCTCATATTAATAAATGGTGAGCCAACATTAATCACGATATCTGTATTTGTTTTGCGGATCAATTCAGCCACAGCGTGATGATCCATCGCATCTACAGCATGAGTATGCAAAACGGCATCACGCTTAAAACTGCCCTTTTTGGCGACATTTTTGGCAATAGCTTGACACTTGTCAATCTTGCGTGATGCGATGTGAATTTCCCCAAAAATATCATTTGCCATCGCACATTTGTGTGCAACCACCTGAGCGACACCACCTGCACCAATGATGAGTACATTTTTTGCCTGAGACATCAATCCTCCTTAATGCCCAATGAATGAAATGAGCTTATCAATATTTGTGCATGAATTAAAAAGGAAGACTTCAAGGAAAATTCACACACCCAAATTATTTGCTATTGATGATAAAAACTTTAATAATAGCGATTATTTGCCTGATTTTCAAGCAGTTAGATAATCATTTATTCTCAAAAGCAATGTTTCATTTAGGACAGACTGGCTTTATAATCCTCATAATCAAATTGGCGTTGAATCATGATTTTGCCATCTTGGCGAATAATCACAATCGATGGCATGTCAACGCCATTAAACCAATTTTTCTTAACCATTGTATAAGCAGCAGCATTGCCAAAAGCGACTTTGTCACCAATCTTTAGAGGTTCATTAAGCGTATAATCTCCAAAAATATCGCCCGCCAAACAGGATTTGCCATAGATTCTTACTGAGGTTTCATCTGCCGATGTGCCATCAAAATCTGCACCTGTGATATCATAAGCTGTGTCATTGACATAAGCCAGCGGCGAAGATTGACGATAAATGAGTAAATCTAACATATGTGCCTCAATAGAAGCATCAACCACTGCCAGCGGCTTATTATTATACATCACATCAAGCACGCTGGTCACAAGAACAGCGCCTTGGTGTACTGACGCTTCCCCTGGCTCAAGATAAATTTGTACACCATATGTTTCGCTAAAATTCTTAAGCCTATTGATAAATTTATCTAAAGGATAATTTTGGTCAATATAATGGATACCACCGCCAAAGCTGATCCATTCTAAGCGATGAAATAACTCACCAAAGCGGTTTTCTATATCGGTCAAACTTTGGCTAAATGCCTCAAAATCAGTGTTCTCACAATTATTATGAATCATCACACCAGTAATCTGATCCGCTATCGCCATAATGCTCTCAACATCATGCTCGCCCAAGCGGCTAAATGGTCTGGCAGGGTCGGCAATGATAAATGATGAGTTGCTGGTTTGAGGATTTAGGCGAAGCCCAACGGGGATATTTTTATCATGAGCCAATTGCCCAAATCTTTTTAATTGATTAATAGAATTAAAAATAATCTTATCACAGTAATCAAGAACTTCTTTAATTTCATGATCGGCATAAGCCACGCTATAAGCATGCGTTTCACCGCCAAAGCATTCTTTGCCCAGTCGCACTTCCTTTAAGGACGAGGAAGTTGTGCCATGCAGATACGGCTTCATAGATTCAAAAACCCCCCAAGTGGCAAAGCATTTGAGTGCAAGTAACGCTTTTACACCAGACTCATGACAAACCTTTTGCGTGATGCTAAGGTTGTCAATAATGGCACGCTCATCAAGCAAATAATACGGCGTTTGAATGGTTGCTAAATATTGCTTTTGCTTAGGAGTTAATCGAGCAAAAAATTGACTCATGATAAATTCCTTTGATAAAATTCATGATATATTTTAACAAAATTTTTGGTAGATATGTTTTAAAAGGTTGATATTGATATCATTTATGCCAAAAATATTTTTCTTTTATTGGTATCGTTTTGGGCATTATGTTGCTTATTTGTTGGTATAGATGATTGATTGGTATACTCTGTATGATATGTTTTTTTAAAGCTACAAAAAATTACCGATTCACTCATCTTATCCTACTAAAAATTTGCTAAAATACTCATCAATTTTATATTTAGTAGGCTTTGGTTATCAAACCATAGCGATTTAGGATAATCAAATTTAAGATCGAATCATATGGATAATACTCAAACAACCCACCCATCTTCTCAGTTGCACAATGCCCAAATGATAAAAAACGGCAATGACACAACTTTTTATCATACAGATAACGCACAAACGGACACGATGAGTCTTGAAAATCAATTTGATGCCAAAGACAGTAGCAGTTGGTTTAATGAAAGCTTGCTCTTAAGTTGGCAACAAACTTTTGGCAATATCAAGCATGGCTATGTCAAAGCAGCTGATAATTTGGTTGATGAGCTTTTGGTCACACTCACCCAAAAGCAAGTTAATGATGCTTTGTATAATTTTGTTACAAAAAATGTTGGGCTGTTGCATAATTTAAAATTGGATATTCATGACAACTGGCTTAGATTGACTTGTACAGTCGATATCATGGGTCTATATACAACAGTGGCCAGTAATTTTGAACTGGTTCATCTACAGCTAGATCGCCACACTCAGCGGTTGGTGCTTAAGCAAATCGGTGATACAGATGTGATTGAGCTACACAGTAAGCAGTGGTATAAAGCCCCAGCTGCACGACTTGGCGTGGGCTTATACCGTACGCTACTACGCAAAGATCCATTACCTTTTATTTTGAATAAAATTAAAATTAAAGGCATTCCATTTACTGGGCATAAAGGCAATATCATTTATCTTGACATTGGTCGATGGCTAAAAAATAACGATATGATCATGAAAAATCTAAAAAAAGTTCAAATCAATGATGGTTACTTAAAAGCACAACAGCTCTTATTAAAGGTTCAGCCAAATTTTGGTGATATCTTAAGCTTTGGCGATCCTGATGCTGACATCATTACCGAAAAAGACAACCCAAAACACCAAAAAGCAGATTGATCGTCGTTTTCACTGGATAAAACGCCCTAATTTCGCTTTGGCTGATTTAACCATAGTATATCAATTAGGGTAAGTATTCAGCACAGTCAATAAACAATGGCAACTGATTTTCATTTTTAGGGTAATAGCTGACTTGAGTTGTGCCGTTTAAAGTGCAGCAACAGGCCAATATTTCATCATCTGCTAAAGTTGCCAACGGTTTTTTAACCAAAGTGATTGACCCAGTGGTTGCCAATACTTTCATGCGACAAGTACCACAATAACCCTGTCGGCATTCGTAGTGTACCTTTTTATGTTCTGTACGAATCATGCCGTCTAGCAGTGTTTCATTTTCATGCAAGTAAAATCGTGTCTCGTCAGTAAACACCCAACCCATATCGCAATCTTTATTTTTCTTGTTATGACTGATTTATGAATTAGGGCTTGTCTCATAACAAGCCCTTTTGGTAATTAGTTATAGCTCAAAATCGTCCAAATCCACATCATCTAAATCAGAATCAATCTGACCAACCAAATAAGTGGTAATTTCGGTTTCTTGAGGGGCAACCTGAACATTGTCTGAAGACAGCCAAGCATTAATCCAAGGAATGGGATTGGTTTTGGTTTCAAAAATAGCTGGCAATCCAATAGCCGACATACGAGTATTTGTAATAAACTCAATATACTGGCATAAAATATCTCGATTTAGACCAATCATTGAACCATCTTTGAATAAATAGTTTGCCCAAGCTTTTTCTTGTTCGGCAGCACTTTTAAAAATCTCAATCGCTTCTTCTTGACACGCTTCGGCAATGGCAACCATGTCAGGATCATCTCTGCCTTGACGCATCAGATTGATCATATGCTGAGTGCCATTTAAATGCAATGCTTCATCACGCGCAATCATTTTAATAATTTTCGCATTACCCTCCATCACTTTACGCTCAGCAAATGCAAACGAACAGGCAAATGATACATAAAAGCGAATGGCTTCAAGCACATTGACAGCGACAATACACAAATACAGCTGTTTTTTTAGTTTTGGTAGCGTAACCTCAACAGACTGCCCATCAATCTGATAAATGCCCTCACCATGCAAATCATATAATTTGGCACATAAATGCAAGTCATCGTAATATTTGGCGATATCACTTGCACGCTCAAGAATATATTCATTATCCACAATATCTTCAAAAATTTTACTAGGGTCATTGACCACATTGCGAATAATATGTGTGTAACTGCGTGAATGAATCGTCTCACTAAATGACCAAGTCTCAATCCAAGTCTCAAGTTCTGGAATAGAAACCAAGGGCAATAAAACCACATTTGGGCTACGACCTTGGATACTGTCTAACAGAGTCTGATATTTAAGATTACTTAAAAAAATATGTTGCTCATGCGTAGAAAGTTCGGCAAAATCAATACGATCCTTTGAGACATCGATTTCTTCGGGACGCCAAAAAAATGACAGTTGTTTTTCGATGAGTTGCTCAAAAATCGGATGCTTTTGTTGATCATAACGAGAGACATTCACGGGTTGACCAAAAAACATCGGCTCTAACAAGACATTATTTTTAGTTTGGCAAAAAATAGAGTAACTCATGTGATGGCTCAAATTATAATCAAGTGTGATGAAAATAAGATAACTGGTAATAGATAACCCAACCGATTGGGTTTGGCTATTATCGGTTGTTATTTGGTATATGTTATTTTGTATATTTTAGCATAAATGCACCAGAGTTAAAACCCAATTTATTCTCTTAGTAATTTTGTGATTTGATTTAAATCATTTATGATTAAAGAATTGACCACGGATGATTTTAAATAAAACTGTGATTAATTCTATAAATTTTATCTAAATATTATCTAGGCCATGTGCCAAATCTTTGATAATATCACGAGCATCTTCAATCCCCACCGATAATCGAATCAAACCATCATGAACACCTGCTTCAATACGTTGCTCAGGCGTCATACGAAAATGCGTGGTGGTGGCAGGATGGGTAATGGTAGTTTTGGCATCACCCAAATTATTAGTAATACTAATCATACGGGTGCTATCAATCACTTGCCATGCCGATGCTTGGTCAGCCACTTCAAAACCAATGATCGCCCCAAATGCTCCCCCAGTCACTTCAAGTGCGGTATGCTGTGATTTGGCAAGCTCATGCGAGGGGTGGTCTGACAGTCCTGAAAAATGAACTTTTTTGACATTAGGGTGACTGGCTAAAAATTGGGCAACTTGATTGGCATTGTCACAATGCACCTTCATGCGTAGAGATAGCGTTTCAAGCCCTTTTAAGAGTACCCAAGCATTAAAAGGTGACAAGCTGATGCCGCCTGTACGCACCACACCAAATGCTTTTTCCATCAGCTCATCACGCCCAACAAGCGCACCGCCCAAGATACGCCCTTGCCCATCAATGTATTTGGTGGCTGAGTGAATGACCACATCAGCTCCTAGCTCTAAAGGCTTTTGGATGGCTGGTGTTGCAAAACAATTATCAACAATCAATAAGGCATCGTGTGCATGGGCAAGCTTGGACAAGTAACGCAAATCGGCAATCTGTGCCAAAGGATTACTTGGGCTTTCACAATAAAGCACACGGGTATTAGGGCGTATCGCTGCTGCCCATGCCTCATTATCAAAACAATCTACATAGCTGACCTCTACCCCAAACCCCTGAAAATAACCATCAAAGAGTGCGATCGATGAGCCAAATAATTGCTTAGCACAAAGCAAATGATCGCCTGCTTTTAGGTATGCCAAACACATGGTCAAAATAGCACCCATACCAGATGCGGTAGCGACAGCTCGCTCGCCATTTTCAAGTAAAGCTAAACGACGCTCAAAGGCTCTGACTGTTGGATTGGTATGCCGAGAATAGACATTGCCTTTTTTATTACCATTGAAATGATCGGCTGCATCAGCGGCACTAGCATACACATAACTGCTGGTTGTAAAAATAGCTTCGTTATGCTCGCCTTCATCAGTGCGATGATAACCGCCTCGAACTGCCAAAGTCTGCTCAAAATAACCAAGACTTAGATCAAGTGCATCTGTCTGCCAATTTGGGTCAAGCTGAGTCATAAACATTCCTTAAATTGGGATAAAATACGGTAAGCATAGCATATTTTTTTTGTATTTTCATCAATCATCAGCCCTACTTAGACTAATTTATCAGACTGCTTAATTCCAAAATAGAAAATAAAAAGTCTGATTTGTCGTTGGTTTTTTATGACGAATTTGCGTAAAGTATGCACTATCTGTTTATTTAGTTTGGTTTGGATTTATTATGATAACATTGCTTAAAAAAACAACACTGCTGGCAACAGCATTTGGTATCTTTTTTGGCTTAACTGCTTGCTCAAACAATACCAAAACTTCCATCCAAAATACTGACACGACAGCCAGTAGTACAGAAGCTAATCAAGATCCAATTGAGCTTTTGAATGTTTCTTACGATGTGTCTCGAGATTTTTATAAAGCGTATAATGAAGTTTTTATAAATCATTATTTGACCCATCACCCAAATACCAAAATTAAGATCAAGCAGTCTCATGGTGGCTCAAGCAAGCAAGCACTTTCGGTAAAAAATGGACTGCAAGCGGATATTGTTACCATGAATCAAGGCTCTGATATTGAGCTATTGGCTGATGCCAAATTGGTGGATGGCAATTGGCGACACGCATTCCCAAACCATGCCATTCCTTTCACCAGTACTATCGTATTTTTGGTACGAGAAGGCAACCCCAAAGGCATTAAAGATTGGAATGACTTGGCAACAAGTGGCATAGATATTATCATCGCCAACCCAAAAACCTCTGGTAACGGTCGCTATGCGTTTTTGGGTGCTTATGGCTATGGCTTGAATGCTTATCATAATGACGAAGCTCAAACTCATGCGTTCGTCAAGGCACTTTTAAGCCATGTTAAAGTATTTGAAAATGGTGGGCGTGCGGCAACAACAACCTTTGCCCAGCGTGGCATCGGTGATGTCTTAATCACCTTTGAAAATGAAGCCAATGTGATTAAGAGTAAATTTGGCAATGTGGATATTATTTACCCAAGCTACACAGTGAATGCAGAAAATCCGATTGCTGTGGTGAAATCTGTTACCGACAACAAAGGCACAACCAAAGCTGCAACCGAATACCTCAATCATCTGTACAGCGACGAAGCTCAAGAGCTTGCCACGAAGTTTTTCTTAAGACCAAGCAGCCCCGATATCCTAGCCAAACACGCCGATAAATTCCCTGTCATGACAACCTTTTTTCCTAATGATGTCTTTGGAGACTGGGCAAGTATCATGAAAACTTATTTTAGTGATGGCGGCTTATACGATAAGCTTGCCGTCCAAGCTCAAAATCAGTAATTCATTTTTGCTCAAACAGTTGTCAAACAATCAGTTTGGCGATTGTTTGAGCAAACTTAGATCAGATAACTGTTAAAATTTATCATTATTTCACAATAAAAAACAAAAGCGTTTATCGCCTTAAGTATTAAACCATCAAACTGTTTGACTGGTTGGGTCAATGATGAGAGCATCCAATAAACCAGCATATAAAACTTGTGCAAGTTCTTTACCTTTTTTAATCTCAGGCAGTGGCTGCAGGCCATCCAATATCTTTTGCCAAGATTGACCTTGGTAATGATCTTCATACTGACCTGACAACCAATCATTAAACTGGCTTTCACCAAATTCAAGCTCATTTTTGGTATTCAAAGCGACAATGTTCAGTGAAGTCATCAAAGGTAGCACCAAAGGCATCTGCTTGGCTAATAAACCCATGACCATGAAATTTTGTAGTTGCCGCTTAGCAGTCTCTTTATGAATGGGTTTTAGCTTTAATAAGGAAACATCATTGAGATGAAAGTCTTTTAAATCATTGCTAGCCTGCCCAAACTGCCATAAGCTGCTGCCAAGATTTTGTTCAATGTCTTTTTGGTCGGTTTTTCTGCTCACTTGCCACGCCAAATGATGCAAATAAAAGCGTAAAAAATGCCCTGCACGCACTGTATTTGGTAGCACTCGCAACCATTGATCGCAGCTGATGGGTAATTTTGCGACAATATCCAGCGGGATATGATTTAGCTCAACTGCAATATATTGCTCTTTGGTTGGACTAATCATTGAAGAATATTGTAATTGCTGCTTCTTAACTTGTAAATCTGTTAGATTTTGTGCAAAATCGTCAGTCAGCTTCGCCAGTTGCCCAACCAAATTATCCAAACTGGTCAAACGATTTGCACCAGCGGGTAGCAAATTATCATAATAGATGCGTACAATGTGAGCAAACTCTGATGCCTTATCATCGTTCATATAAATGGTATCTATGAGCTTATGATAGTCAAACTCATCCATAGGCATGCCATCAAATACCCCTTGTGCCATGGCATCAATCAAGGTCTCTTTAAGCTGATATTGACCCAAACCGTCCAAAGACAGCGGCTCTTCTAAAAAGCCGTCTTCTGCGTCATATAGTAGTGGCAGTTTGTGTTTTAGATAGGCTGTGGCAGGATTTTTAAGTGTATGATAAATCTGATTAAGTGGCATACTGTTTGGTAATTGAATGCCAAAAATGGTTAAAACTTCCTCTAATTGCCCGCTGTCACCTTGTAAGTTGTTTTGTAACGCTTCTGCAAGCATCTGATAAATTGTCGCATCAGGTAAGCTTATGATGGGTGATTGATTAAAATCTTGATCCAATAAATGACGCAATTTTACCATCATGGGCGATGGTGGCAAGTAATAAGTTTGGGATTGTTTGGCGTGCAGAATTTTTTGGGTTAAAAAATCAGCCAAATCATCTTCATCACAGACCATCTCTTTTGTTTCATAAAATACAGACGCATCAAAGGCATTGGCAGCATGCTCATAAATCAAAAGCTGCTGAACCAATTTCGGGGCGATGGTCGCAAGTTTAGCATGTATTTGATCGGCTTGATTGGTATGATTCGCCTGCAAGTCAACCGCCCAATCCACATTAGATTTAAAAAATTCAATCAACTCACTGACTGGTGATGCTGGCAGTAGCTGAGTGCCGTCATCGGCGACATTGGTATAAAAAATGGCACAAGCATCACGGCTACACAGTATGGCATCTAAAAATGCACCATTGTCATCATCTTCTAAAAAACGATCGCCACGACGCTTAAGCCCAGCTTTCATCAAATCTAGGCGCGCTTGTCGATCTTGCCTAGGGAATGCTGATAAATTCATATCCAGCATTAGCGTCAAGCCAAAAGGCACATTTCTTAAAGCCCCAAAACGCGCAAAAGTGATCGTGCCTGCTGGCTCAGCACTCACCGCTTGAGAGGCAAGTAAACTCGCCATACTCTCAAGCACAAATTCAAGTGTAAGCTCTATGTTTTGAGTGCCTTGTGTAGAATTCTTAGCATGGTGGTGATAATGATGATTGGCACGGATGCTGGCTGCAATACCATTCATCACCTTGAAAATAACATGCATCTGACTGGTTTCACGATATTTGGTAAAGTAGCGATTGATGACACGATGCTCGATATGATGAAGCCAATCAATCACAGGTGCAAGCCGTTGATATTCATCACGAAATTCTCTGAGACCTGCATGAATCAGACACAGCGCCTCAACAATCGGTTGATCAGCTAATGTGACCCCCTCTAAAGGCAAGCTTGCTTCTTGAAATGATTCATCACGCCATTTAAACGGATGCATCAATGAGCTTGGAGATGGTGAATCACAGGGTGTTAAAAACCCTGCCACGATACGATCTAAAGCATAGCTAAAACTATAACGATAATCCAAATCAGCTTCATTTAGTGTCATTGCCAAATGTGCAGCATCAAATCCTCGGCGAAAGCCAGCCGCATCCAGCAATTGACAGGCTCGATTGACTGACTCAAAATCAAGCCCCAAACTTTCGTACAATGCTGGCGTCATCAGCCATTCATACACATCATCACGATAAAAACGCGCATTTTTGGCACCAAGTAGCCGATAAAACCCGCTGATGGCAGCCATCAGCGAATCTACCTCACGACTGGCAGTACCGGTAATTTTGGCAGGTAGCTTCAGCCCATCCATACCAACATCATCATTAAAAATCAGTCGGATAAGATCTTCGGCCGCCTGAGCTTCAGGTAAATAAACCACGATATCAGATAATTTTCGGTGGCTACCGTCAGAATTTGGCTCATTAAGATAGCGAGCTATGATCATACGAGCCACTTCAAGCTGTCGTTTTAGACTGTGGCAGGCATGGATACTTAGACTGGGCAGGCGTAGAGATTGATCATTTTTATCCAATCCAAGAGGCAACATTAACTGGCTTTTGGTTTTAACTTTTTGTTCCCAAAACGCACTATCTTTGAAGGCTGATACAAGTTCTTGTTGCCACCATTGTTTGGTAGCTTCGCCATCTTCAAGCATTAAAATATCGGATTTTAGCTGATTTAATAAACTTTTAGATTCTTGAGCCGGCGATACAAAATCATCCTGCCAGTCAACTTGCCAATCTTTGGGTGTGCGATAAGTTTCATAAAATCTGCGATTCACCCCTTCTTTTTCATAATAATAATCACCGCCCGACATATCTGCCAGCATCGCAAAAGTTTCTCGGGACTCTTTACCCAATCTTGATAATAAAACATGACCATAATCTTTTAGATAGACCAAGTTTGGGTTAATAATACGCTGCGTTGCCAGCCAGTTTTTATCAACAATATCCGCCCAAAACATCTTTGATGGATTAAAATGCAATAAATGCACATTCAAATGAACTGATAAGCGTTTTAAAAATTGTAGCTCCAGCAAGGGAATTTGCTGGATAGTAAATAAATAAAGGTGATTAGGCAAGCTTTTATATGCTTCAGCTGCCACACTTTCACCACGCAGCCCATCAAGCACTGCCCAAAATCGCACCTCAAGCGTCTCACGATAAGCATAGACCTCAGAAAATAGCTGTCGCCACAGATATCGTAACAATTTTTCAAGATCGTGATATTGCTGAATCAGCCATTTGGGTGTTGGATCACTATCGCTATAATCATTGGCAAATCTATCCTTAGTATCGATCATCTCATCGATTGATTCAGGTAGTGGTAAGTCATGGGTCCATGCATGTAGCCATTCGGGTCGATGGGTCAAATATCGCACAAAAACTGACGACACCTCCTCACAGATTCGCCATAGCCGATGCTCTGGAATGCTTTGGTTCTGAGTGTCATAAATTGTCATCAAAAAATCATACAACGGATGATGATCATCTTGCATAATCTTGATAATCTGCTCACTAGATAAAGTTTTGATAAAGCCAAAAATCCGCCAACGCATGACCGAACCAGACAGTACCGCCACCTCTGGCACCTGCAAGGCATCTGAAGGATGATGATTAGCATCAATCCTAAGCACTTGCTGAATAAGCTGCCACTGATATTGACCCCAAAATTGTGTCATAAAAAGTGTGCTAATCCCAAGCCGTTCAGCAATACTGCGATTGAGCCAATCACCAAGTACCATCGATGGAACAATGACGATAAATGGTGAAAAAACAGAAATACCCAGTGCCTCACCTTGACGCTGTGCCTGTGTTTGCTGGTAGTAATGAATCAGATGATCCAATAGAATTTGGGTATCATTTGACTGAGTAATTGTAAACATATTATCAAGATAACTTGGTCATCAAATTGCTTTAAGCTCAAGAGATTGGGCGTATTGTACTGCTTCACGAGCTGCAATGGTTTTTGCCCATCGAATGACATTTTGATAAGTATGTACTTCCAAAAACTTGGCGGCATCGTAGCTATCAGAGACATAAAGCTCTCCCAAGCACAAACGCCCATACCATGGATAAATCGCCATATCAGCGATCGTATAATCATCTTTAATCATAAAGGTATGGTTTGCCAAATGCTGATCTAAGACATCCAATTGTCGTTTGGTCTCCATCGCATAACGGTTAATAGGATATTCCATTGGCTCTGGTGCATAGGCATAAAAATGACCAAAACCACCACCCACAAACGGTGCTGAACCCATCTGCCACATGAGCCATGAGTAAAGCTCTGATAACTGATTGAGATTAGTTGGGATAAAGGCGTTATGTTTTTGGGCTAAATACAATAAAATCGCCCCGCTTTCAAAGATACGAGTAGCAGGCGTGGTACTTTGATCAAGCAATGCTGGAATTTTGGAGTTTGGGTTAATTTTGACAAAATCCGATCCGAATTGATCTCCTGCCATGATATTGATCTTATAGGCATCATATCCTGTGATTGCCCCAAGTTGTTTTAGCTCCTGCAGTAATATATTCACCTTAATGCCATTGGGCGTGTTTAAAGAATACAGCTGATAAGGCGAGTCGCCAACAGGCAAGTTCTTCTCATGCGTTGCCCCTGCTGTGGGGCGATTTGTACCGCCAAATGTGCCACCGTTTTTGGCTTTGATACTTTGATAATCCCAAACTTCTGGCGGTGTATAAGTATTCATATAATATCCTTTTGCTTAAGTATTTTTTGAGTTGATAGACATAAAATAGTATCGTGAACTATCAGTATATATCACTATACAGCAAAAAAGTGTCAATTGCATCAGCTTTTTGAGTTTTGTAAACTGGGTTTTGTGTGCGTATTTTTTGATTAAATGATTAAATGATTAGAGTAATAACCAGCCGATTTTCATCTTTTGTTTTTATTATTAATATTTAATGATAAAAATCATCTTTTTAATTTATACATATTATTATTTTAAAGTATCATTTCTTAAGTTAATTCATATTAATTTATAAAAAAACGCACCGATTTTGATCGATGCGTTGTTAGTCTTGGCGATTAAATTATAACAAGATACGACGCGGATCTGCCAACAATTTTGCAATATGGCGAGTAAAGACCGCAGCATCCGCACCATTGATCACACGGTGATCATAAGACAGTGATAGTGGCAACATGAGCCGTGGCTCAAATTCTTTGCCATTCCATCTTGGCTGATACGATGCTTCAGATACACCCAAAATACCGACCTGTGGCCAGTTTACAAGTGGCGTAAAGGCTGTGCCGCCAAGATTGCCTTGACTTGAGATGGTAAAGCTTGCACCTTGTAGGTCTTTGGCGGTCAGTTTTTTATCACGCGCTTTTTTGGCAAGTTCACCAATCTCAATGGCAATCTGCTTGATACCTTTATCTTGAGTATTCTTGATCACAGGTACAATCAAACCATCATCGGTTGCTACCGCAATACCCATATTTACCGATTTGCGGATAATAATTTGTGTATTATCATCCGATAAATGGCTATTAAATTTCGGCGTTTGGGTAAGTGCATATGCCACCGCCTTAACAATAAATGCCAAAATAGTCAGACCAATGCCCTCTGCCTTAAACTCACCCTTAAGCTCATTACGCAAGCTTTCGGTATCTGTGATATCAGCAAGATCAAACTGCGTCACCTGTGGTAGATAGGTATTGTAGTTTAGCTGCGGAATAGAGACTTTTTGTAGACGAGTGAGATCTTGGATTTCAAGCTCGCCCCAAATCTCTTTATTGCTCATATCTGGTAAGCTTGGCAAACCAGAACGCACCTCGGTCGTGCCAGATTTTGCTTGACTGGTAGAACCGCTGATGACTGATTTGACATAGCCAAATAAGTCTTCTTTTAAGATTCGCCCGTGAGCTGCTGTACCTGTCACAGCACTGATGTCCACACCAAGCTCACGCGCAAGTTTACGCACCGCTGGGCCTGCGTAAACATGTCGAGCTTTTTCGTTTACGACAGCTTCTGGCAGTTTGGTTTGTGGGCTTTGTACAGACTTGTTTTTTGATTCAGATACTGCCGCTTGGTTAGCTTTGGTATCTTCTTCTTTGGTTTTTTCGGCTGGTTGCTCTTTATTTGATGATTTTTTGGCTGAAATGCCCTTGCTCTTAATCGTAATAAACGCTTGACCATTTGAGACACTATCGCCTGCTTTGATTAAGATTTCTTCGATCACGCCATCAACTGGTGCAGGTACTTCAACCGAGGCTTTGTCAGACTCAACCAAAATCAATGGTTGATCCTTGGTAATTTCATCACCAACTGCCACCATAATATCAGCAACTTCGGCACTATCTACGCCAAGGTCTGGTAAATGATGCGTTTGACTACCAGCTGATTCATTTAAGTCAGGCTGATCGTCTGTTTGCTCATCATCACCGATAGATATATCATCTTCATCTTTAGCCGATTGTTTTGTTTGAGGTTCATCGTCGGATTTTGAGTCAGTTTTTTGAGCATCACCACTTTGATCACTGTCAAGAGTGAACAACAAATCTCCTTCGGAGATGTGATCACCGACCGAGATATGAATTTCTTTGATAACACCAGCACCAGTTGATGGCACTTCAACAGAGGCTTTATCAGACTCAACCAAAATCATATTGTCATTTTCGCTGACGCTATCGCCAACTTTTACCATAATTTCAGCAACTTCAGCTGATTCAACACCCAAATCGGGGGCTTTGATTTCCATCATATTCTCCTATAAATTGGGCAGTTATCAGTGATTGTCATCTTCGACCAGTTCAGGCACAGGGTTTGGCTCACGAGTTGCCTTTGGTGCTGGTGCATCTGGGAAGAAATCATATTGAGGCTGCCGCTGCCATGCTGGTGCTTGATCGGCGTCAATATCAAAACTGTTGATCGCATCTTGAACCAAGCGAACATCAATGTCACCTTCATCTGCCAATTTTTTCAAAGTTGCCACAACAATATGTTCTGCATTAACATTAAAGAAACTGCGTAATTTGGCTCGACTATCCGAACGCCCAAAGCCATCAGTACCCAAGGTTACATATGGACGGCTGTCAGGTAACCATCCACGGATTTGTTCTGAATAATTACGCATATAATCTGTTGCTGCAACCACAATACCTTTATGTGATGCCAATTGACTGGTTACCCATGGGGTTTTTTGGTCGGCGGTTGGGTGTAGGCGGTTGTAGTCGTCACACGCCATGCCATCACGAGTCAGTTCATTAAAACTGGTCACACTCCAAACATTGGCAGTGATACCAAATTCATCTTGCAAGATTTGTGCCGCTTTTTCAACTTCACGCAAAATCACACCCGAACCCAGTAGCTGAACTTGAGTTGAGCCATTATCTTTTAACAGGTACATACCACGCTTAATGCCTTCTTCAACACCCTCAGGCATGGCTGGATGTTCATAGTTTTCATTCATCAAGGTGATGTAATAATAAACTCGCTCACCTTGTGCATACATACGGCGTAAACCATCGTGCATGACGACAGCCAGCTCATAACCATAGCATGGGTCATAGGTTACGCAGTTAGGTACGGTACCAAATAAGATATGGCTATGGCCATCTTGATGCTGTAAACCTTCACCATTTAGTGTGGTACGCCCTGCTGTCGCACCAAATAAAAATCCTTGTGCTTGACAGTCGCCCGCTGCCCACGCCAAATCACCAATACGCTGGAAACCAAACATTGAATAATAAATGTACATTGGAATCATCGGTAACGCATTAACCGAATAGCTGGTTGATAAGGCAATCCATGCACTCATTGCACCTGCTTCATTGATGCCTTCTTCTAGCATATGGCCATCTTTGGCTTCACGATAGCCCATCAAAGCATCGGCATCTTCAGCGACATAGTTTTGACCCACTGATGAATAGATACCAAGCTGACGGAACATGCCTTCTAGACCAAAGGTACGCGCCTCATCAGGCACAATCGGCACAACATGTTTATTTAGACCTTTATCTTTTAATAGGGCTGACAATAAACGCACAAATACCATAGTGGTTGATTGCTCTTTGCCTTTTGAGCCTTGCAGAACTTGATTAAATACCGAAAGCTCAGGAATCTCAAGTGGAATGTGACCACTGCGACGAGATGGCAAATGACCGCCCAAAGCCTCTCGGCGACCCATCAGATATTTATATTCGGCCGAATCTTCACTTGGGCGATAAAAAGGTAATTCTTTGAGCTGTTCGTCGGTCAATGGCAAATCAAAACGGTCACGGAAGTATTTTAAGCCACTTTCGTCAATTTTTTTGATTTGGTGAGCTTTATTGACCGATTGAATCTGAGTAGACAAACCATAGCCTTTCACCGTTTTCACCAAAATTACCGTCGGCTGACCTTTGGTTTTCATGGCTTCAGCATAGGCAGCATAGACTTTTTTGGGGTCGTGACCGCCACGATTTAGGCGTATAATCTCTTCATCACTGAACTGTTTTGCCATCTCTTCAAGCTCAGGATACTTGCCAAAAAACTCCTTACGAACAAAGGCGGCATCACGAGCTTCATAGAGCTGATACTCACCATCTACCACCTCTTCCATGCGTTTTTTGAGTGCCCCTGAGGTATCTTTGGCAAGTAATGGATCCCAATGATCGCCCCAAATGACTTTAATCACTCGCCAGCCTGCACCACGGAACACCGATTCAAGCTCTTGGATAATTTTACCGTTACCACGCACGGGACCATCCAAACGCTGAAGGTTACAGTTGATGACCCAAATTAGGTTATCCAGCTTCTCACGACCTGCCATTGAGATAGCACCCAAGCTTTCAGGCTCGTCAGTTTCACCATCACCTAAAAATGCCCAAACTTTACGATCCTCATCTTTGATTAGGCCACGATTGGTCAGATATTTTTGATTACGGGCCTGATAAATTGACATCAAAGGACCCAAGCCCATGGATACTGTTGGGAACTGCCAATAATCAGGCATTAAATAAGGATGCGGATAGCTTGACAAGCCCTTGCCATCGACTTCACGGCGAAAATTAATCAGCTGCTCTTCAGACAAGCGACCTTCTAAGAATGAACGGGCATACATGCCTGGTGCACCATGACCTTGATAATAAATCATATCACCGCCATGGTTTTCGCTAGGTGCACGCCAAAAATGGTTAAATCCCGTCTCATACAGTGTCGCTGATGATGCAAAAGTTGCCAAATGCCCACCCAAATCGTCATTATTTTGGTTGGCACGCATGACCATTGCCAAGGCGTTATAACGAATCAATGCACGAATTTTACGCTCCATGTGCAAGTCGCCAGGATAAGTTGGCTCATCTTCGGCTGGAATGGTATTGATATATGCAGTATCAAGGCGGTTGAATGGTAAACCTTCTTGAACAGCCATGTTATAAAGTGCTTTTAATAAAAACTGTGCACGATCTTTGTCTGCATTTTTTATGACCGATTCAAATGCATCAAGCCACTCTTGGGTCTCGATGTGATCGGGATCGTTATAATATTTTGTCATTGAAATTACCCTGATAAAATTACCCATCCATTACTCATGGTGGACTATACACACAAGCAGATGTCTGCCCATGCAACCGATTAAAACAAGTTTAATATATAAATATTCTTGTTTATTATAAAAGGATTTTTACCAAAAGTTTATTCACAAAAATAAATACCAATACCAGTTTCATTTATTAAAAAAATAGTGGGACTAATTAAAAATGAATACCCACTTTATGGCTTACCATGATTTTAGATAGACACACAGTACAGCCCACTTGATGATAATAATGAATCGATATCAGCTATATTTGGTCTAATAAAAATGCCGCAACTTGCTTTATGCCTTGTATATCGTGGTTTTTTAGTGGCAGTCGTGCCAAATTCATCTGCCACTGTTCATCAAACCTTGCCGCCAGAATATCCAAATCTATCACCACTTCATAATCGTATTTGGTACATTTTTTGGCAGGATTGCGTCCACATCGCCGTTCAATTTGTTTCAGCGTTTGTTCAATGTCTGTATATTGCATAGTTTTTGTCAGTATAATATAAGCACAAGCATTATGATAAATTCTCTGACTACGCCCAGTGAAATCTTGTCCACAAATTCGCTGTGATAATACGACTCGCCCAAGCTCTTGAAGCGATTTAATGGCACAAGTAAACGCAACCTTGGCATCATGGTTACTGCCCAAAGCGATAACAATCGCATTTGCATAGGCTTGTTTGCTCATACACCTGCCTTGCGGATGATTTTAATACCCACGCTATCAGCTTGCTTGATGGCATTGGGCTTATGTATGGTCAGTGCGATTTCACAGCATGGATAATTGGTCAAAACATGATGCGCAATCTTATCCGCCAAGGTCTCTAAAAGCTCAGCTTGCACCTCATGGCACAATTTTTCAATATCCTCACAAACGGCTTTATAATCAATCACATACGCCACATCATCATCGGCAATGGCACGCGTCATATCACAGACCATCTGCGCATCGATGATGAGCCTTTGTTTGATGACACGCTCCCAAGCATAGACACCAATCACCGTATCAATATTAAGCCCTTGTATGAACACAATATCGCTCATTTATGCTCCTTTTTTATGTTTAAACATATCCGCACTAAACATCAAAAGCCCGACCCAAATTAATACAAAAACCAACAATCGCTTGGCATCAAAAGGCTCGTGATAATAAAAAATAGCCAATAAAAATATCAAGCTTGGCGTTAAGTAATTTAAAAAAGATAAGGTATTAAACTGTACCAGCTTGGTCGATATATTATACAAAAGCAGCGGCACTAATGTCACTGGACCTGCTAACATCAAAAGCCAAATCTCAGATGACACCCAAAACGCCATCGATGAGCTGGCAACATGAGAAAATTGCAACCAAATCAGTGATATAGGTACAAGCAATGCTGTCTCAAGAAACAACCCATCAAGTGCATCAAAAGGCGTTTGTCTTTGAATAACACCATAAAGTCCCCATGACAGTGGCAATAACATACTCACCCAAGGCAACCCGCCCATCCATACAATCTGAATGCCAACAGCGGCGGCGGCCAGTAGTACAGCGAGTTTTTGCATCAACCGCAGCTTTTCTTTGAATATTAGCATCGAAAATAGCACGCCAACCAAAGGGTGGATAAAGTAGCCTAAGCTTGCTTCAAGTACCTGATCGTGCGTTACTGCCCACACATAAACCAACCAGTTTGTTGCGATTAAAACAGAAGCAAGAAAGGTTAAAAACAGCCATTTGGGCTGCTTTTTGATTTGATCAATCCACCTAAAGCGTCTTGTGATTATGGTAATCCCAAGTAAGATAACAAAAGTCCAAACCACACGATGAACGATGATTTCTATGGCATCATATTCTATCAGCTCTTTGAAATACAGCGGAAAACAGCCCCAAATCAAAAAAGCAGATAACACTGTCAGTAACCCTTTTGGCGTGGTTGTGACTGTTTTTGCCATAGCAATTACCATAATCAATCGGTAGATGGATTATTTAAATAGATGGGTTATTTAACCTCAATAGACAGACCAACACGATTGGCAAGCTCGGCAAAATTTGGAAAACTGGTATTGACTGTCTCGGTGCCTTGAATGATAATGTCATCTGTGGCGCGGCTGCTTGCCACCGCAAAACTCATCGCAATCCGATGATCGTGATGACTCTCAATCACACCACCGCCAAAGATGGCGTTTTTCTCACCTTGGATGCCTTTACCTTGGATAATAATGCCATCTTCTAGCACTTTAGAATCAATACCAAGTGTTGCCAAGCCATCTGCCATCACTTGGATGCGATCAGACTCTTTTACTCTCAGCTCCTTTGCACCAGTCAGTTTGGTGACACCATACGCACAGCTTGCTGCGATGAATAATATAGGAAATTCATCAATCGCAAGTGGTACCAAATGCTCTGGTATGTCAATACCATGCAAATCAGAAGGTCGCACTGTAATATCAGCAATCGGCTCGCCACCTACGACAGCTTCATTCATCACTGTGATATCAGCACCCATCAAGGTTAAAATATCGATGACGCCTGTGCGAGTTGGGTTCATGCCCACTTTTTCAATGGTCAGTCCCTCACCGCCTCCAATTGCACCCAGCACCATAAAAAATGCTGCACTGGAGATATCTGCTGGCACAATAATATCTGTAGCTGTCAGCCTGCCGCCGCCCGTCACACTGATTTTACACCCATCAACTTGCACAGGATAACCAAAGGCATTTAGCATACGCTCGGTGTGATCTCGGCTCACTTCAGGCTCGATGATGGTTGTGGTACCCTTAGCCCATAGACTTGCCAAAATCAGACAAGATTTAATTTGAGCAGAAGCAACAGGCAATTGATATTCGATGGCATTTAGAGTTTGTGAGCCTGTGATGGATAAGGGTGCTGTGCCTTTTTTACCCGTTGATTGGATTTTGGCACCCATATTACGCAGTGGTACAGCCACTCGCTCCATCGGACGCTGAGATAGGCTGACATCACCCGTCATCACGCTATCAAAGGCTTGGGCGGATAAAATTCCTGCCAATAAACGCATGCTGGTGCCTGAATTACCCATATATAGCGGAGTTTTGGGTGCTTTTAGACCATCAATACCAACACCATGAATGGTAACTTTATCGCTATTTCGCTCAATCTTAACGCCCATATCAGCAAATGCTTGCAGTGTCGCCAGTGCATCTTCACCCTGTAAAAATCCTGTCACATGAGTGACACCATCAGCCAATGCGCCAAACATGATTGAACGGTGTGAGATCGACTTATCTCCTGGGACACTAATCACACCTGAAATGGCATTTTGTGGCCGAATATGATAACTTTGACTCATAATAGTATCCTTGATGGCATCTGGAGTAATAACAATATTAGGTTTGTGCATCGGTTTTTTGGCGAGCATATGCCCAAAATGACGGCGAGCATGACGAGCGGTGGCGAGCCAATCAAACATTTTTTCAGAATCTTCTTGATCAATGATTTGGCGAAACACTTGTAAATGATTCACAAATTCATCTAATGCATTTAAAAGTGCAGGCTTGTTAGCGATAAAAATATCATGCCACATCACAGGATGGCTGGCGGCAATACGACTAAAATCCCTAAACCCACCCGCTGCATAACGAAAAATATCCAAATTATCATCATGGCTTGCCAGCTGATGTGTCAGACTAAAAGCAAGCAAATGTGGTAAATGGCTGGTATAAGCCAAAATCTCATCATGGCGTGATGCACTCATTTGTATAACCTTAGCACCGATTGCCTGCCAGATTTTGGCAATTTTAGCAAAATCGGCTGCTTGGCTATGAGTGCTTGGGCATAAAATGACCTTATGCTGTACAAAAAGCTCACCATTTCTGGCGTCAAAGCCCGACCTTTCTGCACCTGCAATCGGATGCCCACCAATAAAATGATGGTACGCACCAAAAATCTCATCAGCCGCTTTAGCAACTGATACTTTGGTGCTGCCCACATCTGTGATGATGGCATGACTAGCCAAATCACCCAAATCTATCGCATGCTTTAGCATCTTCATGATCGGATAAATGCTTTTGACGGGCGTGGCAATCATAACCAAATCAGAGCCACAAACTGCACTGAAAATATCTGTGCTACCACTTGAAATCACGCCTGCCGCCAACGCATCATCGATACTTTTTTGATTGGTATCAGCGGCAGTGATTTGACCCACCAAAGGCGTGTTAAGCCGATGATTGGCATTGTGTACCGCTTGTACAAATGATGCACCAATCAGCCCCAAGCCGATTACGCACAATTGCTCAAACAACGGCTTTTTTGTATTATCCATTGGATTTTTCATACGCTGTTAATTTAAAAAAGTTATAAAACAGCTTTTGGATAAGAGCCTAACACTCGCAAATCCTTTACTAGTGGTCTGATATCTTCGATCGCAGCAGCAACATGCTTATCTTCGATATGGCCATTCATATCAATAAAAAATACATAAGCCCATTTATTCGGACGCTCAGGGCGTGTCTCAATACTGGTCATCGATACTCCGTGACGGCGTAAAGGTTCCAAAATCTCAATCAACGCTCCCGCTTTATCTGGACTTGAGACCATGATTGAGGTTTTGTCTTGACCAGATGGTGCAATGTCTTCTCGCCCAATGATTAAAAATCGTGTGGTATTACCCGGATTATCCTCGATATTTTCGTATAATTTATGTAAACCATATTCAGCAACAGCCACATCACCTGCAATTGCTGCAGAATGCCATTCATTTTGAAGACGACGAGCCGCTTCACCATTTGATGAAACTGCCACTCGTTCAACATTTGGGAAATTGACATCCAGCCAGTGGCGACACTGTGCCAATGCTTGCTGATGGCTATAAATACGGCTCAGGCTCTCAACACGGGTATGCTCTGCCACCAAAAAATTATGATGAATCGGCAGCTCCACCTCGCCAATGATTTTTAAGCTTGAGCTTAAAAATGCATCCAAAGTATGATTCACCACACCTTCTGATGAGTTTTCAACAGGCACCACGCCGTACATCGCACTGCCTGCTTCAACTTCACGAAATACATCGGTGATGGTTGTCAAAGATACTGTCGTGGCTGCTTTACCAAAATGCTTTAGTGCTGCTGCATGGGTGAATGTCCCAACTGGTCCCAAAAAAGCCACTTTTTGTGGCTCTTCAAGCTCAAGGCATACCGACATAATTTCACGAAACAAGCGTGCCATCTTTTCGCCAGATAACGGGCCTTCATTACGCGCCATGACTGATTTTAATACTTGAGCTTCTCGCTCAGGGCGATAAAAGATGGGGTGATTTTCGTGGTTTTTTTTGGCAACTGCCACTTGCTGAGCAACTTTGGCACGCTCATTGATGAGCGTTTGAATTTTCTCATCAATGGCATCAATTTGGGTGCGATAGCCTTTGATTTCATCGGTATTAACAGGCAAAGACTGAGTAGTTTGGCTCATGACAGCATTCCTTATACGCATTAAAATATGGTTAATGATACACGATTTTAACGATGAGTTGTAGCGATTTTATCAAACTTTATTTTATCTGTAATATCAAATAATTTTTAGATGACATTTAGATAATACACCAAAAATTTCTAGCCAAATACCGTCAATTGTGCTAATTTAATCAACAAAAAACTGGCAATTTGATCAAATGATTTTCATAAATCATAAATTTTACTTGCAAAAATTCGATACATCTGTAAACTAATTGGGTATTTTATTTACCCAATAACCAAATCTTTTGGGAATTTGGTGGACTTTTGACGGTCAAAGGTGATTATGAAAAAATATCAATGTATTGTATGTGGCTGGATTTATGATGAGGCGCTAGGTTGCCCCGAAGAAGGGCTTGCACCTGGTACACGCTGGGAGGATGTGCCTGATGATTGGCTTTGCCCTGAATGCGGCGTTGGTAAAGAAGATTTTGAAATGGTGGAAATTTAAGCCATCATGAGTATCAATCGCCCCATCACACCACCTAACAGCTGGCAAAAATTTGGAGATATTCACTGGTATCCTTCTGATCTGTCAGAACATCTATTTCAAGCCATCATTGATATCGGTGAAGGTATTAAGCTTTGTGTGGAAGCAGGCGGCAACCCCGAGCATCCACCAATGATCTTTATTACAGGCCTTGGCTCACAAATGATGTTTTGGTCAGACCAGTTTTTAAAGCGATTTATTGATGCTGGATTTTTTGTCATACGCTTTGATAATCGTGATACAGGCCTATCAAGTAAAATCCAAATTGATGGCCTACCAAGACTCAATACCTTCAAAATGATGCTAAAAATGCAGGCAGGTCTATCCAATCGCTCAGAGCCAGTTGCCTATACTCTAACAGATATGGCAGAAGATGCAGCACGCCTAATCAAAACCATGCAGCTTCATAATGTCAATCTTATTGGGGCTTCGATGGGTGGTATGATCGCACAGATTGTGGCAGCACGCTATCCTAAATATATCAAAAATTTAGTACTGCTATTTTCTACATCCAATCGGGCATTTTTAAGGCCGCCAAACCCCAAGCAATTCATGACATTTGTCCGTCGCCCTGAAAGTCATTCAGAAAGAGATATGGTTCGCCACAGCGTATGGTTTATGACAGCGGTTGGATCGCCTGGCCATTTGGACATCAAAGGTACGCGTGCCATTGCCGAAAAACGCTACCAAAGAAATTTTCATCCATTAGGCGTCTCACAACAGCTGACTGCTATTTTGGCATCAGGTTCGATATTACGCTTTACCAAGCAGATCCGTGCTAATACTTTGGTTATTCATGGCAATAAAGATGGTTTAGTTGCACCAAGCCACGGTAAATTTCTTGCCAAAGTCATTCCAAATGCTCGTTTTGTATTGGTTGATGGCATGGGGCATGACTTACCAAACTATTACTACCCTTATCTGACGGGGCTAATTAGTGAACACTGCCAAGCTTAACGCTTGATGGTGTGATGGCAACATCATTTCGTAAAACTGCTGACATACGCTTTGAGGATTTTTATGAAGCACATCACATTTAAAGATGGCAGCACCGCCCCTGTCAATAATATTTATTGCATTGGTCGTAGCTATGCTGAGCATATCAGCGAGCTTGGCAATACACCAACAGGCGAACCTTTGGTATTTTTAAAGCCAACCACAGCACTGACCACCGATAACACCCTAAGATTACCAGGCTATTCAGAAGATATCCATCATGAAGTTGAGCTGGTTGTTTATATCGATCAAGATGTGGCAGATGACCAAATTCCTGATCTAAGCTGTATTGCAGGATATGGGATTGGGCTTGATTTGACAGCACGAGATATCCAAAATGCCCTAAAAACCAAAGGAATGCCGTGGACAACTGCCAAAGGCTTTCGCCATGCTGCTTGGCTATCTGTCTTAACCAAAGGCATACCAACAACACATCAATTATCACTGATGGTCAATGGCGATATCCGCCAAGACGATAGCACAGATAAGCTTTTATTTGATATAACTTATCAATTGAATTTTTTGCATGAAAAATTCGGCTTGCGTCAAGGTGACATTATTTATACAGGCACGCCCAAAGGTGTTGGCAGACTTGTCAGTGGCGATACGCTCGTCGCCAAGCTCGATACAGAATCTTACACTATTCATATTGTCTAAAGATCACACGCCAAAATAACTGACGATTTTTTTAGAACTTCATTGGCGATCTTCCAAATTTTTGTTACAATAAGCACCAATGTTAAACAAATACTTGGGGGAATGATGAAAATTTTGGTACTCGGCACAGGGGGCCGTGAGCATGCATTGGCATGGGCTTGTGCAAAAGATGATGCAGTTAAGATTGTCTATGTTGCGCGTGGTAATGCCGGTACTGCTATTGAGCCAAAATTACAAAATGTTGATTTGGATATTACCGATCATAACGCACTGATTGCATTTTGCCAAACACATGACATCCAATTTGTCGTTGTTGGACCTGAAGCACCGCTGGTTGCTGGTGTGGTAGATGATTTGCGTCAAGCAGGCATTGCTGTTTGGGGCCCAACAAAATACTGTGCTCAGCTTGAAGGCTCAAAAGCATTCGCCAAAGAATTTATGCAAAAATATGGCATTCCCACAGCGTATTACCAAGTCTTTACAGAAATTGAAGCCGCCAAGCGTTATGTGCGTGAAAAAGGTACACCTATCGTCATCAAGGCAGATGGCTTGGCAGCAGGTAAAGGCGTGATCGTCGCCATGGATGAAGCGACAGCTTTTGATGCAATTGATGATATGCTTGATGGCAATAAATTTGGTGATGCAGGCAGCCGTGTGGTCATTGAGCAATTTTTATCGGGTGAAGAAGCATCATTTATTTGCATGATTGATGGCGAAAATATCCTACCGATGGCAACCAGCCAAGACCATAAGCGTATTTTTGAGGGTGATACTGGTGCTAATACAGGTGGCATGGGTGCATACTCACCAGCACCTGTCGTCACGCAGATGGTGCATGATAAAGTGATTGAGCGGGTAATTCGCCCTGTTGTTGAGGTGATGAAGGCCAATGGCACGCCTTATACAGGATTTTTGTATGCAGGGCTGATGATCGACGAGCATAACGACCCTTATGTGATTGAGTTTAATTGCCGATTTGGTGATCCAGAGACTCAGCCGATTATGATGCGTCTTAAAAGCTCTTTGACTCGCCTAATCCAAGCAGGTCTTTTGGGGAATTTACCAAACGAAGCTCAGTGGTTGGATCAAGTGGCTTTGGGTGTGGTTTTGGCAAGTCGTGGCTATCCTGAATCCAGCATCAAAGGCGATATCATTACAGGACTTGATACCCAAACAGACCGCTTAAAAATCTTCCATGCTGGCACCAAACAATCAGGTGATGCCATCGTGACTGATGGTGGGCGGGTTTTATGCGTCACAGCACTGGCAGATGATATTCAAACCGCCCAAAAAGATGCCTTGGCTGCCATTGAGCGTATTTATTTTGATGGCATGCAATATCGCCGTGATATCGGCTGGCGTGCCATCAAACGCTGATTTAATCAACAAAAAAGATGGTTTAACCATCTTTTTTGTTTTTGTCAAATATCTTTTAGGTTTGACAGATGTTAAATGAATAGAAATTTGCTATAATGCAACCATTGATAACCATATTATTTATTGCATCACAACAATGAGCCAACCACTGAATAAACTCAAAACTTCGCCTTTTTCACGCCGTCTATCGATTGCAAAAACTTCTTTAAATATCGGTAAAAATTGGGCAAAGTCCAGCATGAACGGTCTTTTGATGACCAAAGAAGAGCGAGAGATTGCCAAGCATACTTTAATGCAAGAACAAGCGGATTATTTGGTAGGTGAGCTTGGTAAATTAAAGGGTTCGGTCGTCAAAGTCGGTCAAATGCTTGCACTATATGGCGAGCATTTTCTACCCAAGGCAGTCTTAAATGCCTTGCATACACTGGATGCTCAAACGACGCCGCTGTCTTGGCATGTCATTTATGCGACACTTAAAGCAGAACTTGGTGAGCAAATCGCTGACTTTGATATCGACCGCACACCCATAGGTACGGCAAGCTTAGCACAGGTTCATAAAGCTGTACATAAATACAGCGGTCAAGATGTTGTACTTAAAGTACAATATCCAGGGGTTGCCGATTCAATTGATTCTGATTTATCTATCTTTAAGCATTTATTAAAAATTACCAATGCAGTACCACAGACCAAAGCATTGGATGCTTGGTTTGAGGAGATCGGTGAGCTTTTGCACCGTGAAGTGGATTATCGGCTTGAGGCAGAAACCACCAAGCGTTTTGCTCATTATTTGGCAGATGATGAGCGTTATATTGTGCCGACAATTTATGATAATTATAGTACTAACCGATTGATTTGCATGAGCTTTGAAGCGGGTATTTCGTTAAATGATCCAATCATCACCACCCTACCCCAAGACCGTAAAAATGCACTTGGACAAGCCGCCATCGAAATTTTCATGCGTGAGTTATTTGAATGGGGCGAGATGCAGACCGATCCAAACTTTGGCAATTATTTGGTACGCTATGAAGATGGCATTGATAAGCTTATCTTATTAGACTTTGGGGCAATCAAGCAATTTGACGATCATCTTTTGAGTATCGCGTATGGGCTGATTAGTGCAGGCTATCATCAAGACAAACAACAGATGATGGCAGCCATGACAGGCTATGCTTTTTTTGATCAGTTAAACGGTAAACCCAAATCTGATATAGCAGAAGTATTTTTGATGGCTTGCGAGCCTTTTGCTCATGCGCAGGCACTTAAGACACGCCATGGCGGTCATTCTTCACATTTAGATGAGCAAGGCTTATATATTTGGTCAGGTAGCGATTTATATGCCAGAGTAATGAATGCCGCCAAAAATGGTATGCAGTCGCGTGAATTTAGCCTACCACCCAAAGAAATGATGTTCATCAGTCGTAAATTTATTGGTGCTTATGCCTTATTGGTAGCACTGAATGCACGCACCGACAGTGACGCACTGGTTAAAAAATTTATTAATTAACTCATTAATCAATATTAAAATAAATGAATAAAATACCAGCACAATTTGGCTTGATGATTTTGTTTTAATCACTTTTTTACTGGTCAATATTTAAAAACTGTAAAGCACCATAAGCTGCCGCACGCCCTGTTGCCATACAAGCGGTTAATAAATAGCCGCCTGTTGGTGCGTCCCAATCAAGCATCTCGCCAGCACAAAATACACCTGACTCTTTGATAAGCTGTAGATCATTGCCTAGAGCAATGCGTTTGATGCCGCCGCCAGTACTGATCGCTTCATCTATTGGTCGAAAACCTGTCGCTTGAATGGTTAAGTTTTTGATATGCACTGCCATTTTGGCGGTATCCGACCAATCTGCCTTAGGCGTACACTCCCTTAAGATAGAGATTTTAACAGCATCTAGACCAGCTTTTTTGAGTAAGGTATTCAGCGATTTTCTTTTAGTTTGGCTTAAAATATGATGAATGGTATCAACAGATTTATCAGGCATCAGATCGACCGATAAATGAAAGCCATTTTCTTTTTGACAGCAACGCATTGCCCGATTGAGACGATAAATCAGTCCGCTTTCTAGTCCATAATGGCTGATGATGGCATCCCCTTGATACGACTTTTTCCCTACACTGATTTGAATACGCTTTAATGGCTGACCAAATAACGGCACCATAAAAGACGACCAATCAACCAGCACGCCGACATTACTGGCATATAAAGGTGTTAATAAATCTTTATCAAACCACTGCTGCCAAGCACCATCACTGCCAAGTGCTCGGTATGACCCACCGCCACACGCTAAGATAACCGCATCATAGTTAGCACAAAAAGAGTCAATAAGCTCCGCCTTAGCATCAAGTTTATCAAAGCTTAATACCCTGCCTGATATCTGAGTACAGCGATGGCGATAATAAAACCGAACGCCCCGACCATTTAGCCGAGATAGCCAAGCACGAACCAGTTTTGAGGCTTTCATTTCTACTGGAAAAATCCTGCCAGATGAACCAATGTAGCTTTCGATACCCAAAGATGCCATCCACGCAACGATATGATCGGCATGAAATGACTGTAAATACCCGGTCAGCCAATCATTTGGCGTGTAACGATCCACAAAAGTCTCAAAAGGCTCACTGTGCGAGATATTTAAACCAGTCTTGCCTGCCATCAGTATTTTGCGTGCGGCAGTTGGTTTGTGTTCATAGACATCTACCGATACAGGGTATAAAGACAACACTTCAGCCGCCATAAGTCCAGCAGCACCCGCACCAATCACAGCAATTTTTGGTTTCATACAGCCTACTCTTTTACAGGCGTATCATCAAATCTGGTCTGATAGCAGGCAGGTTTGGTGAGAATAATTTCTTGACAAAGCTCGCCACGAGCCAAATATTTGATCTCAAAGTGCGTGCGTGCTGATGTTGAATCAATGGCATACTTGGTATAAGGTAGCCGCCAAACTTCGTCCAACAGCTGGCACGCCTCATCAATATAAGACTCAATATTACTGGCAATCCTGACAAATCCCCCAGCTTTTAGACGAGATAATAAAAATTCAAAAAATGGCATATTAAGCCAGCGCTGATTTTTATTATGCGGTTCAGGATTTGGATACAAAATAAATACGCCGTCAAGCGAATTGGGTGCAATAAAATGTACACAAAAGGTAATGGCATCAGCATGAACGAAGGTTAAATTATTCAATTCACCAAGAGCGGCTTGTTTTTGAAATGCGTTAAATTTTTCACGAGTTCTTTCAATGGCGATCAAATACTTGTCTGCATTTAAGCCAGCAAATTGCATGGCATGCTTGCCCTTACCTGCACCAATTTCCAAAAAAAGTGGTGTGTTTGCGGTCAGTGATTGAAAAATGTTTTGTCTGTCTTGGTCTTGGACAGTTTTTGGTGCATGTAAAAATTTGGCGTCAAATAAACGGTCAAAACGATGGCTTGGTGTGTCATGATGAATCATAAACAATCTAATTTTCGGCAAATAAAGCATTATATCACACTCAAAGTCTCTGCATAGACCAAAAAATTCGCACAAAATCCTTCAATGATTTATAATAGTCTAATTACTATCAATCATACGAGCAAACACCATGAGCCAACTTAATATCGCTTATACCGACGGCGCCTGTAAAGGCAATGGAAAACAAGGCGTATCTGCAGGCGGTTGGGGCGTGTATTTGCATTATTTCAATGGCGATGAGCGGCATCTGTGGGGCGGTGAGCCTGATACGACCAATAATCGCATGGAATTGATGGCTGCCATCACAGCTTTGGAGGCAACGCCTGCACAGATTCCTCTGCAACTTTGGACAGATTCAGGCTATGTTAAAGATGGCATAACTCAGTGGATTGGCGGTTGGAAGTTGCGTGGTTGGAAAAAAGCAGATGGCAAGCCTGTCTTAAATCAAGACCTATGGCAACGATTGGATCAGCTGACCCAAAATCGCATCATTGATTGGCAATGGATCAAAGGCCATGCTGGTCATGCTGGCAATGAGATGGCAGACCAACTGGCCAATAAAGGCGTTGATGGTTTTGGAGATGAGACCCTCCCCAATCCCATCGTTCACAATGACGAAAATTTTATGATAAATACACCCAAACCAAAACACCCCTATGCTTACAACACCATCCAAAACCCTGATTATGATGGTGATACCAGTCGTACCAATACTGATTTTTGGCCAATTTTACCCAAGCCTGACAATCGAGACGCACCCGAAAGACAGCTGATCATGGATACTGAAACCACAGGTTTTAATGAAGCTGGTGGTGATCGTATCGTTGAGGTCGGAATTGTTGAATTGGTTGGGCGTAAATTCACAGGCAATATTTTACATGTGTACATCAATCCTGAAAAACACATGGATGATGCAGTCATACAAGTTCATGGCATCAGTAATGCGTTTGTCGCAGATAAGCCCAAATTTGCTGAAGTTGCTCAGCAGATTTATGAGTTTATGGCAGGCAGTGAGGTCATTGCGCACAATGCCGCCTTTGATATGAAATTTTTAAACATGGAATTTAACCGTGCAGGTTTAAGTAATTTTGCAAACAGTGTTAAAGTTACCGATACACTAGCACTCGCCAAACAAATGTACCCTGGTCAAAAAAACAGCTTGGATGCCCTAGTAAAACGGCTTGGCGTCGGTCAAAAAGATCGTACCTTTCATGGGGCGTTGCTTGACTCGGAGATCTTAGCTGAGGTGTATTTGGCGATGACAGGCGGTCAAATCGCAATGGCAATTGACGATGATAACACTGGTGGCAGCAATACTCGTAGTACAGGATCTGCATTTTACGATTTATCTCAATATGCAGACTCACTGGCACTTTCTGAGTCTGACATTGAGGCTGATGCTCTATGGCGTGCCAAGGTGTTATCATGACAGCGAACATTTGGATCGTACAAGGCGATGGTATTTTATGTACAAGCGATGGTTTGCCATTTGTGCTTAAGTTGTCCAATGTACCAACCAAAGCCATTCATTTGGGTTTTGCCGAAACGCATCATAAGCAGTCTTTACTTTTGTGTTCACCAAATCAGTTGCCGATTAGTCATGCCATGGATATCAATGATGCCATCAAGCTTGGGTTGATTTTTGCTTATGGTGACGGCTATGACACCAAAACAGTCAGAAATCTAAAAATAGTCAGTTTTCGTGAATTTTTGACTGTGATGGATAATAAGATGCTAAACTTGATGGCTCGTGCAATCATGCTGATCGGTTGGCACAATGACCATCAGTTTTGTAGTCGCTGTGGTGCTAAGACGACACACCACCCCCAAGGAGAACATGCTAAAATTTGCCCAAAATGTCGTCATCATGCCTACCCTAGGGTACAGCCTTGTATTATTGTTGCCATCACTCGCATTCATCCCAAAACCCATAAACAACAAATTCTTTTGGCGCGTCATCACCACCATAAAAGTGGCATTTATGGCTTGATTGCAGGCTTTGTTGAAGTTGGTGAAACGCTGTCCATGGCAGTTCATCGTGAAGTATATGAAGAAGTGGGACTATTGATTGATGATATTCGATATTTTGATAGTCAGCCTTGGCCCCATCCAAGTAATCTGATGGTTGGCTTTATCGCCAATTATAAAGAAGGTCAAATCAACATTCAGCGTAATGAACTTGTCGATGCCCAATTTTTTGATATTGATCAGCTGCCACCCATTCCAAATCAAGGTACCATCGCATGCTCACTGATTCAAGCGGTGGTCACTGCCTAACTAATAAGATATCATGATTACATACACGACAGAACGCTTAGACAATTTACCCATCTTATTTCAGCCATTAAACTTACAAAGCTTAAGCAATGCTGATCGTCAGAGCATTGCCGCTATTGATGCTGCTTTACCGCAAACTCAATGCGGCTTATGCGGTCATCATGATGGCTGCCTGCCTTATGCTTATGGCATTGTCATGCACGGTGAAGCAATTAATTTATGTGTACCAGGCGGTCAATCCGTAACCGATACCATTGCAAATATACTAAACAAGCCTACCAAGCCTGCTACCCCAAGCCAATGGCAAATCGATCCACTAACCAACCGACCCAAAGAAGTACGGGCCATCATCCAAGAAGCGGACTGTATTGGTTGCACCAAGTGCATACCCGCCTGCCCTGTTGATGCCATCGTCGGTACCGCCAAACATATGCACAGCATCATTACCGATCTGTGTACTGGCTGTGAGCTATGCTTAGCCCCCTGCCCTGTAGATTGTATTGATGTCATACCGCACTTGCGTCAATTAAGTGATGCTGACAGAATCACAGAACAAAATCATCTGCGTCGCCGTTATCATCAGCATCTTGACCGAGTTGCCATGACCATCGAACAAGGCACAAAGCCGGTTGTGAGTACCATTGAATCTGCCATGGTGAATGTACTTAACCAACGCCAAAATACTGAAATTGATGAAATCCATGCCAAAAATGCAATTGCTGCGGCCAAGCTGCGTACCCAAATTAAAAAACTTAATAAACAATTAACACTCAAAGCTGATGCAGACCTACAAAATAAGCTTGACAAGCTAAATGCTAAGCTTAGTGAACTACAGCCCTGACGCTCATGAGAGTGCAACATGACAACCAAGACTAAAAAAGCACATCAGCATTTAGAAGTAATCAGACGGCTTGAAGCTCAAAATTATATTTTTACCCAAGATCCAAAAATCATCACCGAGGCTGTTAAGTTGGAAAATGGCACAGCATTTGATAAGCTATTTATCCGAGCTCAAAAAATTGACAGCGATGCACGCATTATGCAGATATTATCAGACACACAGCATGGTATCTTAAGTGTCATCAGACTGATTTATCTGCTTTATTTTATCTTCGCTCTCATTGGCGTTGCAAGTCTGCTTGGCACTCAAGCGATTAACTTTTTTTATTTGATGGTAGCGTTATTAGGTTGGCATACGCTTTCTTTGGTTTGGTGGCTGATATCACTTGCATTTTCGCACCGCCCATCGATGCTTAGCAGCGTCGTGGAACATATCGCCCTTAAAAATAAGCTGATTGAGAAGCTAAGTGCTTGTGATAAAAACATCCAAAAAGTTTGTTTTAGCGTCTTAAATGATACAATCAAACCCATCAAGCGATGGCAGATTGCCAGTATCTTACACGGCGCTTGGCTATTTGGCTTAATGGGTAGCATTTTGGGTATGCTGGGCTTATTTTTATTCAAAAGCTACAGTTTTCACTGGGAATCGACACTGCTGACCGATCATCATTTTGATCGTTTGATAACGATCATCGGCTATATTCCCAGTCAGTTGGGGATTGTGTTGCCCAGTGCGTCAAGTCAGACACCTGCACAATTTGCCATATTGGCGATGACAAGCGTTATCATCTATGCGATTTTGCCTCGTTTGGCAGCATATTTATATAGTCGTATCAAAGCACGCCAACAGTTTCGTATTGATACCAAAGCACCCTATTATGCCAATTTGATGAATTTTTATCGTCAAACCATCATTAATGCAGATGACTATCAGTCGCCTAAGCCTACAACGATTGCACCTATTGTATTAAGCGATCGATTAGTTATTGCTGCACTTGAAAAGCCTTATTATCATCATCCAATTCCAATCAATGCCATAAAAGATTTTGGCGTGATTGATACACACGCACAAATAAAGATGCTACTTGCAGACGCTTTGCACTTATCGGCACAAATTTATTTAATTATCAATACCGATACCGTACCTGATCGTGGCATAGTGCGTAAAGTAGAACGATTAGCTAGCCATCAATTTGGCATTATAGCGATGCTTGTTGGTGAGCAGATACACGATGATGCTTGGAAAGTGGCGCTAAATGAACGCCGTATCCCCATATTTAATCACTGATTCGTCCAAGGAGAAAACATGCCGTTATTTGTCATTATTGGTCACGATGTCGCTGACAGCCTAGATCAACGTACCAAAGCCAGACCTGCACATCTTGAACGCTTAAATACGCTGATGGCGCACAATCGGCTCATTCTTGCTGGTCCCACGCCGATCGCACATGGAGAGCCTGCCATGAGTGGTAGCGTGGTGGTGGCTGAATTTGAGGATATTCATGCCGCCAAAGCTTGGGCAGAAGCAGATCCTTATATCATCGCAGGCGTGTATCATCATGTCGATGTTAGGCCTTTTATCCAAGTTCTTCCTAAGTAGTATGAGGCAACTCATGACAGACACGCTAAAAACCGCTGATATCGTATGGAAAGAAGATCACAATGGTTGTCTTATCCCCACATCACGGCATTTTGATGATATCTATTTTTCACAAGCTGGCGGTTTAAGCGAGACTTACCATGTGTTTATTCATGGTAATCGGTTAACCGAACGATTTGGTCAGTTAACCAAAAACGAGCGTTTTGTGATTGCCGAAACTGGATTTGGTACAGGATTAAACTTTTTGGCAGTTTGCCAGCTTTGGCAAAAAATAGCCCCAAAATCTACTCGATTACACTTTATTAGTACCGAAAAATATCCGCTTGGTCATGATGATTTTGCACAAGCATTATCTGCATGGCGTACTGACGACAGTTTTGGCGATTGGGTAGATGCGTTGATTCAGGTTTATCCACTGCCTTTGGCAGGATGCCATCGACTGCATCTGAGCGAAAAGATTACTTTGGATTTATGGTTTGGTGAGGCTTTAGATACCCTTAATGAAATTGCCAATAATCAACATGAGCATAGCATACGCATTGATGCTTGGTTCTTGGATGGTTTTACCCCTGCCAAGAATCCAGATATGTGGAGTGATGCACTATTTAAGGCGATGGCACAGCTTTCACATCGCAAGACGACAGTTGCAACCTTTACTGCGGCAGGATTTGTACGCCGTGGCTTGATTGATGCAGGGTTTGATATGGTTAAGTCAGCAGGCTTTGGGCGAAAAAGACAAATGCTATGCACAGCACCAATGCCAAATCAGCCTACCTTAAACCATTATCAGATAGGTTTTAAGCCCAAAAAGATCGCAATTATCGGCGGCGGTATCAGCGGCGTAAGCACCGCCGCTGCCTTAAGCTATCGTGGGCATGTGGTGCATTTGTTTGAGCCTGATGATATTATGGCAGGTGCGTCAGGTAATCCGTGTGCATTATTTTCACCCAAACTAACCTTGCTGGATCATGCCACCAATCACCTGCCTACGGTCAGTTTTTTGTATTCATATCGCCATTATAAAGCAATGAATTTGTACTCACAAATATTTGATCAGATTGGCGTTCTTGATTTTTTATTACCCAGTCAAAAAACTGCCAAAAAAAGACAAGCACTGATTGATGAATATCCAAAGTCGTTAATCAGTACCCACTATCCACAAAAAGACAGTTCTGCACTTGGCCAAGATCTGCGACAAACAGATATCGTTGCACACATTCCCATGGGCGGTATTTTATACCCGATTAACATTGCCAAGTTACTAAAAAAGCATTTTATACATCACCCTTTTAAGGTCGTACGCTTTCAAGAGCAAGAAAATAGGGTGGTATTGACAGCTTTTGATGGGCAAAGTCATCAAAATTTCAGCTTTGATCAAGTCGTGATCGCTGCAGGATTTGCCAGCCATCTCATTGATAATCGGCTGTTTAATTGCCGAAAAATTCGTGGTCAAGTTACTTGGCTTGCTCTTACCAACGGCGATGATCCAAAAAAGCCAACTCAAGCGACCAACGCCATCAAATACGACGGTTATAGCACCGAGTTTTTTGACTCTAAGAGCCAATCAAAATCCTTACTATTTGGCGCAAGCTTTATTCGCAATAATACAGAAACAAAGCTAAGCGATGATGAGCATCTTAGTAACTTTCAAAAATTTAGCCAAGCTTTGCCCAACTATTGCCAGTCTTTAAATATCTCTAAAGATACTCATTTTGAAGGTCGTGTTGGGATTCGTGCCCAAACGCCAGATTATCACCCTTTGGTCGGCAAACTTTCCGATAGTGACCATATTTTTTGTCTGTACGGCATGGGATCTAAAGGCTTTAGCTTTGCCCCTTTTTGTGCCGAAATATTGGCTGATCTGATGGATGGGGGCATTTTGCCCATGTCATCTAAGCTATTGGCGAAACTATCGCCAAACCGTGATCGGCTAAACACGCCCATCCAAGAAGAAGATTAAAGATATTTTTGGTTTTAATTATTTGGGCTGATTATAATAAATTTGGAAAAATGGTTCTTAGACCTGCCACAACGATTTCTATCGCCACAGCTGCTAAAATAATCCCCATAATACGATTGATGATATTTAAGCCAGTATCGCCAAGCAATTTACTAATCCGCCCTGCTGCCATTAAAGACAAATAGCATAAAATACTGATGCATAAACCTGCAACAATGATGAGCGACATTCCCACAATACCACTTACTTGAGATGAGTAGATAATGACAGTGGAAATACCGCCAGGCCCAACCATCATTGGTATCGCCAGAGGCACCACGGCAATGCCAGTCAAAGAGCTTGGATCTTTTGCCTTGGGCTGGGATAATTCCAGCTCATCTTCATTGGGTTTGACAGGATTATTACCATCATTCATCATGCCAAGTGCAATCAAAAATAGCAAGATACCGCCTGCAACTCGAAACGACCCCAACGAGATGCCCAAACCACGCAACATGATCTCACCAAATAATGAAAAAAATGCAATCGCAATAAACACTGTTGCACTGGCAATCCGTGCAACACGGCGTTTATCCTCATAACTGTATCCATGCGTAAAATTAACGAACATTGCCAAAGCTGCCGATGGGTTAATCAGCACGATAAAGGCTAGAATAATTTTGATAATCTCAACTTCCATTCATTCCTCGGTACAGCAAATTTATATCGATTATGGCTACTTATTTTATCATGCTTTGGCAGTGTTTGTATTAATGAAAGGAATTTACCTAAAAAATAGTTGAAATATGTCATAATTTGGAGTATCTTTCTTGAAACTTTATCCAATGAAATGTCATATGAATAATAACCAAAATGCCGTTGTATTATTTTCAGGCGGTTTGGATTCGACCACCTGCCTGTACTGGGCAAAATCACAATTTAAAACTGTCACTGCGGTCAGCTTTTGCTATGGCCAACGCCATTCAAGTGAACTTCATGCCGCTCAAAATATCGCCAAAAAGCTTAGCGTTAGACATCATGTCATTGATATTGATATCGCAAAACTTGGTGGCTCGGCATTGACCGATATGAATCTATCGGTGCCAAATCACGATGAGTCTGTCACCTATAGCGATGCTGATCAGGTCGCACCGATTACTTATGTACCTGCACGCAACACCATCTTTTTATCTTATGCGTTGGCAGTTGCTGAAGTGACGCAAGCATCCGCCATCATCATTGGCGTAAGTTCGGTAGATTATTCAGGATATCCTGACTGTCGCCCTGACTATATCGCTGCCTTTGAAACTATGGCAAACCTTGCTACCGTTTCAGGTAGGCAAGGCAACCACCTATCCATTATTGCACCATTACAAAATTTATCAAAAGCCGATACCTTAACGCTTGGTATCTCATTGGGTGTGGACTACTCAATGACCGTTTCATGCTATCAAGCCGATGCGTTGGGCCGTGCGTGTGGTCACTGCGACAGCTGCCATCTGCGTAAACAAGGCTTTATGGATGCTAAGATTGCCGATCCAACACGCTATCAATAAAAAGACTTATTCATTACCATAAATTAAGCCCTGTTTGGTAACAGGGCTTAATCATGTTAGTAAAATCAAATACCAGCTAAGATTGTATGAAGCTTATCATTAGGATTGGATGCATTTGTAATTGAACGCCCTATGACCAAATAATCCGAGCCATTTTGTAGTGCTTGAGCTGGTGTGCAAATGCGAGCTTGATCATCTTTAGCATCCTCGACCAAGCGAATGCCGGGCGTAATTAGTCTAAACTGTTTGCCAAATTTTTGTTTCAGAAGCTGTGCTTCTTGAGCTGAGCAAACAACGCCGTCCAATCCTGAATCATGAGTTAATCCTGCCAAATGGCATACCTGCTCACTCACCGAACGCTGAATGCCAAGCTCGGATAAATTAGCTTGTGTCATAGAAGTTAGCACAGTGACCGCAATCAATAATGTATCATAGCCCCCATCTTGTAAGCGGCTCTTGCACAAACGCATCGTATCAGTGCCAACCATGGCATGAATATTGGTCATCCATACACCCATATCAGCTGCCGAAAGTACTGCTTGTGCTGTGGTATTTGGGATATCGTGGAATTTTAAATCTAAAAAGACTTCAAAGCCACGCTCATGAAATGCCTTAATGATTTGGATACCACATACAGTAAATAACTCTTTACCCACTTTTAGGCGACACAGTGCTGGGTCTAAGCTGTCCGCCAAGGATAGTGCATCGTTTAAATTATGCTTATCAACAGCTACAATGATGGGTGAGGTAATTGCCATAAAATATCCTTGTGACCAATCATAAAAAGCCGTAGATGGTGGCTTTTTATTAAATTATGACGGCAATCATAGCATATTTTAATGGCATTCGCAATTTAGAATAACAGCCATCATTCATCAGGCATTGAGTTATAAATTTGGATGATGACAGCCATCATTGGTAACTTGTTGTAAAGTAGCATCAGCCAAGGTTGGCTTATTTGTCTGATACTCAAGTTCTAATCTGCGAATTTCTTCAGCTTGTTGTGCCAGTTGAAGATTGGCTTCACCAAGCTTGGCTTGAATGGATGCTTTTTCTTTTTTGAGACGACTGATTTCCCACTTATTTTGAAAAACACGAAATAATAACAGTGCAAGCAAAATCCCAATCAAAATGCCTAAAAAAATTGTTGCAACTAAAACTAAACCCAAGCTCATATTTGCAACACTTGAAAATAATAAATTAACAGCGATTGCTTGATTATTGAGAACGACAAGTGCCAAAGAATAAGCAAATGCCAGCACCAATAGGATGATTAAAATAATATGCATAATTAACCCTTTGTTTAGTCAGTCATTAACCAAATTCACCGATTCACGCAGTGCCTTACCAGGCTTAAAGTAAGGAGTGGCTTTGGCCTTAACAGAGACACTCTCGCCTGTGCGTGGGTTACGAGCAATGCGTGCAGAACGGTGATGTAAACAAAAGCTACCAAAACCTCTAACTTCAATACGCCCATCATACACCAACTCATTAACCATCATCGCAATCATTAGGCGTACTGCTTCATCAACAACATCTTCTTCTAACTCTTCACAGACTGATGCCAAATTTGCAATCAAATTAGATTTATTTATTACCGCTTGCATACGACCTACCTCAATCACAAATCAAGCTTTTTATCAAAAAAGCTGGAAATAATAACTTAAAACACAAAAAAAGAAAATAATTTTTTTGTTAAAATGTCACACATTCAAAATACATTCAAACCGTTAAAAATGATATTGAATCAATTTACTGCAATAAAAAGAGCGATGACCAACACCGCTCTTTTTAATAGGCTTAATCATATTCAGGACAATCAACCTTTAAGCTGCTCACCGAAAATATCGCCAAGTGTTTTTGGCTGTGTTTCAGCTGCTGTATTAGAAAGCTCTTTAATGGCTTGACGCTCATCAGCTTCATCTTTTGCCTTGATTGATAGGCTAATATTGCGAGATTTACGGTCAACGCCGACAATTTTAGCTTCTACTTCATCGCCAACGCTCAAGACTTTAGAGGCATCTTCGGTACGCTCACGAGCAATATCTGCAACACGCAAATAACCTTCAACTTCATCGGCCAAAGTAATCACCGCACCTTTAGCATCCACTTCTTTTACTGTACCTTTAACGATAGCACCACGATCATTTGATAGCAAGTATTCATTAAATGGATCAGAGTTTAGCTGCTTAATGCCTAGGCTGATACGGTTTGCTTCTGCATCAACAGACAATACGACCGCCTCAACGGTATCACCTTTTGAGTAATTGCGGATGGCTTCCTCACCAGACTCAGTCCATGAAATATCAGATAGGTGTACCAAACCATCAATACCACCTTCTAGACCAATAAACAGACCAAAGTCAGTGATTGATTTGATGGTACCGCTGATTTTTTGACCTTTTTCATGGTTTTTATCAAACTCAGCCCATGGATTTGGCATGGTTTGTTTGATACCAAGGCTAATACGGCGACGCTCACCATCAATCTCAAGAACCATCACATTCACCTCATCGCCCACTTGAACAACTTTTGATGGGTGAATATTTTTGTTCGTATGGTCCATTTCAGAGACATGCACCAAACCTTCAATACCTTCAGCGATTTCAGCAAAGCAGCCATAATCAGTTAGGTTGGTTACACGCGCTTTGGTGATGGTACCCACTGGATAAGTTTGCTCAACTTCAGTCCATGGGTCAGCACCCAATTGTTTTAGACCCAAGCTAACACGGTTACGCTCACGGTCAAATTTAAGAACTTTTACTTTAAGGTCTTGACCGACTTCCACTGCTTCTGATGGGTGCTTGATACGCTTCCACGCCATATCGGTGATGTGCAATAGACCATCAATACCGCCTAAATCAACAAATGCACCATATTCAGTTAGATTCTTAACGATACCTTCTACTTCCATGCCCTCTTCTAACTTGGCTAGTAGCTCATCACGCTCTGCTGAATTTTCAGCTTCCATAACAGCACGGCGTGATACAACGATATTGTTGCGTTGTTTATCAATTTTAATGACTTTAAATTCAAGCTCTTTGCCTTCTAGGTGTGTCGTTTCACGAACTGGGCGAACATCTACCAATGACCCTGGAAGGAATGCACGCACTGAACCGATCTCAACAGTGAAACCGCCTTTAACTTTAGATGAAATAACGCCTTTAACGATTTCATCATTTTCGTGTAGTTGTTCAAGCGCACGCCAGCTTTCTTCACGCTTCGCTTTTTCGCGTGAAAGCACAGTTTGACCCATGCCGTTATCTACAGCTTCAACTACAACATCAATGCTGTCGCCTACTGCCACTTCAAGCTCGCCAGCTTCGTTTAAGAACTCTTCACGAGCAACGATACCTTCAGATTTAAGACCTGTATCAACTGTAATCCAATCGCTGTCAATAGCAACGACTGTTCCTGAAATCACTGAGCCACGCTCAATGTTAAGACCTTGTTCTGATTGGCTTGCTTCAAACAGTTCAGCAAATGATACCATTATATTTACCTTAAAAATTAGCCGTAGCCTGTCCAGCACAGTACGGTTCAAGTGATGTATAGTCATTAAGAAATGCTGGTTTTAAACTTAATGACAACACAAAAATATATTAAACCTGTTAATTATAGCAGATTATAATCCCAATAGATAGTATTTTTTATGTTTTATCTCTTAAATGACAAACTTAAATGGCAAAGTCTTAATTAATAAAGTTATTTTTAGTCAGCGTATCATCATTCAGATAATTTTTGTTCTATAAACTGCATTGCTTCTTCAAAAACCAAATCGGCTGACTTATCTGAACTATCAATCAATAACGCATCATCGGCAGGACGACTTGGGGCAACTGATCGATTTTCATCTCGCTCATCTCGTGCGATGATATCCGCCAATATATCATCAAAATTTGCCTGTTTTCCTGCTTGAGTTAATTGAGTAACACGCCTTTTGGCACGAGCCTGAGCGCTTGCAGTGAGATAAATTTTTGCATGGGCATGAGGAAAAATCACCGTACCCATATCTCGCCCATCTGCCACCAAGCCAAGCTTGTTATCTGCGATATTTCTTTGTAAGTCAAGCAGTGCTGAGCGTACTTTTGGAAATGCTGCAACAATAGAAGCATAGCCGCCGACAGTTTCATTACGGATATCATCACGCAATGGCTTTTTATCAACATAAATATCAATGGCTCGTGTTTTAGCGTTTGGGCAAAAACTTAAATGAAGCGACTGCACCAAATCAGATAAGGCAAGCTCATCAGGGGTGTTATCAAGTAATCCTGCTTGATAAGCCATCAGCCCAACAATACGATACAACGCACCGCTATCTAATAGCTCAAAACCAAAATGCTCTGCCAGCCGATAAGCCAGCGTACCTTTACCCGCACCGCTTGGGCCATCAATGGTGATAATGATTGGTTTATCTGAATTTATCTGTAAATCAGTCATAAAATTGTGTTTTTTCATAGATATGGTAAGGTATGTTAAATTATTAGGCTTGGGTTTTTAATGCTCTTTTTTCTTGGCGTCGCTGCCTAAAAAAACCACTCAATAAGGCACTACTTTTATCTGCCAAAAGTCCGCCATAAACACTTAAGTGATGGTTATAAAACACCTGTTCTGGTAATTTTAGCTGACTTACAACAACGCCAGCTTTCGGTTCAAATGCACCAAACACAACACGGCTTATGCGAGCATGAATCAGCGCACCAAAGCACATCGTGCAAGGCTCTAGCGTTACATAAAGTATACAGCCTTTTGGTAGGCGATAGTTATTTAGCGTCTCACACGCCCGCCGTACTGCCACAATTTCAGCGTGTGCTGTCGGATCTTGGGTAGTGATTGGGCAATTATAGCCTTCACCTAAGATCCTACCCTCGTATACAACCACTGCACCGACAGGAATTTCACCAAACTTAGCACCTTGTTTGGCAATCTCCAAAGCACGATTCATCATCTCAACATCATGCATCGACCAAAAGTGATACTGATCATAACTGATATTAGAATTATTAATGTAATGAAATGGCACTATCATATTTGGCAACTATTGAGGCAAAGCCCAATTGATCGGTGTTTTGCCATGGCGTTGCAAATACTCGTTTGTGCGTGAAAATGGTCGAGTGCCAAAAAATCCCCCACGATTTGCCGCCAAAGGTGAAGGATGGCTTGCGGTTAGCACCAAGTGTTTTGATGTATCAATAAATCGACCTTTATGTTTTGCATAGCTGCCCCATAATATAAAAACCGTCTGGTCGGTATAATTATTAATGGCTTCAATGACGGCATCAGTGAACTCCTCCCAACCTTGTTTTTGATGACTGCCAGCAAGACCTGCTTCAACGGTCAAGGTGGCATTCAGCAGTAATACGCCTTGCTTAGCCCAAAAGCTAAGATCGCCATGACGACTGATGGGCACGCCCAAATCATTTGATAGCTCTTTTAAGATATTTTGAAGGCTGGGCGGTTTTGGGATAAGTTTAGGTACCGAAAAAGACAACCCCATGGCCTGACCTATGCCATGATAGGGGTCTTGGCCTAAAATGACCACTTTAACTTGAGATAATGGCGTTAAATGAAATGCGTTAAATATTTGATTTTTTGGGGGATAAATATTTTTTTGTTGATGATATTGCATCTTTAAAAAATCACGCAATTTATCCATATTTTCGCTAATCAAGGCAGGTGCAAGCGCCTGCTTCCAGTCATTGGGCAGCTGTACTCGCTCAAGAATGGCTTGTTGTTCTGGCGTCATGATTTTCTCACTTATCTGATTTTTTCTTAAATTTTACCTCAGATGCCTTCACAACAATAGTACCTGCCAATTTGTCATGCCAACCTTGTTTAATTGGGCTGCGTGCTGCCATGATATAATTAATCATCAATAAAATCAGCGCCATATTAATGGCGATTGGCAGAGCACTTGCCAACTGATAGATAAAAAATAGCACGACAACACGCAAGACAAATCGCTTGAAAAAATTTGGTTTTTCTAAAGTTTTTGTATCTACAGTACGAATGCCTGCGACCAGTTTACCAAATGACTGTGCTCGGACTATAATTAAGATAAGCTGAATGATTAAATAGGCAGCAATCAAAATGCTTGATAGTGTCATCGTTTGTGCAGGTATCTGCGTTGCCAATTCTTGGGCATAAGCCATGCGTGTCTCAAAATCGCCTGTATTTAGTAGAACTGGATCAGGGTTTAGTGCCATAAACTGCTGTAAAAAAGGCATCAGTGCCAACATAAATAGCACAAAGTTAATCATCACCGCCATAAATCTTGAACCAATGGTTGCCAAAACTGCCTGCGTATTCTGACTAATCGCCACATCAGATGTTCGACTGGACGACTGATCATTTGTATCATCAGACGGCTGAACGGGTTTTTTACCATACAGCTCATCTACACTGATACGCTTAGGTTTATCGGTAGATTGGGTGCGATCAGAGTGAAAATCTACATTATCACCAAATCCTCTTGTTTTGGTTTTGTGCTGAATCTCAGCCAAAGTTGCTGGTTTAGGTGGTAGCGTACTATTGGGCTGATAATAGGATTGATTTTGGGTTAAGTCGCCCAAGCGTTGCCAAGTGGTCATTGGTGAGTGCCAAATCAAATCATCAAGCCGTACCTCACCAGATGCTAACATGGTATTAAGCTCTTCGAGTGTATACGGTCCTGCCTGCACTTGGTTTCTTGCCAAATAAATTTTCATAAATTACTCAATTAAAATAAATTCTTATCATCGAGCTATTGTAAACCAAAAGCCCAAAATAAAAAAGACATGATCGCCATGCCTTTTGTCTGTACAAATGTTTTTTGATTGCTTGATTGACGAAGCAACAAATCTTTTAACAAAATAGTATATTAGTAAAACTTAATTATCGTTTGTGCTGGTAATCACCAAACCACTCAGCTACCTGAAGCGACTATCGTAAGGCATTGCCTTTGTAGGTGAGTTAATTGCCATTGATAGGTTTTGTAGGTTTGGACTGAATTTATGGATAAAATTTCAAAAGTATCTGATTAAATAGACGCTTTTGATTGGTCTTGTTAATTAATATATCTTAACTTAATAATTAATTATAATTTTATACTTTTTTGAGTAATACCGATCCAATTGAATAACCAGCACCAAAAGAACACATTACGCATAGATCTTCGCTTTCAACACCGTCTTGAGTCTCATGGAACGCTACCACAGGGCTTGCTGAACTGGTATTGCCATATTCTGCAATGACAACAGGTGCAATGGATTTATCCGCATCTTTTCCAACGACCGTACGCAAAATCAAATCAATCATATTAATATTGGCTTGATGTAGCCACATACGCTTAATTTGATCGGCTGATAAGTTATTTTCGGTCAAATGTATGGTAATGATTTCTGAAACTTTGGGGCAAACTTCACGGAATACCTTACGCCCTTCTTGTAAGAAAAGCTTATCAGTAACTGGCTCTTTGATGTCTGCATACATTTGTGTATCTGCTGCCAAAAACTCGCTACGATCCATAAAACCGTACTCATTTTTAATATTGGCAGAAAATTGTGTGTATAGCTTACTGTCAAGAATTTCATAACCTTTTGGGGTTGACAACTCCTCAACGATCGTCGCAGCCGCCACATCACCAAAAATAAAGTGGCTATCACGATTACGCCAATTAAGATGCGCTGAGGTAATTTCAACATTTAGCACAGCGATTTTTTTGCCAAGCCCTGCTTTGATGCTGCCTACCGCTTGGGCAATGCCAAAAGTCGCCGCACTACAAGCCACATTCATATCATAAGCAAAGCCATGCTGCATACCGATGGCATGTTGAATCTCGATGGCGATGGCAGGATAGCAACGCTGGAAATTTGATGATGCACAAATAATACCATCTAGGTCATCAGCCGTCAGCTTGGCACGATCCAAAGCATCTTTGAGTGCTGCTAAACCCATCTCTGCCATCACTGACAACTCCTCGCCAAGTTTGCGAGCAGGAAAAATAGGCGCCATGATTTTGGGATCTAAAATTCCTTTTTTATCAATCACATAACGAGATTTGATACCAGATGCCTTTTCGATGAATTCGCTTGATGAGTGCTGAAGGGCCACCTTATCACCTGCTGCGATTGCCTTAGCGTGTTCGGCATTATAATTATCAACATAAGTATTAAATGCAGCCACCAACTCATCATTGCTAATTTGATAAGCAGGTTTATAAAGACCGGTTGCCGTTAAATAAATTCCCATAAATTACTCCTAGTCATCATTGGCTTAGCATGGATAAAACCCATGGCATATCCTTTTGGTAAATTTTGAATCTCAATAATTTTATCACAAATAAATGTAACGAGTTGTAAAAATATACGCTTGTTTACATAAAATATTTGCCAAATCAAAATAAATAATTAATTTTCAGTGAGTTACGATCATTTGACAAATTTCTTAAACATAACAACCCATATCACTTAAAAAACAAATTATCGTTAAATGATAGCCAAGCCCCATATCCATGCTATACTACAAATTTGCCCTGATTGTTAAAGGAATATTTTATCATGAGCGTACGCCATTTTCGTAATCTTTTAGATATGACGCCTGCCGAGCTTGAGGCTATCATCAGTCGTGCAAGCAAGCTGCGTCAAATGCAGCAGTGTGGCGAGATTTATCGTCCGTTTGTGGGGCGTACGCTTGGCATGATTTTTGAAAAATCCTCAACTCGCACACGCATCTCTTTTGAGGCTGGTATGGGTCAATTTGGTGGTCATGCCATCTTTTTATCGCCAAAAGATACACAGCTTGGTCGAGGCGAGCCTATCGAAGACTCCGCCAAGGTGATTTCAAGTATGGTTGATATCATCATGATTCGCACTTTTGAGCATGACAAGCTGGATTTATTTTGCAAGCATTCGTCTGTACCTGTGATTAATGCGTTGACTGATGATTTTCATCCGTGCCAGTTGCTTGCTGATATGCAGACCTTTCATGAACATCGAGGCAGCATCAAAGGCAAAACTGTCACTTGGGTCGGTGATGGTAATAATATGTGTGCCTCTTATATTTTGGCAGCTCATCAATTCGGCTTTCAGTTGCGTGTGACAGCACCATATGGATTTGAGCCGAATCCTAAGCTCATCGAAGAGTATAGCCACTGCGTCACTTATGTTGAAGACCCTCAAGAGGCTGCCAAAGGGGCACATCTGATTACAACTGATGTATGGGCGAGTATGGGTCAAGAATCTGAACAAATGACGCGTGCACGCCGATTTGCTCCTTATCAGGTTAGCCCTGCCATGCTTGATAAGGCTGATCCTGATGTTTTGTTCATGCACTGCTTGCCTGCCCATCGTGGCGAAGAAATCAGCTTTGATCTGTTAAACGATCCCCGTTCTGTGGTTTGGGATGAAGCCGAAAACCGATTGCACGCCCAAAAAGCACTGATGGAATTTCTTCTTAAAGATAAAATTAATTTAAGTTCATAAATTTAAATTCTAAATATCATGCCATGTCTTGATGACAACGACAAAACTTGGGGGTATATCTGTATAAAAGCAGATACAATGCTGACTTATGTCAGCGAATGACAGCCTTAAAATCAATCAATCATTTGGCTTAGAAATTTTAACCCTGATTATCCATCATGTTTAAAATTGTGGTGAGTTTTTGGTCGTGATATAATAGCGTATATTTTTTTTAGGATTTATTATGACATTAATTAAGCCTTTAAGCTTAGTAATGATAAGCTTACTAAGCATCGGCATTGCTCATGCCAATACTGATGGCGATATTATCTCAGGCGAGGTCATCGTCCCAACCCAAACCGATGATACTGTCATTAACAGTATCGAGCAAGGGGGTAAGCGTACAACAATACACAATTTGGACGAATACGCTCGTCGTGTCAATGAGTCGCTATGGACACAAGACATGAAAGTCAATACTGCCATGACCGTAAAAATGCAAGTATTGCTTGACTGGAATCACGCCTCCCCTGGCCCTATTGATGGTGGTTGGGGCATGAATTCAAAAAAAGCATTAATGAATTTTCAAAAAATCAAGGGGCTTGAGCCAACGGGTAAAATGAACCAAGCTACTTGGGATGCGTTAAACCAAAATATTGCGACCAATCAACCTGTTTTGGTCAGTTATACCATTACCGAAGCTGATGCTAAAGGTCCTTATAAAACCCTACCCAATGATGCAGAATCTCGTTCAAAGTTAAAAGCTTTAGGCTATGAAAGTATTCAAGAGATGCTTGGTGAAAGGTTTCATATGGATGTGGCATACCTAAAAAAACTCAACCCAAATAAACGCTTTGTTGCTGGCGAAAGCATTACGGTTATTAATACTGGCAAGCCATTTGAAGGCGTTGTTACTCGTGTGGTTGCTGATCGTAAAGATAAGATTTTATATGCTTATCATGAAGACCAGCTTGTCGCCACTTACCCAACAACGGTTGGCGGTGAGGCAAGTACAACACCAGGCGGTAAGTACAAAATCATCAATAAAGTTAAAATGCCAACTTATAAGGCCACCGTCAATCGTGATGATGAAGACAACAAAGTCTATTATTTACCACCAGGACCAAACAGTCCTGTCGGTGTGGTTTGGATGGGATTAAATAAACCCAGCTATGGTATTCATGGTTCGCCCATACCAGAGGGTATTAGTCGTCAATCGTCGCTGGGCTGCATTCGTCTGACCAATTGGGATGTGCTAGAATTGGTCGCTGTCATCGAAAATGGTGCGACGGTTGAGATTCGTTAATTTTTTAACCAACTAATAAAAATAGCTTGAAAATTCAAGCTATTTTTTATATTTAGGACATTTTTGTATGATTTAGCATGAGATTATTTGGCGTGATAAGCAAGCTTAACGCCCAAGGCATAGCCATCATTACTATCAAAGTTACCTACTTTATCTTTGGTTGGTAGCTGTGCTTGAGCATCTCCAAATTTAAAGTATTTACCACCCAAAGACAGCGACCATTCAGGTGTAACATTATAACGCGCACCTAAGCCCAATGAATAATAGCCTTTGATAGGACCTAAGCTACTTGCAGGGTTACCTGCACCACTATCCCAACCTACCGCACCTGAAACAGCCAAACGATCGCTAACACGCTTACCCAAACCAACTTCAGCCGACCATTGGTCTTTGTCATAGCTGATGATTGGTAAACCCTGTGGATAACGAAGTTTTGTGGTTTCTGTATACTGTGTTGGGCGAATGTCAAAATCAGACCATGGTACATAGCGTACTTTGGCAGTTAATAGCGTTGTTGGATTCACACCAGTTTGAAAATCTAAGTTCCATGAGTCAGGCAAAGTAACTTTAAAATCCTTTTTACCCGCATAGCCCGTAACAGGAATGGTTTCGGCAATTTCAGAGTCATGCTCAATCTCAGAGCGATAGGTCAAAGCGGCTTTTAGGGCAATTTCGGGTTTATAAAATGCCAAACCTGCCGCCCAGCCCAATTGAGTATCTGTTGCAATTTTGGCATCATAACCTGTCATGACTTGATAAGCAGGACCACGCAAATGCACTTCGCCCTTAACTCTTTGAGCCACAGGACCGCCATAGATTTGGAAATTTTTATTAGCACCCAATTTGGCACCGACTAACATGGTTAGGTTGTTGGTGCGAATTTCGACATTAGTCTTTTGACCGTCAGTTGCTTCTGCATGTGCAGCCGCTGCTCTTAATCGGTCAGCAATGGGTTTGGCTTGTGCTGAATTGGTTTCTACGATTGATGCTACTGCCAAAGCACGCTGAGGTGATTTAACACTGTCTAAAACTGGCTTAATTGATTTATAAGCAAGGCTATCGTTTAATTGTGCTTTTGTAGCCTGATTGATAGCTTGGGCAAAAATTGTTGCTGTTGCATTTTTATCTGCCACAAAATTACTATTACCATCATACTTAATTGCTGCACCAAATGGCTCATCGTACAGCACACCCACACTAAAGGTGTCGTTGATGTCTGCTTTAACGCCATAACGGAAAAAATCATAAGCTTCGGCAATATCACCTGTATCTTTGCCTGAGGTATCTTTACCGGTAACATTGGCATCAATATAAGTATAAACGGTTTCGGCATAAGTGCCATCTTGTAAAAAAGCAGTCACATCTTGCCCTGAGCGATCCAGGCCTGCTGCTTGTGCTGCGGTTGCGGTTAGGGTTGAAAATACCGCCAAACTCAGCGCTTTGTATCCAAATTTTAAGCTCATCACTTTCTCCAAAAAGTCAGTCCTTACAATATGTAAAACCGTCCATACTTCTTTATAGAACAGTACAAAAGTCTTACACATTTGTATCTTAAATGAAATTTAATCACAAAACAAGTAAAATATATATATTTTCTTACAATTTTTAGCGTTTATTTTCATTTGTTTGATGGTTGATATTTGATTGTGTAAATCAATCGGATTTAATAATGTGGCGGTCTATCAGCCAATAAATCAAATGTAGCAATGCCTACATCGTCTTGCTTGGCTTGGATATGTTGGTACATCAGTTTTAACTGATCTTGCAAATCTCTTAAATCACGGTCTTGGCGAGCAATAATTTTACTAAGCTCATCACAAGTATCCTCCAAAAAGCTGATGCGTGTTTGTAGATCAATTAAGGTAAAATCTTTGGTAAATAAGACATCAGGCATAAAAATATCAACTCATTTATTGGGTATTAAGGTTTTGGATTAAGGTTTTTGGGTAAATCTTTGACCAATTTGGCTTATTTTACGACATAACGCACAATTTTTGGTTAAAATTTGATATGATAGTTAGTCTATTGGTTTTTGACAATCTTTCATCACTTTTTTATCATTGATTTTACTGTATCGCTTTTCATCTTATGGCTTTAATTCACTTAAAAAATATTCATTTAGCCTTTGGCACAGCGCCGATTTTAGATGGCGTTCATTTCACCCTAAAACCCAATGAACGCGTTTGTTTGATTGGTCGAAATGGTGAAGGCAAATCCACCTTATTTAAGCTGATTATGCGTCAAATACATGCTGATGATGGTGAGATACTCATCAAAGATGGTACAAAAATTGCCATGCTGGCACAAGATGTGCCAAATGAGTCGGCCAGCGTCCTTGACGTGGTGATGGAGGGTGATGACAAAGTTGCCCAAGCCTTAAAAAACTATCATCAAGCCAGTGCAGACTGTGCCATGGGCGACAATGAAGCCTGTGATGTCATGAGCGGTCTTCAGCAAACCTTAGACGCTCTGAACGGTTGGGACTTGGAGCGGCGTGCGCGTGCATTGATTGACAGCATGGGGCTTGATGCCGATGCTTGCTTATCAACATTATCAGGGGGTCGTAAACGCCGTGTTTTGTTAGCACAGGCTTTGGTAACAAATCCTGATGTGCTACTTTTAGACGAGCCAACCAACCATTTAGATATTGAAAGCATCACTTGGCTTGAAAAATTTTTATTGAATGAACGATTAACCGTTCTTTTCATCTCGCATGATAGGAAGTTTATTGATACACTTGCCACTTATATCATCGAGCTTGACCGTGGTCAACTCTCTGGCTATGATGTGACGCAAGGTGTGGGTGGCTACGCACGCTACCAAGAGTTAAAAGCGCTTGAACTTGCCAGTGAAGAAAAATCATTTGCCGAATTTGATAAAAAGCTTGCCCAAGAAGAAGTTTGGATTCGCCAAGGCATTAAAGCACGCCGCACCCGTAATGAAGGTCGTGTCCGTGCCTTAAAAGCCATGCGTGAAGAGCGAAAAGCACGCCGTGATGTGTTGGGTACTGTCCAAATTAGCCAAAACAATAGCGAAAAATCTGGAAAAATTGTTTGTGAAGTCAATCACTTAACTTTAGAATACGACAATAAAACCTTAGTTAAGGATTTTTCAACGCTGCTTGTTCGTGGTGATAAAGTTGGTATCATTGGCAAAAATGGCGTTGGCAAAACAACCTTAATTAAAAGCATTTTGGGTTTGGATGATTCAGCGATTCAATCAGGTTCGGTTAAGCTTGGCACCAATCTAAATATTGCTTTTTTTGACCAACTCAAAGACGACCTAGACCCTGAAAAATCTATCGCAGATAATGTTTCAGAAGGCTCTGATCATGTCGATGTTGGTGGAAAAACTACGCACATTTTAAGCTATTTGCAAGATTTTTTATTCACGCCAAATCGTGCTCGCACACCTGTTAAAGCACTATCAGGCGGTGAAAAAGCACGCGTTTTATTGGCCAAATTATTGCTAAAACCTGCCAATGTTTTGGTGCTAGATGAGCCTACCAATGATTTGGATATGGCAACACTTGAGCTTTTAGAAGATTTTGTGGTCAATTTTAAAGGCACGGTATTACTCATCAGCCATGACCGTGCTTTTATGGATAATGTTGTTACCCAAACTTGGGTATTTGATACTGATAAGTACGGCGACGGTATCGTTTTGGAATATGTTGGCGGTTATGAAGACTATGTACAACAGCATGAAAGATGGCTTGCTCATCACGCCACAGACAATAAACCTAAGGCTACAAAACCCGCTGAACCCATCCAAATCAAACCACCTCAATCAGGCGTTGCCCAAAAACGCAAACTCAGCTATAAAGAGCAGCGTGAACTTGAAGATTTGCCTAATGAAATTGCTGCACTTGAACAAGAGCAGGCACAGCTTGCCAAAAAGATTGAAGATGGTTCATGGTTTAGTACCGATTTGGCGGCAGCAACGAAGGCTGGTGAGCGATTGGTAGAGATTGATGAGCTTTTGATGATGAAGCTTGAGCGATGGGATGAGCTTGAAAATATGACCCAATAAACTTTAAAATACAGGTTTAAACAGTACCATTAATAAAGAATATGATCCATGAGTTGCCATCATCAGCATAAGCAGACACCCAAACACGCCATATCCATTAAGCATATGCCAAGCTTGACAGATATTCATAAACAAAGTAGCCAAGCTGAGCCAAAATCGTTTGAATGGGCGTTTTTACATCCCAAATATTGGGGAGTTTGGCTGGCTTTTGCGTTGATTTTACCGCTGATTTTTCTACCGCTGCGTTGGCAGTTTTGGATCGGCAAGCGTCTTGGCATTTTGGTACATTACTTAGCTAAAAGCCGAGTTCAAGACACTCTAACCAACCTGCAGCTTACCTTCCCAAATCAACCAAAATCAAAACACAAGGCCACCGCACGGCAAGTATTTATTAATCAAGGTATTGGTATTTTTGAAAGTTTATGTGCATGGTTTCGCCCTAATGTCTTTAAACGCACTTTTAGCATTTCTGGTTTACAGCATTTGATTGATGCCCAAAAACAAAATAAAGCGGTGATTTTACTTGGTGGACATCGCACAACGCTTGATTTGGGCGGTCGGTTATGTACACAGTTTTTTGCGGCGGACTGCGTGTATCGCCCACAAAACAACCCTTTGCTTGAATGGTTTATCTATAATGCACGCCGCTGTATCTTTGATGAGCAAATCTCAAATCGTGATATGAAAAAACTCATCACTCGGCTCAAACAAGGTCGGATAATTTGGTATTCACCTGATCAAGATTTTGGTCTTGAGCATGGCGTGATGGCGACCTTTTTTGGTGTGCCTGCAGCAACGATTACCGCTCAGCGTCGTCTTATTAAGCTGGGTGATAAAGCCAATCCTCCTGTCATCATCATGATGGATATGCTCAGACAAACGCCCGATTATATCGCAAAAGGTCACCGTCCACATTATCACATCAGCCTAAGCGCTGCGTTAAAAAATTATCCCAGCGATGACGAAACCGCCGATGCTGAACGCATCAATCGACTGATTGAGCAAAATATTCAAAAAGATTTAACCCAGTGGATGTGTTTTCATCGCCGCTTTAAAACTCAAGCCGATGACACCAATTACTATCAACATTAATGATAATTATTAATTTGGAAAATACAACCATGATTCGTACACTTTTGGGTGGTAAAATCCACCGTGCTACTGTTACTGAAGCTAATCTAAATTATGTGGGTAGCATCACCATTGATGTGGATTTGTTAGATGCTGCTGGTATCTTAGTGAATGAAAAAGTCAGCATCGTCAATAATAATAATGGTGAGAGATTTGAAACTTATACCATCGCAGGCGAGCGTGGTAGTGGCGTGGTGTGCCTAAATGGTGCAGCTGCTCGTAAAGTACAACCAGGCGATGTTGTGATTATTATGAATTATGTGATGATGCAGGATATTGATGCCCAAAATCATAAGCCCAATGTTGTTTTGGTTGATGCCAACAATCACATTACCCAAATCATGCACTATGAACCTGCCAATACCATTTGGTAAACTGCTGACTGGCAAGTTTAATTGACTAATTATCAGTACACTGATTTGACCACTGCCAAAAAAATGGTACAATACCGAACCAACAGGCACGACCTGACTTATTACTTTGAACAAAATAACTGCTAATGAGTCAAATATTACCATCATTCGCTTAAAGCCAGTGCCAAGCGAGTATGGATAAAGGATTAAAATCAAAATATCTATTTAAATCAAGGATTTATTAAAATGATACTGATGATTGATAATTATTGTAGTTTTACTTATAATATTGTTCAATATTTTGGAGAACTACAGCAAGAAATGACCGTTTGGCGAAATGATGAAACCACTTTGGATCAAATCATCAAGCTTGCACCTCGAGCGATTGTTTTGGGTCCAGGTCCTTGCAGTCCAAACGAAGCAGGCGTAACACTTGAGATTTTAGATAAACTCTCAGGAAAAATTCCAATTTTGGGCATCTGTTTAGGTCATCAAGCCATCGGACAAGCGTTTGGCGGTCAGGTGGTGCGTGCAGGTGAGGCAATGCATGGGCGACTATCATCTGTACACCATACCAATCAAGGTGTTTTTGCTGATATTCCAAACTCTTTTAATGCCACACGCTATCATTCTTTGGTGATTGACAAGGCAAGCCTACCTGATTGTTTAGAGGTCACCGCTTGGACAGCTCATGCTGATGGTCGTATGCAAGAAATTATGGGCGTACGCCATAAATCGCTTGATGTTGAAGGTGTGCAATTTCACCCTGAATCTATTTTGAGCGAATATGGTTATCAATTATTGAATAACTTTTTAAAGCGTTGTGGGTTGGCAAAGCTTGAAAATAGTCACTTACCCAAAGTTGTCTGATACCAAAAAACACGCATGCAATTAATTAATTTAGCATGCCTATTATTGAAACCTATGATCAAAAATTGATAACAGATTGACAATCTAAATTTACGACAGGCAGTCCTACACTGGAAAAATAAACCAAATATTATGACAAAGACCATCACCGCCGATAATATTGCCATCATGACCGATGATGATATCTTGGCTATTTTGACCAAAGCCCTTAGCCACTTGCTAAAGAATATTGAATTAACCCATGATGAGATGCGTCAAGTCATGCTCATCATCATGCAAGGTCGTTGCCCTGATGCGTTGATGGGAGCCATTTTGATCGCTTTGCGGCAAAAAGGTGAGTCTATAGATGAAATTACCACTTGCGCTAAAACAATGATTGAGCTTGCCGATACCATTGATATTTGCAATCCCAATGCAGTTGATATTGTTGGTACTGGTGGCGATGGTTCAAACTTATTTAATGTATCAACAGCATCTGCTTTTGTGGCAGCGGCGGCAGGTGTTACCATTGCCAAACACGGTAATCGTGGGGTATCAACAAGCTCTGGCTCTTCAGATGTGCTAAGCTTGGCGGGCGTGCGTTTGGATATTAATAAAACTCAGACAGTCAAAGCCATTAATACGCTTGGCATTGGATTTTTATTTGCACCCAATCATCACCCTGCAATGCGTCATGCTGTTGGTGTCCGCCGATTGCTCAAAGTTCGTACGATCTTCAATATTTTAGGCCCACTGACCAACCCTGCTAAGGTTAGCCGTGCTGTGGTCGGTGTTTTTAGCCCTGAACTGTGTGAGCCATTGGCATATGTTTTTGCTAAACTTGGTCTTACCCATGTCATGGTCGTGCATTCTCAAGATGGCTTAGATGAGTTTAGTCTTGCCACGGGCACACATGTCGCTGAGCTTAAAGATGGTAAGGTACATACTTATCTTTGTCAGCCTGAAGATGTTGGTATTGTCTCAAGAACTTTATATGGTCTGACTGTCAATGATTCAAAACAAAGTCTTGAAATCATCAAAAATGCACTGGGCGGCACAGCAAATGATGATATCAGCCTAAAGGCACGAGCGATGATTGCCATCAACGCAGGTGCTGCTATTTATGTGGCAGGCCATGCCAAAACACATGCCGAAGGCGTTGCCATTGCCAAGCAAATTATGACAAGTCGCCAAGCTTTAGATAAGCTAAATGCATTTGCAAACTTTACCCAGCACTGTGAATAACAAGTCCAAATACCAAGGATGATGACAAGCTTATGACAACAAACACCCCCAGTATCCTTCAAAAAATCATCGCAACCAAACACCAAGAGATTACAGTCGCCAAAGCCATCAAAACGACCAATGAGCTTTTAAAGTCGGCAGCTTGCCACATGCCTCGAGGTTTTGCTGATGCACTAAGAGCAGTTGATACAACAACCGATATTGGTGTGATTGCAGAAGTAAAAAAAGCCTCGCCTTCCAAAGGTATCATTTGTCAAGATTTCAACCCCGTGACAACAGCAAAAGCCTATGAAAAGGCTGGTGCAACCTGTTTATCCGTACTCACAGACCGTGATTATTTTCAAGGTCATGATGACTATCTTATTAAAGCCCGCAAGGCTGTTCGCTTACCTGTACTCCGTAAAGATTTCATGGTTGATGAATACCAAATTATTGAATCGGCTGCGATGGGGGCGGATTGTATTTTACTTATCATGGCTTGTTTAGATGCTGATACCGCCTTACACTTACATCAAACAGCAACTGACTTGGGTCTGGATGTATTGATTGAAATTCACACCGATGATGAGCTAACCCAAGCACTAAATTTACCCAAATCAGCTCACAATATCTACGGCATTAATAATCGCAATTTAAATACCTTTCAGGTAGATTTAGAAAATAGCATTCGCTTATCCCAACGACTATTTGCCAATCTTGGGCAAGATGCCCTTGTGGTTAGCGAAAGCGGTATTCATCATGCCACCGATATTCACCGAATGCAACAAAATCATATTCACCATTTTTTGATTGGTGAACAATTTATGAAAACTGATAACGCAGGTGGTGCATTATCACAGTTATTAAAGACAATTTAACATATTTTAATTAAATTTAAGGATAAAATAAGAGTATTATTATGAACACAACCAAAAAACGCATCCTAACAGGTATCACCACCACTGGCATTCCCCATTTAGGTAATTATGTTGGATCCATTCGCCCCGCCATTGCCGAGGCTCATCGTGCCTTTGAGAATCATGATGGAGATGCGTTTTTCTTTTTGGCAGATTATCATGGTATTATTAAATGTTTTGACCCTGATGAAATTCATCGCTCTACTCGAGCGATTGCCGCCACTTGGTTGGCATGTGGTCTTGATCCTGAAAAAGTTATTTTTTATCGTCAATCAGACATTCCTGAGATTCCTGAATTGGCATGGATACTCAATTGCTCATGTGCCAAGGGGCTGATGAATCGTGCCCATGCTTATAAAGCCGCCGTCGATATGAATTTAAGTAAAGAAGATACCGATCCTGATTATGGCATCAGCATGGGATTATTTGGCTATCCTGTCTTGATGGCGGCCGATATTTTGATGTTTAATGCCACCCATGTCCCTGTGGGTAAAGATCAAATTCAGCATATTGAAATGGCAAGAGACATTGCAGGATCGTTTAATTTTAAATACAAACCCTTATTTGTCGAGCCTTTTGCCGTTGTCGACGAAAACACACCGCTACTGACTGGTTTGGATGGACGAAAAATGTCAAAAAGTTATGGTAACACCATTCCACTTTTTGGTGATGACAACCCTCAAATTAACCCTGAAAAAGCGCTTAAAAAGGCAGTCATGCAGATTGTCACCAATTCTCAACCACCCGAAGAGCCAAAAGACCCCGAGCATTGCACCATTTTTGAAATCTACAAAGCCTTTGGTACGCCTGAAGAGATTGAAGCATTGGCAACACATTATCGTCGTGGTATTGGCTGGGGTGAAGCTAAAGAGATTTTATTTAATAAAATCAATCATGAAATTGCCCCTTATCGTGAGCGTTATTTACATCTAATGAATAATCCAAAAGAGCTTGAAGAAATTTTACAAATGGGTGCTACTAAGGCTCGGCGTGTTGCCCAAAAGCAGCTGGATAAAACTCGCCGTGCCATTGGCATCAAGCCACTTGCCAAGCTTAAATCATGATCACCATATCAAATAATCCAGCACCATCAAAAACAGCTGATGTACGCATCTTTGATACACCAGTACTAAATTTGCCTGAAGATTTATATATCCCGCCACAGGCATTTGCGATTTGGCTTGAACAGTTTGCAGGACCTTTAGATTTTTTATTGTACTTAGTCAAAAAAAATAATTTTGACTTAACTGAAACTGCTATCTTGCCAATTACCGAGCAATATTTAAGCTATATCAGTGAGTTGGATGAAGCGTATTTTGAGCTTGCGGGTGATTATTTATTAATGGCAAGTACACTGATTGCCATTAAATCTGAGTTGTTATTGCCCCAATCTAAAGTTGATGATGATGAGATTAGCCCTAAGGCTAGATTAATCCGAAGGCTTGAGGAGTATGCTCAAATCAAAGAAGCTGCTCGGCGTATCGATGGTCTGCTTCGTCTAGAAAGAGATGTTTTTTTAGCATTTACCAGTATGCCAAGTCCCGAAGCCATGCAAAAGCAGCTGCCCAAGTATTCGCCAGAGCTTTTGGTCGAAAGCTTAATTCATATGAAAATTCGCCCTGAAGCTATTACCCATACTGTTCAAGCGGACAGCGTGCCATTATCTCAGCGTATCGCCAGCATTACACGCTTGATAAGCGAAAAAGGCGTTAGTACCTTTGCCGAACTGATTGATAAATCTCAAGGCAAAATAGGCATTGTGGTGAGTTTTGTGGCTGTACTTGAGCTGATGAAACGAGGTTTAATCGGATTTGATGAAGCCAATTCTGGTAAGCTTAATCCAACCAAAAATGATACTTATCATGATAACCAAAATGGGCAAGATTTAACAAAACAAAGCTTACATTGGCTACATTAATCGCTGTTAGTTTTTAATTCACTTAAGTAGCTATTTTTATATACTCATTTTTTAAATAATCATGAATCTGTTATGACACAACATACCACCTCTGATTTTTTGCAAGCTCACAAGCAAGCTGAAACTTTCAGCCGATATATTGAAGTTTTACTACATGCCAGCGAAACACCGCTGACCGATAAAGATTTAAAAAAACATCTGATGATCGGTTCAAATGAACTTCAAGATGCCTTGGCCATTCTGCAAGAACGGCTGTCTTATGGTGTATTGACACTCAATAAGACTGCCAGCGGTTATCGCTTGCAAATCAAAGACAGCTACAGTAGCCTAATTCAGCAGGTTTTTCCTGAGCGGCTAGAAAATCTAAGTCAAGCCTTGCTTGAAACCTTAAGCATCATTGCTTATCAGCAACCTGTCACACGATCAGACATTGAGCAGGTGCGTGGCGTGGCAGTCTCCAGCAATATTTTGCGACAATTATTTGATAAAGGCTGGATTGTCGAAAATGGGCATAAGGACACTTTAGGTCGCCCTGCACTACTGCACACCACCCAAGCATTTTTGGATGCGTTTGGGCTAGATAGCTTAGATAGATTGCCACCACTGCCTGACCTTGACCACCTAAAAATCAGACAATGAACTTATAATGAACTTGTTAAACTCAGATGAATCATGTATGATGACAAGTTTTTCATCAGCGTTCGTGGGTGTTTATCTAGGCTAATCAACCATTAAACCGATATATTTCACATTGAGATAATGTTATAACCAATTTTCTGGATTTAAGTTATGAATCAATCAAAACCCAAAAACAACTCCACCATCAACGAACAAAACGCAACCAACAAACCTGCTGGCGAAAAACTACAAAAACTGCTTGCCAGATTGGGTTTGGGTTCACGCCGTGGGCTTGAAGAGATCATCAAATCAGGTCGCATTTCCATTAATGGTAAAGTCGCCACATTAGGCGATAGGGTTATCTTAACCGACGAAATCCGCATTGACGGCCGTCAAGTACGCCTGAAAGCCGAGCGTGAAAAGCGTCGCCGTGTCATTGCTTATTATAAACCTGAAGGGGAAATCTGTTCAGCCTCTGACCCTCAAGGACGCCCGACCGTTTTTGACCGTTTACCAAAACTCACTAACGATCGCTGGGTGATGGTGGGTCGCTTGGACATCAATTCATCAGGTCTTTTGCTGTTTACAAATGATGGTGAGCTTGCACATCGCCTGATGCACCCTTCTAGTGGGATAATCAGAGAGTATGCTGTACGAGTTTTAGGCGAGGTTACACCACAAATTGCCAGTCAACTCACCGCTGGTGTAGAGCTTGAAGATGGCGTTGCCAAATTTGATGACATCAAAGAAGGTGGCGGTATTGGTGTCAATAAATGGTATCATGTGACCATCAAAGAGGGTCGAAAACGAGAAGTTCGCCGTATGTTTGAAAGCCAAACACTCAAAGTATCTCGCTTGATTCGTACACGCTATGGCACCGTAATTTTGCCCAAAGAATTGCGTACAGGTCGTTTTATTGAGCTTGATGCCAGTGATATTGGCAAGCTGGTTGATTCTGTTGGTCTGCGTCAGCGTCAAGGTACAGGGCTAAATCACGCTACCAAAGAAAAACAAGCACGCATTCACAAAAAACCTTTAAAATCTCGTGAGATACGCCGTCAAAAGCACGAAGCCCACGAGCGACGAGAAGAACGCAAAAAACACACACCAAAACATCGTACACCCAATCTTAGCCGTACCAAATTTACCAAAATTTAATAAGTTTATCTTAATTAAACAATAATATAATAAGCTGCCAAATGGCGGCTTTTTTATATGAAATTTGACACAATTTCAACCAATTTAGACTCACTTTTTTGACAACATTTTGACATTTATATTTAAATAAATTGATTTATATTCACAATTTTTTGATTAAAATTTATCATCAAAAATAACCCATTCTCAAATTACAAAAAACTTGAATATTTTTTTCTGTACAAGCCATTGATTTAATTGAAGTTGAGATTTGAATCATAGTTTTAATAATTAATCAATCTTTTATTTTAAGAAAAAATAGGATATATTGTTGCCCTAAAACCACCCATACACTAGATATGGTATATAAATTATCAAAGTGGTTGATTAGCCTCATTGGGCGATACTCACTCATTTTGTCACATGATTGATCGTATATCTGATACAACGACTGATCAAAAACTGTATTCAAAACTTTTGGAGCCATAATGACGCACATTGATACAATTAAAGTCACCAAGAGAGATGGTCGCCTTGAACCCATTAATCTTGATAAAATTCACCGAGTCATTGCTTGGGCTGCTGAAGACTTAAATAATGTGTCTGTTTCTCAAGTTGAGCTAAAATCTCATATTCAATTTTATGAGGGGATTCGCACCCGTGACATTCACGAAACCATCATCAAAGCCGCCGCTGACCTGATTTCGGTAGAAACGCCAGATTATCAGTATTTGGCAGCTCGTTTGGCAATTTTTCACCTGCGTAAGATTGCTTATGGAAAGTTTGAACCACCGCATCTGTATGCTCATGTTAAGCATCTTACCGAACAAGGTAAATATGATCAGCACATTTTGGCAGATTACAGTATTGATGAGTTTAATGAGCTCAATGATTATGTGGATCATAACCGTGATATGAACCTAGCATATGCTGCTGTTGAGCAAATGATGGGTAAGTATTTGGTACAAGACCGTGTGACCAAACGGGTTTATGAAAGTCCGCAATTTTTATATGTGTTGGTGGGCATGTGTTTATTTGCAGGCTATGATAAAGCACAACGCCTTGACTATATCAAGCGTTTTTATGATGCCACCTCAAATTTTTACATCTCCTTACCCACACCGATTATGTCAGGGGTGCGTACACCGACACGCCAATTTAGCTCGTGCGTTTTGGTTGAATGTGGCGATAATCTTGATAGCATTAATGCCACAACATCAGCAATTGTGCGTTATGTCTCACAGCGTGCTGGTATTGGTGTCAATGCTGGTGCTATCCGTGCGCTTGGCAGCCCAATTCGTGGTGGCGAAGCACAGCACACAGGCTGCATTCCATTTTTTAAAATGTTCCAAGCTGCTGTTAAATCATGTTCTCAAGGCGGTGTTCGTGGCGGTGCAGCAACTTTATTCTACCCAATTTGGCATTTAGAAGTTGAAAGCTTATTGGTGCTAAAAAATAATCGTGGTGTTGAAGATAACCGAGTGCGTCATATGGATTATGGCGTACAGATTAATAAAACCATGTACGCCAGATTAATTAAAGGCACTGACATTACTTTATTTTCACCCTCAGATGTCCCAGGGCTTTATGAAGCATTCTTTGCCGATCAAGAAACTTTCGAGCGATTATATACCCAATATGAAGCCGATGAAAATATTCGTAAACGCAAAGTACCTGCCCGTGATTTATTTAGCCTAATGCTGCAAGAAAGAGCAAGCACAGGCCGTATTTATATTCAAAATGTTGACCACTGCAACACACATAGCCCCTTTGATCCGACGGTCGCACCGATTCGCCAATCTAATTTGTGCATGGAGATTGCCCTGCCAACGGCACCTTTGGATAACATCAATGATGAAAAAGGTGAGATTGCACTGTGTACTTTATCAGCGATTAATTTAGGTAAGATTGAAAAATTATCCGATATCGAAGAGCCTGCTGAGCTGATCGTGCGTGCGCTTGATGCGTTGCTTGATTATCAAGATTATCCTGTAATTGCCGCCAAAAAAGGCAGTACCAATCGTCGCACTTTGGGCGTTGGCGTGATTAATTATGCGTATTATTTGGCAAAAAATGGAACTCGTTACTCCGATGCAGCGGCGCTTGGTTTAACCCATCGTACCTTTGAGGCACTGCAATATTATTTGCTCAAAGCATCAAACAAACTCGCCAAAGAACAAAGTGCTTGCCCTTGGTTTGATCAAACCACATACAGCCAAGGCATTTTGCCTATTGATACTTATAAAAAGGATTTGGACAGCATTTGTACCGAACCTTTGCATCTTGATTGGGAAAGTCTACGCACAAATATCAAAGCCTACGGTTTGCGTAACTCTACCCTATCCGCCTTGATGCCATCAGAGACCAGCTCTCAGATTGCCAACGCAACCAACGGCATTGAGCCGCCTCGTGGTTTGGTATCCATCAAAGCGTCTAAAGATGGTATTTTAAAGCAAGTTGTGCCTGAGATTGAACGCTTGGCAAGTCAATATGAACTGCTTTGGAATATTCCTGATAATAATGGCTATCTGCGTTTGGTTGGAATCATGCAAAAATTCATTGATCAGTCCATCTCTGCCAACACCAATTATGACCCCACTAAATTTGAAGGTGGTAAAGTCCCGATGAAAGTGCTGATTCAAGATCTGCTAACCGCTTATAAATTTGGTGTCAAAACTTTATATTATCATAATACGCGTGATGGTGCTGATGATGCCCAAGGCGACTTGGACGATGGCTGTGCAGGTGGTGCGTGCAAGCTTTAAGATATCAAAATATCGCCCAATTTGTTTGCCAAGTTGGGCTAATTTTATATTTATGGCATAATATCCCTTAATCATTAATTGCTGAGTTTGGATTTTCTTGCATTTTTATCACTCAGATTATATGCTATAATGTGTCAATTATTTAGTTAATTATTTACATCTTAGGAAGATTGCCTATGAATATTCAAGCATTAATGCAACAAGCCCAAGCCATGCAAAAACAAGTTGAAAAAAATGTTGAAGCTGCCAAAGCAAGTCTTGCAACCAAGGAAGTGCAAGGCGAAGCAGGCAATGGCTTGGTCAAAGTTACCATGACAGGTCGCCATGTCGTTAAGCGTTTAGCCATTGACCCAAGTCTAATGGATGATGAGCCTGACATGATAGAAGATTTGGTAGCTGCCGCAATTAATGATGCGGTGCGTCAAGCAGATGAACTGTATGAAGAGGTGATGGCTGGTGCGACAACTGGCATGGGTCTGCCACCTAGTATGAAAGGCTTGTTTGGCTAAATGCTCACCCCAAAACTGGATAAACTCATCAAAGAGCTACAAGTCTTACCAAGTGTAGGACAAAAATCAGCTCAGCGAATGGCGCTACAGCTTTTGACCAAAAAACGCACCCAAGGATTATCTTTGGCGGCTGCACTTGAGACTGCGATGCACGACATTAAAGAATGCTTGCAGTGTCACTCCTTTAGTGATGATGAGATTTGCCCAATTTGCTTAGATCATCGCCGTGATGATGGGCTACTATGTGTCGTTGAGAATGCATCAGATGTCATGGCGATTGAGCAAAGTGGTGCTTATCGTGGCAAGTATTTTGTACTTGGTGGGCATTTATCGCCCATCGATGGTATCAATGCCAATGATTTGCATATTGATCAGTTGATTCATCGCATCAGGCATGAAGCGATCCATGAGGTGATCTTAGCCACTGGTGCCACGGTTGAAGGACAAACCACGGCTTTTTTTATTCATGATGCCATCTGTACCCATGTACCCAAAATTACCCGTCTTGCTCAGGGCATTCCTATGGGCGGTGAACTTGGATATGTGGACAGCATCACACTACATCAAGCACTACAAAATCGCAGTAATATATCGTAGTAATATATAATGATCAATTATGACTATACCAACTCTTGAGTTTCCAAAATTTACCATCAATCAAGCGGCTTGTGATGGACTGCCAACCATTTGGGTGCAAAATGATGATGATCTGTACGCACTGATTGATGAGATTGATGCTAGCGATGTGGTCGCACTTGATACTGAATTTATCAAACGAACAACCTATTACCCAATTTTGGCACTGATACAAATCAATACTGGCAATGCCATTTATCTAATTGACGCACCTAAGCTGGATTTGACCGAATTTTGGCAAGCACTTGCTGAGGTACCAACAATGGTATGGTACGCATGCGGCGAAGATTTGGGAATTTTTTATTTACTGGCCAAATGCCCACCACTGACCAATATTTTTGATGTACAAATTGGGGTAGCCTATTTATCAGGTAAATTGCAAGCTGGTTATAGCCAAGCTCTCAATGAAATGCTTGGCATTGAAATTGATAAAGGCGAAAGCCAGTCAAATTGGCTAGCGAGACCTTTGTCTTATGAACAAGAGACTTATGCTGCTAATGATGTCCGCTACTTATTAAAATTATATGAAGTTGTACGCACCGAATTGGCAGCTCGTGGCATTTTAAATTGCGTCCTTGAAGACAGCAATCACTATGCTCGAGAACTGCACACCATTCAAAATCAACCCGATGAGATGCTGTATCTAGACTTATTAGCACCGATTTATAATCGCCGTCAATTGGGAGTACTTCAGCAGCTCACCATTTGGCGTGAAGCATTGGCAAGAGCAACCAATGAACCCAGAAGCTTTATTATCAGCAAACAGGCACTTAGGGAAATTGTCCAAGACATGCCTGATAGTATCAAGCTTTTGGCTCGTACTACCATCAACCGAGCTGTGCTAAGACGCTATGGTAACGAAATTGTACGCATCATTTGCCAAGTCAAAAATATGCCTGATGGCAATCTGCCTGCATTACCGCCACCGACTTATCATAGTAAATCCAAACCCTTTAAAAATGACTTAAATGATATCATCAATGCCTACAGTCAAAGCCACTACATTCCCCCTAATTTATTATTAAAAAACCGTTGGATGAATGACTTATTGGTCTTGGTTGCTTATGATGGCTTAATTGAAGAATTACCGCTTGAATTGCTTGGTTATCGTCAAAGTTTAATCACAAACAATATTTTACCAGCATTAAGACCCTATAAAGAACATATTTTAGAAGTTTTAAATACACCTGAATATAACCATTGATTATACACATGAATTATCAAGATAAATTTGCACGCATTGTCGTCTATTGTGGTTCAAACTTTGGCGATACACCTGCTTATTATCATGCCGCCCAAAGCTTAGGTAAAACTTTGGCAGAGCATGACATCACCTTGGTTTATGGTGGTGGCAATGTTGGCTTGATGGGCACGATTGCAGACAGCATCATCGCACATGGTGGAAAAAGTATTGGTATTATTCCCAGATTTTTGAAGGATAAAGAAGTCGCTCATCATGGCCTAAGCGAGCTTATCATCACAGAAGATATGGCAAGTCGTAAACTAAAGATGATATCCTTAGCAGATGCTTTTATTGCTCTTCCTGGTGGTATTGGTACCTACGAAGAGCTTTTCGAGGTCATGTCACTGGCACAATTGCGTCAGCACGCCAAGCCGATTGGTGTTCTTAATGTTGATGGGTTTTTTAACCCTTTTCTTAAATTGCTTGAACAGACAGCAAAAGCAGGCTTTATGCCCGTTTCAAATATTAATTTGATTTGTGTGGCCGACAACATCCCCACACTACTGACAAAAATGGCAACTTACCGGTTTACCGAATCTCAAAAATGGGTCAAGCCCAGTTGGATGGATGAGACATCGGCTTATACTGTACCCAAATTCACCTAAACAGACATCAGTTTGCCAAATTGTACCAAAATATGACAAAAAAACACTTGCAATAAAATAAAACGAATGTACACTATATAAAGATAATTTTTAAACCATCTTGGCTGTTTGCTTAATCGGTGGTAAGTTTTGCTCGCTAAAGGCGTGGATAGCCTTTTGACTGGCGTAATATTAACATTCTTATTTTTATCAAGGTAATACTGATGGACATCAAAAAAATTCGTGAACTTTTAGATCTGATGGAAGAAAAAGATCTGTTAAATTTGGAATATGGTTATGATGACAAATACATCAGCCTTACTCGTAATACTGCCGTGCAGACAGTCGCTACCACCCAAGTTGTTTCAGCAGCACCGTCAGCCACAACTCCTGCTGTCGTCAAGCCAAGTGGTCAGCTTGAAACTTCGCCCATGGTTGGCGTCTTTTATTCAGCACCCAGCCCTAATGATCCTCCTTTTGTCAAAGTAGGTCAAAAAGTTGAGGCTGGTGATACGCTTGGTATCATCGAAGCCATGAAAATCATGAATCCCTTAGAAGCCACCCAAAGCGGTATTATTGAAGAAATCTTGGTTAAGAATGCCGAAGTGGTCGAATTTGGTCAGCCTGTCATTCGCTACAAAGCCTAACAGGAAGACACTATGATTAAAAAACTTCTCATTGCAAACCGTGGCGAGATTGCTCTACGCATCGTGCGTGCGTGCAAGCAATTGGGCATTGCGACAGTAGGCGTTTACTCTACTGCTGATAAAGACTTGATGCACTTACGCTTTGTTGATGAAGCGGTATGTATCGGTAATGCGCCTTCCGCTCACAGTTATTTGGATATTAATGCCCTACTGGCAGCAGCTGAGATTACCGCAGCTGATGCCATTCATCCTGGATATGGGTTTTTGTCAGAAAATGCTGAATTTGCTGAACGGGTTGAAGAGGCAGGCTTAACTTTTGTTGGCCCGCACCCAGAGCACATTCGATTAATGGGCAATAAAGTTTCTGCAATCAATGCCATGAAAGAAGCTGGCGTACCAACGGTACCAGGTTCTATCGGTGCAATCACTTTAGGTAATGCTGAAGAGCAAGCTCGTGAAATTGGCTTTCCATTGATTGTCAAAGCTGCAGCTGGTGGCGGTGGTCGTGGCATGCGAGTTGTTGAGCGTTTTGAAGAACTGTTAATCCAAGTTCAAGCAGCCAAAACCGAAGCTCAAAATGCCTTTGGTGATGATACGGTCTACATGGAGCGTTTTTTAAAAAATCCTCGCCATGTTGAGGTACAGGTGTTGGGTGATGGTAATGGTAATGCTTTGCATTTATTTGACCGAGACTGTTCATTGCAACGCAGGCATCAAAAAGTACTCGAAGAAGCACCTGCTCCAGATATTCCTGATGAGGTTCGTACGCCAATTTTAGAAGCATGCGTTCATGCCTGTAAAAAAATCGGTTATCGTGGTGCAGGCACCTTTGAATTTTTATACGAAAATGGTGAATTTTTCTTTATTGAGATGAATACCCGTGTACAAGTTGAGCACCCCGTAACCGAGATGATTACAGGCATCGATATCGTGGTCGAACAATTAAAAATCGCCGCAGGGTATGGATTATCCTATCATCAAGATGAAATTACGATTCGAGGTCATGCCATCGAATGCCGTATTAATGCTGAAGACCCAAAAACTTTTATGCCATCACCTGGTCAAATTCAGCGTTTATTCACTCCAAGTGGTTCAGGGATTCGCTTTGATTCACATCTTTATCAAGGCTATACCATTCCAAGCTACTATGACTCTTTAATCGGTAAGCTCATATGCCATGCCCAAACTCGCCGACAAGCTATTGCTAAGACATTGCACGCTTTAGATGAGCTGGTTATTGAGGGCATCAAAACCAACATTCCTTTACATCGAGATGTCATCTTGCAAGATGAGGCATTTTGTGAAGAGGCACAAAATATTCATTATCTTGAAGGTCATATGCTAAAAACGCAATGATTGGGCATGTTTCAATCGATTACAAAGCAGTCAAAATTTGACTGCTTTTCATTATTTTAGCATAATTATTTGATACACTAAAAAGACGATCGCTAAAATCTACTCAAAAGATTGAATTTATCGCTGATAATCCCAATGTAAGCGTTGTTTGATTTCATCACATGGCAATTGGTTGATTATTTGATTTGATTGCAATTTATCACTGTCAACCAAGGTATTTGCCACAATAAAAGGAATAGTCTTTGAGCATCACTCGCACCATCCAAACCAATCTAAACACGCATGAATTACGCACTTTGCTTGGCGAATATAACAAACACATCAAATACATTCAGGAACGACTTGAGGTCCAAATCACTCAGCGACAAGATCAGTTTATTATTACAGGTGAGCTTGATTTGGTTGAGCGAACCGAAATTATCATCAACAAACTGGTGGAGCTTGCTGGCGAACAGCATAATATTAGTGGAGAAGAGCTTCATTTAATTATTCAATCAAGCTTATCTCGTGATTATGATTATGCTAACACTCAAGGTAAGCACCATGATCATAGTGGCAACTCAAAAGATAAAAGCGATACTAATGTCGCTTTGCGTACACGCAAAGGCAAGATCATACCAAGAGGCTACAATCAGCAAGAGTACACAAAAAAAATCTTGATTTCAGATGTATCTTTTGGTGTTGGGCCAGCGGGTACAGGCAAGACCTATTTGGCGGTGGCATGTGCGGTAGATATGCTTGAGCGTGGAGAGATTGAACGGATTTTACTGGTTAGGCCAGCCGTTGAGGCAGGTGAGAAATTGGGATTTTTACCGGGTGATTTGACCCAAAAAATTGACCCTTATTTGCGTCCTTTGTATGATGCACTGTATGAGATGCTTGGCTTTGAAAAAGTTGGTAAGCTGCTTGAGCGTCAAGTGATTGAAGTTGCACCGCTTGCTTATATGCGTGGACGAACACTGAATAACTCATTTGTCATTCTTGACGAGGCACAAAATACCACGCCAGAACAAATGAAAATGTTCTTAACGCGTTTAGGCTTTGGTTCAAGAGCGGTGATTACAGGCGATATGACGCAAGTTGATTTGCCTCGTGGTCACAAATCTGGCTTGGCTCAAGCTTTACAAATTTTATCCAAAATTGATGAAATTCATATCACTCGCTTTGATAGTAACGATGTGGTACGCCATCATTTGGTTCAAAAAATTGTTCAAGCTTATGATCAATTTGATGAGGTGCAACAGGCGGCAGCCGCCGAAAGAAGAGCACTGCATCTGACCAAACAGTCAATTGCCAATGAAGAAAAAACCGAATTACAAGGGGCTGTCGATGCCCAATGAAATCAAGCTGGGTTTTGATGATGATTTAACAAACACTGTCCAATCTTTGTATTTTGATATTGATTTAAACAAGATTGTTGAGACAACTTTATCCATCATGACCCAAAAATTACATCATGGGATCGATTTTGTTTATTTTCCTGATGCCATACAGATTTGGCATATGCCCAAATCTGTCAGCATTTATGTGGTTAACCATGCCCAAGGCCGTGCTGTAAACTTAGCGGCCAGAGGTAAAGATTATGCCACCAATGTGCTTTCTTATCCAAGTGAGCTACCCACTGAGATGACCACATTACTCGGAGAGATTGAGCTTGGTGAGCTGGTGTTGTGCCACGAAGTTGTTCTTAATGAAGCGGATGAACAAAACAAAAGTTTTGAGTCGCATTTGACACATCTGATTATACATGGTTTATTGCATCTACTTGGTTTTGATCATGAAATTAGTGATGCTGATGCTGACCAAATGGAGGGTTTTGAGATTGAAATCTTAGCACAGCTTGGTATTGATAATCCTTATCTTGAGCCTTAATCTTAACAATCACCAAAACGCCATGTTGATACATGGCTTTTTATAGACATAAAAAATGGCTCCATCAGCACATCTTCGGCACACTTTGTATCTACTACCGTTGCTACCTTCCGGTCCTGGCGGGGTTCATAGTACATAGTTGCGAAGCTACCGATGAAGCCAAGTCAATATTATAATTAATTCTTTATAAGTTTGCAAGAAAAATTTTGATCGTTTTTAAAAAGTATTAAGATTGGTTGGGGATAAACACATCTTGGGTCGTTGCCAAACCTTGTGCCAAAACTGGCATTTGTAAAATCCGTGCTTCTGCCAACTCAAATGAGGCTGGGCTTAAATTCTCAAGCCTGGCAACCATAGACGCTACAATCGGCATATGGCAGACCACCGCAACACATTTATCATCCAGATCTTCACCGAACTTTGTACGCACGATATCTTCAAGGTCATCGATAGCAATCATAGGATTATCATCGGGCGTAATACTGTTTAAGCTTATAAAACTTGGATTTTGACCCAAAGTCATCGCCCAAGATAACAAAATCTTAGCAGTCTGATCGGCACGATTATAGGGGCTTGCGATAATGAGATCAAGCTGATAATGCTTGGCAAGATACTGTGCTGTCTGCTGTACTTGTAGACGCCCAAAGTCGGTAAGATCTCGCCCTGCATCATCTTCACAATACGGGGCTGCTTGCCCATGTCGTACAAAAATAACTTTCATCATTTATCCTTAATACAGTTGATATACCAAAGCTAAGGCATATCACTGGATTGAATTTCATCTTTGGGCTTAGCATTGGCACTGGTCTTTAGCACCTCACTAAACTCATGGCTCAAGCGTACATTGCTTTCATCATGCGGCAAAACAAATTCCACATCACTTCTAAAGCCTGTTTCCATCAAATTAAGTGCAACACCAAGTGCAGATTTATTCTCATATAATACCGCATGCAGTGCATGAGTGATGGGCATATAAATACCCAGTGCTTTGGCACGAGAATGCACTTGAAGAATTGTATTGACACCTTCAGCGGTCTGACCTAATTTTTTGATGGCGTGTTCAAGACTTATGCCCTGACCAAGCATATAGCCGATGCGATAGTTACGGCTTAGCACCGAACTGCAGGTAGCATATAAATCCCCCACACCAGACAGACCTAAAAAAGTCAAAGGATCAGCACCAACCGCCACACCAAAACGACTCATTTCAGCTAATGCACGAGTCAATAGCATGGCTTTGGTATTCTCACCCACATCATACGCTGCCGCCATACCCATGGCGATGGCATAGATATTTTTTAGTGCGCCGCCAAGCTCCACGCCTTTAATGTCACTACTGGCAAAAACACGAAAAAATGCACTATGTAAAGCGGTTTGAACAGCTTTTCTAAGCGGTTCTGATGCTGAGGCAATGACTGTTGCGGTAGGCATATTATCCATAATTTCTACCGCTAAGTTTGGTCCACTCATGACACCAAAATTCACCTCAGGCAACACCTCTTGGATGATATCACTCATCATCGCAAAAGTCTCTTTTTCCATGCCTTTAGTCAGTGAAACCACAGCTTGGTGTGTAATAAAGGGCTTAATATTGGTCAGCATCTCTCGAAATGCCGAGCTGGGTACTGCAACAAAAATCACATCCACGCCTGCCACTGCTGTTTTCAGATCGTGACTAAATTTCAAACGCTCATCAAGCTTATGATTTGGCAAATATTTTTTATTGATTCGAGTTTTATGCAGAGACTTGACAGTGCGCTTATCTCGTACCCACAATGTCGCATCACAACCGTTTTTAGCCGCCAAGTTTGCCATGGCAGTTCCAAAACTTCCACCGCCCAAAAAGGCAAAACTCATCTGATGAATATCCGATGCGATCTGCTCTGTTGCCTGCATTGATTCAACCAGTTGAGCTGATTTTTTCTTTTTTAGTCCAGTCAGCTCAGCGATGCTAGAAATCAATGGTTTATTTGGCAGACCCGATTCTTTGATAGCGCTTACCGCATCATCAATACCGATGCTGGCAGCATCGACAATTTTTTGTACTTTTTGGTTTTTGACATTCGGTTTGCGCAGCTTCATACGGCATGCATCCTTTCAATGGTCATAAATAATCAGTTATTGGCGATATTCAACATAGTCAGATAAATCCACAGTCTCACGATCTGGCATCTGAACACTACTTGAACCTGTATAAATCAAGCCACAAATGGTATTTTGTTTTGTCACACCAAAATAATCTTTTACCTCAGGCGTATTACACAAAGGACCTGTACGCCACACACTGCGATAGCCCAAAGACTCAAGTGCAAGCAACATATTTTGGGCGACTGCTCCTGCACTGAGCAATTGTTCAAATGGTGGTACTTTTTTATGATACTGATATTCGGTTGCAATCACAATAATCATGGGTGCTCTAAGCGGCATATTCAGTATTTTTTTGATCGCAACTTCATCTAATATCTCACCACATGATGCCGCTTCATGCTCAGCTGCTGATAACAACACTTGACCAAATTCAATCAGTGTCTCTCCTGTCAATACCCAAAATCGCCATGGCTTTAACTGTTTATGATCTGGTGCTACCATCGCAGCCTCTAATACCGATTTTAGCTCAGCATCGTTTGGCATGGGCAAAGATAGGTTGCCGATACTACGGCGTTGGTGAATAATATTTAAAATCTCATTTGTCATTATTTTATCCTTAATTTTTATTAAAAATTCATATCGCTGAATTCATCTTAATCCAAGCGATGTTCTTCTGCCAAGTATTCCTCTGACTGCATTTCAAGCAGGCGTGACCGTGTCCGCTCAATCTCAAATGCCAACTTTTCACCCTGATAAAGTGTCAAAATAGACTGTTCGGCTCGTATCAGTAATTTGACACGACGGTCATAAAATTCATCCACCAAATAAATAAAGCGGCGTGTCGGATCCATAAGCGTATCATTTAGTGCAGGTACATTATCCACCATAACGGTATCAAAATCATTGGCAATTTCAATGAAATCTGCTGCTGAACGAGGCTGCATGCAAAGCGCCCGAAAATCAGCCAGTAGCATGGTTTCTGTACGCTTAATGATATCAATATTGCGGCCGCCAATCACAATCGGCGATGTGCTGATGGTCTGACCGCCTGCCAAGGTGTCAAATCGCTCTGACAGCCAATCTTTGGTGTCATCGGTCAAAGGCGAGCTGTATAGTTTGGCCTGCTTTAAAAGCCTGAGACGATAATCAATACCAGCATCAATATTCATGACCGTCGTATGTTTTTCAACTTGAGCGATGGCAGGCAAAAATCTATCACGATGAATCCCATTTTTGTATAGACCTGATGGTTCAATGTTGGAAGTTGCCACCAATGTAATGCCACGATCAAACAACATGCTAAATAAATCGCCCAAAATCATTGCATCTGATACATTTGACACAAAAAATTCATCAAAGCAGATGACAACAGCTTCTTGATGAATGATATCGGCAACTTTTTTAAGGGGGTCAGCCTGCCCTTGAAGTGCCACTAATTCTCGCTGAACACGCTGCATAAAGTGGTGAAAATGCATTCGCATCTTACGCTTGATTGGCAGACTTTCATAAAACATGTCCATCATCCAAGTCTTACCACGCCCCACCCCGCCCCACATATACAGACCTTTTGGCATGACTGGTTTGGATTTAAATAGGCTTGAAAACCACCCACCACCTGAGCTGTCTTGTGATTTGATAATTTCATGATACAAATTATCCATATAAGTCACCGCCGCCAGCTGAACGGCATCTTCACTAAAATCGCCAGTCGCCAAAGCAGCCTGATAACGCTCTAGTGGCGTTTGATTTGACATAATAAATCCTTGTTATATTTTTTATTTAAATTTATTTAAATTTTGGTGTGTTTTTGTAAACTCTGCCCAAGCTCAACCAATTTGCCATGGAAAAAATGTCCTGTTGAAAGCACGGTAGTGGGAATTTCCCTTTCTTCGGCAAACTGTGCCAAATGCTCAGGGCTGACCAGTTCATCTTGATCGCCATAAATCATAAAAGTATGGTCAGCTTGCCAGCGTAAAGATGCCATGCCAACACGCATCACCGAAGGTGCGATGAGTGCTAAATTATGCAAATTCACATCAAAAAACTCTTCATTATCCGTCATCAGACTTGCTAAGCGTGCAGCAGTATATCCACCAAAACTAAAGCCTCCCAGCCAAAGTTTGCGTGCTTTTGTATGCTTTAAAGCATAACGCAGTACTGTCAATGCATCTTCAAGCTCACCATCGCCCGTGCCTGTTTGACCAGTTGAACGCCCAACACCACGAAAGTTAAACCGTAGCACATCCATACCACCATCACGACAAAATCGGTACATGGTGCTAACCACTTTATTATTCATCGTGCCGCCTTGGACAGGATTGGGATGGCAAAGAATCGCCAAGCCATCTTTGGTCTGTCGCTCCCCCGACTGCCAAATGGCATCTACCTCTAGCACACCTGCAGGCGCATCGATCAGTAAAATCTCTTGTTTCATCGTTAAAATTAGTTTGGTAAATGAATCTTATTATATCATAATTTATGGTTGTGCAAAACTTAGTATGATATACAAAAAGCCCACAGTGACACAAAATACCTGACTTGAAATGCAGCGATTTCTTGTTATACTGATTAAATGAATTAATCTACAATTGGGGATTTATGATGAAAAAATTACTAGCAGTTGCCGTCTTGGGCGGATTATTATCGGCTTGCACCAGCACATCTACGACCGCACCTGTCATTACACGCACTGATGGCATTCACGAAACAACAGGTTTGGGTGTAACCAAAACCAAGGCACAAGAGTCTGCCTTGGCAGCTGCCAAAAAGCAATGTGGTATCCGATCACCCATTGTGGTATCTGATAAGATGACTTATAATGGTATTCTTAATGAACACACAGGGCGCATGATTGAGCAAGGTGTGAGTGTTGCGGGTGCTATTTTTGGTCAATCAGCACCAAAACTTAGCCGTGATGATGATTTTGAATATGCCATAAAATTTCGCTGCCAATAATCAATCAATAAAAAACAAACGATAGATATTCGCTTGTTTTTTATCTAGCCAGAACTTATTTGACTTAATATTCAGTCAACCAATCTACTAATCAAAAATTTTGTATAAATAAAAAACAGCCATCATATGACGGCTGTTTCATAAGTGCTTGGACGCCTGAGCGATTAGCGAGTGCGTGGATAAACTTCGTCATCACCAAAGAAGTAAGCGATTTCTCGTTCGGCAGATGCCACAGAATCAGAGCCGTGTGCTGCATTTTCATCGATGCTGACAGCAAAATCTGCACGAATAGTACCTTGTGCCGCTTCTTGTGGATTGGTTGCACCCAAGATTTCACGGTGGGCTAAAACAGCGTTTTCACCTTCAAGCACTGACACAACGACAGGACCTGATGTCATAAAAGATACCAAGTCACCAAAGAAGCCACGCTCTTTGTGTTCAGCATAAAAACCTTCCGCATCAGCTTGAGATAGATGCTTATATTTCATGGCAACTGGCTTAAGCCCTGCTTTTTCAAAACGAGCGATGATATCACCGATATGGTTTTTGCCAACTGCATCTGGCTTGATGATAGATAAAGTGCGTTCGATAGCCATAGTTTTTCCTTATGCTAGGTTAAGTGACAGTAAAATCGTGATTGATTATAACAATTTTTCCAACAACTTGCATCTTTTTAAATCAGTTTATGGTGAAATTTTTACCGCTGGCTTATGAACTTATCAAATCATTCTAAATAAGTTGTCTGACGGTTTTAGCTTACAAATTCGTCTTTTTTGATACCTTAATTTGATAAATTTTGGTATAATGACAAAATTTCACACAACATACGAGAATTTATTATGGGTTTTAATTGTGGTATTGTCGGCTTACCAAATGTTGGTAAATCCACCTTATTTAATGCACTCACCAAAGCAGGTATCGCTGCTGAGAATTTTCCGTTTTGTACCAAAGACCCAAATACTGGCATTGTCCCTGTCCCAGACCCACGCTTAAAAGCACTGGCAGCTATTGTCAATCCTGAACGCACCATTCCAACCAGTATGGAGTTTGTAGATATTGCAGGTCTTGTGGCAGGCGCTTCTAAAGGCGAGGGTATGGGCAACCAATTTTTAGCCAATATCCGTGAAACTGACGCCATCGCCCATGTGGTACGCTGTTTTGATGATGACAATGTTATCCATGTTGATGGGCGGGTCAATCCGTTATCTGATATTGAAACCATCAATACAGAGCTTGCTTTAGCGGATTTGGAGGCGGTCACTCGTGCCATTACAAACCTAAATAAAAAAGCCAAAGGCGGTGATAAAGATGCTCAAGCTGCTCTAGGGGTCTTCCAAAAAATTGAACCTTTACTTGCTGATGGCAAGCCTGCGCGGTTGGCGGACTTAGATGCCGATGAAAAAAAGCTGATTAAAAGCTATGGTCTTATCACCTTAAAACCCGTCATGTATATTGCGAATGTGGCAGAAGATGGATTTGACAATAATCCACATTTAGATGCGGTGCGTGAATTTGCTAACAATGAAAATGCCATCGTGGTTGCCTTATGTAATCAAATTGAAGCTGAAATCGCCCAGCTTGATGAAGAAGAAAAAGCAGAGTTTTTGGAGGGCATGGGCATGAGTGAAGCAGGTCTTGACCGTGTCATTCGTGCAGGCTATGAATTATTAAACCTACAAACTTACTTTACTGCAGGCGTCAAAGAGGTGCGTGCTTGGACAGTACCTGTCGGAGCAACCGCTCCAGAAGCTGCTGGCGTGATTCATACTGACTTTGAGCGTGGCTTTATTCGTGCTGAAGTTATCGGCTATGATGATTTTATTGAATACGGCGGTGAAAAAGGTGCCGCTGCCGCTGGTAAGTCTCGTTTAGAAGGCAAAACCTATATTGTTCAAGATGGCGATGTGATGCATTTTAGATTTAATGTATAATCAATATGTCAAATTGTGTCAGCCAAGTTATGCTTGGCTGATTTTATTAATGGGTGGCATTAAGTCCCTCAATATCTCATAAAAATTTTGACTTGATTTGAAATTGTTGGTTGGTTTTGCTATATTATCATGGTCAATATTTTTAATGATACTCATTTCGTTTTAAAGGATAACTATGAACCAAAAATTACTTTTAGCTTCTGTGGTGGCAGCTTTGACTTTGACCGCTTGTAGCAAGCCTGCCGATGAGTCCAGCCAAGCAAATCCCTCAGCTGAGCAAGTTGCCAATCCTGCCACACCAGATAGTACAGCAGAGCATGCAACCATGCAAGAAGAGCATACTCACGCACATGAGCATCATGATGACCATGCAGGTCATATGCACATCCACGCTGATGGCGATGCGTATCAATGTGGCGATCAGACAGTTCATATTGTCGTTCATAATCATGAAGGTGAAATTGAAGCTCACCTAAATCATGATGGCATTGAGTATGATTTTAATCAAGATCCCAGTAATAAAAATCAATACACCAGCAATCATGGATTTGCTGATAACCAAAAAACCATACTCACCATTGATGGTAACAAGGCTGTCGTAACTGGTGATACCAATCAAGTGTTGCTTGACTGCGTCAAAGCCAGTTAATCGGCCATTTTAATACTTAATATAAATCATTTTAAATCACTCACTGCTTTAAATGAGTGATTTTTATTTATGATCTTAAAATCATCACCATAATACATATTAAAAGCATTGATTTTAAAAATTTCAGCAAGCTTTTTTGAATGACTTGCAACTGGCAAGGTTTTTATCCATAATATACAGTTATTCACTCAACCTTTAAGTTTATCACTGGACGAACTATGAGCATCGCAAGAACAACCAACCGTGAACAAAAAAAGCGTCAAACTCGCCAAGCATTTTTTAATGCCGTGCTTGATTTATGTATGAGCGGTCAAGGTTATAGCTCAGTTAGCTTACGTCAGGTAACACGAGAGGTTGGTGTTGTGCCAACCGCCTTTTATCGCCATTTTGATGACATGGAAAGTCTTGGTAAAGCATTGGTTGAAGATGAACTTGGTGGTGCACTTGCCACGCTCAGAGAGCATATGCAACTTGGGCGTAAACGCAGTTTTGACCGCCAAATTGCCAAAAGTGTTCAGCTCTTTTTTAAGGCAGTCGATGCCCAGCCTCGCTATTGGCAATTTATCGCCAGTGAACGGTTTGGTGGCTCAGAAGCGGTTCGCCGTGCCATCAATGAACAAATCAATACCTTTGCCAAAATTATGAGTGCTGATTTGGTATTACAGCCTGCTTTTGAGCATATCAATAGCTATGACCGTTATTTATTAGCAGAAACGGGTGTGAATTTGTCTTTTTCATGGATTATTGAGTGGCTGGATTTGACGCATATGCCGATTTTTTTGGATGAAGAAGAACGATTATCAACTTGTGAGCTGGACACCAAAAAACAGCAAATGTTGCACCGCTGTACACGCCAAATGCAAATGGTGCTGTATGGTGCTTATAACTGGAAATCCAGCGAAGAAACTTTATTGGATGAACCTGCCAATATATAACACCCCACTTAGGTGGGTATCTTGTCCTTATTAATCCTGATATTAAGTACGACTATGACCCAAAAAGTTCGCAATACGCCAAAATCTATTCTCAATAATAGCCAGACTAGGTCTCAAATCAATCCAAAAGAAGATACATTAGGTACTATCTTGCCCAAACAAGCTGCCACTTTGACCACCAAAAGTATGCAAAAAACACCCAAATCTCAGGTTGTCGCTGTTAAGCCAAATGACATTGTACCATCCAAGTCAATCTATCAAACTGCCAATCAAGTGCTTCGTGTCGTTTCTATTAATGTCAATGGCTTGCGTGCGGCTGAAAAAAAAGGATTCTTTGAGTGGCTGGCTGTCAGCAATGCCGATGTGGTCTGTATCCAAGAATCACGCATCACTCATGAACAATGGACGGATAAATTTCGCCCAAAGGGCTGGCATACGCATCTATTTGCTGCCCAAAAAGCAGGCTATGCAGGAGTTGCTATTTATAGCCGCCTACCTTTTGTGTCGGTGGTAGATGGCTTGGGTTTTGATCTTGCCGACAGTCAGGGGCGATTTATCTGCGCACAGTTTGATTTATCCGCCCAAGGCATCGACCATCCAGTGTATATTGCTTCTTTATACCTACCTTCTGGCTCATCAGGCGAAGAAGCTCAAGCCAGAAAAGATCTTTTTTTAGAAAAATACCGCCACATTCTTAAACAGTGGCGAGATGAGAATAAATCACTCATCGTCTGTGGTGATTATAATATTGTGCATAAACGCATTGACATCAAAAACTGGTCGGGTAATCAAAAAGCATCTGGCTGCCTGCCCCATGAACGGGCGTGGCTTGACCATATTTATGACGAACTTGGCTATGTTGATACATTCAGAGTGGTTCGTAAGGATGCTGATATTTATTCCTGGTGGTCAAATCGTGGTCAAGCCCGTGCCAAAAATGTGGGGTGGCGTATCGATTATCACGCCTGCTCACCTGATTGGAAAAAACGCACCTTGAACGCTTGGGTCTATAAAGATTCTTGGTTTAGCGACCATGCACCTGTTATTATTGATTATCAATTATAAAGTTATTTAGGGTGCTATGACTGCTATTTTACGCTCTAAATGACATCGTATTCATGCTCACATCGCCAAATCCCAAGATAGCAAAATACGATAAAAAATATCCATACCCTACCCCCAATCAAAAAGCAGATTATCTTTATTGTAGATTTTAAGTCATTAATTTTTGGCATTGAATTTTTAAAATTGAACAATTATTATTTTCATTTAAAATTGTAGCCATTATGTAAAATTTTAGGTAAAATATAACATATTTTTTGTTTTTATCTGTAAATAAAAAATTCATAACATAGATAACCCAAGCCTAAATCTTGATTGGTTTACCTTTCTTCTTAGACAGACGCTTAAGCCATTTTTGGCATACGGCTGCTGTTGGCTTAAAATTATGCAAACAAGGAGTGAGCATGCTTACCTTTTTGGCGATAGTGCCGATTATTATTGTCTTTTTATTATTGGTGGTGATGCGACTACCCGCTAAATATGCCATGAGCTTGGCGTACCTTGCAACGGCTGCTTTGTCATATTTTGTTTGGCAAACCAGCGGTAACCAAGTTGCTGCTGCAACCATCCATGGCGTACTGACTGCGGTGAATGTTTTATTCATCGTTTTTTCTGCCATTTTGATTTTAAATACCTTAAAATACAGCGGTGCAATTAATGCCATTCGTCAAGGCTTTATGGATATCTCTGCAGACCGCCGAGTTCAAATGATTATCGTGGCATGGCTATTTGGCTGTTTAATCGAAGGCTCAACAGGCTGGGGTACGCCTTCGGCGGTGGCAGCACCGCTCCTGCTTGCGTTGGGGTTTCCTGCGATGGCGTGTGTGATGGCAGTTTTAATCATTCAGTCCACACCTGTATCTTATGGTGCCGTTGGTACGCCACTTTTGATTGGTGTCAATTCAGGTCTTGAAAATAAAGACGACCTTGCTCAAGCACTGGCAAATATTGGTATGGATTTACCTGCCTATATTTTCAATATCTCAGGCAATGTGGGCATGATTCATGGTATGGTCGGATTTTTAATTCCGTTAATATTGTGCGGATTTTTGACACTATTTTTTGGTCAAAAACGCTCATTTACCGAAGGTCTAAAAGTGGCGCCCTTTGCGATTTTTGCAGGCTTGGCGTTTACCATTCCTTATGCCTTGACCGCTAAGTTTATCGGCCCTGAGCTGCCATCTATTGTGGGAGCGGTCGTTGGTTTATCCTTGGTTATTCCTGCTGCCAAGCGTGGGTTTTTAACCCCAAAACAAACCTTTGACTTTGGTCCACGAGAAAGCTGGGAGAAAGAATGGGTCAGTGAATTTACCATCACCGATTCAACCAGCGATGTCGCCCCAAAATTTTCGGTCATACGTGCGTTTTCACCCTATCTACTCATCATTACCATTTTAATCATCACACGGACGATTGCACCATTAAAGGCATGGCTCACCAGTGATGCGGTTTCTATCGTTTTTGCCAACATTTTGGGCACAAATATCACCAATAAAACCCAGTTGCTTTATTCTCCTGGTGGCGTGCTTTTATTGGTGTCAATTTTGTGTATTTTTATTTTTGGCATGAAAGGCAATATGGTCAAAAAAAGCTGGTCAGAGTCAGGCAAAACCATGCTCGCTGCTGCACCTGCGTTACTATTTTCGGTGCCGATGGTGCAGGTATTTATCAATTCAGGCACATCGCCAGATGCTGCTGTACAGATTCTTGCCATGCCAAAAGTATTGGCCACCTCAGCAGCACAAGCATTTGAGGGCATGTGGCCTTTGGTTTCACCTTGGATTGGCAGTCTTGGCGCGTTTATTGCTGGCTCTAACACGGTTTCTAACATGATGTTTTCGCATTTTCAATGGGGGACAGCAACCCAAATCGGCTTAGGTGTTATGGATGCCGCTAAAGTTGTTTCCTTGCAAGCGGTGGGCGGTGCAGCGGGCAATATGATATCGGTTCATAATGTTGTTGCGGCATGTGCTGTTGTTGGTTTGGTCAATCGTGAAGGTTATGTCATTCGTAAAACTTTAATTGCCATGTCCTATTATGTGATTCAAGCAGGTTTAATTGGTATGGCGATTATATTTAACCCAACTTATTGGGTGGGTGCTGTCATCTGGCCAATATTGTTCTTATTTATCATGAGCAAGGTGGGTAATAAAGCCTAGCATGCCCCCAAAGACAACATTTTACCACTCATTAAACTAACCCAATCTTAAGGTTGGGTTATTTATGCCATCTAAGCCAAAAATAAGCATTTGATTTTAGTTTTTACTTGCCGATTTAAGATAAAACCAAGTAAAATACCCATTGATGGCTAAAAATTACCCAAAAACATGATATCAACGATTAAATACTCAAAAAATTAAGCGAGAAATTACCATGGCTGATTTAAGTAAAATTACCGAAATTGAAGATTTGCGTCGTATCGCTGAGCGTAAAGTACCACGAATGTTCTATGATTATGTGGATTCAGGTTCATGGACACAAACCACTTACCGTAATAATGAAACGGACTTTGATCGCATTAAGTTGCGTCAGCGTGTCCTTGTTGATATGGATAATCGATCGCTTGCCACACAAATGATTGGTCAAGATGTCAGTATGCCTGTGGCAATCGCACCGACTGGATTTACTGGCATGATGTGGGCAGATGGAGAGATTCATGCAGCGCGTGCCGCTGAGAAATTTGGTATTCCATTTTCACTATCTACCATGTCGATTTGCTCGATCGAAGATGTTGCCGAAAATACCACCAAACCATTTTGGTTTCAGCTGTATGTCATGCGTGATAAAGAATTTATGGAAAATCTAATCAAGCGTGCCAAGGCTGCAAATTGTTCAGCACTGATTTTAACGGCGGATTTACAAGTCTTAGGTCAGCGTCATAAAGACATTAAAAATGGACTATCAGCACCCCCAAAACCGACACTAAAAAATATCTTAAACTTAATGACCAAGCCTGAATGGTGCTACAATATGCTTGGCACAAAACGCCATACTTTCAGAAATATCGCAGGTCATGCCAAAAATGTGTCTGATCTATCCAGTTTATCAGCTTGGACAGCAGAGCAATTTGACCCTGGTCTTAGCTGGGATGATGTGGCACGCATTAAAGATATGTGGGGCGGTCCTTTGATTTTAAAGGGCATTATGGAACCTGAAGATGCCATCATGGCAGCACGCTTTGGTGCTGATGCGATGGTAATTTCAAACCATGGGGGTCGTCAGCTTGATGGTGCGCCAAGCTCTATTGCTTCTTTGACTGACTGCGTACAGGCATCTCAAGCTGAAAATTCTAACTGTGAAGTTTGGCTAGATAGTGGTATTCGCTCGGGTCAAGATGTACTAAAAGCCATCGCCTTGGGGGCAAAAGGTACGATGATTGGGCGTTCATTTTTGTACGGCTTGGGTGCTTATGGTGAAGATGGTGTGCGTCGTGCGCTGGAGATTATCTATAAAGAATGTGATGTCACGATGGCATTTTGTGGTCATACCAATATCAGTACGGTAAATTCTGATATTTTGGTTAAGGGTACTTATGAGCATCTCAAAGCCAATCAGCCACACATTACGCCAATTCGCTGGTAAAATTCAATAAAAAGTAAGTTTACTAAGCTAATAAAACCTACCAAGAATTAGTATCAAAAAAGGCTTTGGCTCATAGATTATTAGCCAAAGCCTTTTTTATTCTATCATAACACTACGATCAAATTTTCAATCATTCACCGACAAGTATTTTAAAATTTAGATCGCCAATCATCGACCCATAACTTGTATTAATGGTGGTGATTGTCATTTTGCCATCTCAATTAAAATGCGGTCAAAGCCCAAAGTCTCTTGCACATTTTGGGCGTAAGCTGTCTGCGTATCATCAATACAGCTTAGTAATGATTCAAGTTTTGAAGAGTCAAGCTGAACTTGAGCCAACAACGCTACCACATCTATATCTTGATGTAAGCTTGGTATCCCCAAGAACACACGCCATAAATCCATTAACATGACTCTTGATAGCGTGATAAATTCAGCCAAAGTTAAGGTTTTTTGCCAGTAACTACTAGCGGCACTGGCGGTACGCTTGGATAATTGTAGAGCGGTGTAGGTTTTTAACCAAAGTGTACGCTGATCAAACCATTTGGCAGAAGATAAGCTCTTAGCCTGCAAGACCGCCCCATCGCTGATATCTAATAAAAGCTTTGATAGCTCAGGTGACATAAATTCACTCAGATAATCAATCGCCTCTACTTTATCTATATAAGATAAAGGCATTGTCTGTACACGGCTTTTGATGGTGGGTAAAAGCCTAGAAGGATGGTCGGTAATGAGTATCAAAAATACCCCATCTCGAGGCTCTTCAAGCGTCTTTAAAAATGCGTTGGCAGCACCCAGTGTCAGTGTATCTGCCCCATCAAGCACAATGACTTTTACCCCATGCCCTTTGGTTTGACTGTATTCTTGGAGCAAACGAATATCATCAATTTTGATGCTATCACCCTGCGGTAGCACCAATAAATCAGGATGCGTTCCAGCACGCAACCATTGACAGCTCTGACAGTGACCACACGCACCATATTGGTTTTTTTCCAAACACAGTAAATACGCCACAAATCGCCAAACAAACTCACGCTTACCGATGCCTTTTTGACCTGCAGCAAGTAAGCCATGTGGCATACGCTGCTCAATGAATTGACCTGTCAGCTGCTGCCAAGCCTGTCTTTGCCAAGGAAGTAATGGAGCAAAGTAGGGTAACTGTTCTTGCTCGTTCATGGCGTATCGTCCATGTGGATTTCATGGCTAATTTCGTGGTAGCGTTTTAGCATAATACCGTCAAATTCAAATGCCATTATCCACGGAAATTTGTGCTTATTGGCATTAAAATCCTGATAACCAAAATCCGCCTGATAATACTTAATGATGGTAGATAATGCCGTACCGTGCGTGCCGATGACAATCGTCTGATTGGGATAATTTATCAAAATTTCATGCAACATAGCAATGTTTCGTTGCTGGACACGGTGCAAACTTTCACCATTTTTTAGATGAAATCCAAAATCTTGCCACTGCTTTTGGCTAAATTCATCAAAATTATCCACCCAAGTGCCAATCCGCCTTTCACAAAGCTTCTCTTTTAGATGAATGTTTTTTTTGCGACTGTTGGCAAGCGGATAAATCGTATCCACCGCCCGTTTGTAAGGGCTTGAAAAAAACACATCAATATCAATACCCCTAAACACATCAAGCAACCGCTCGCTTTGGGCAATGCCTTTTGGGGTCAAGTCTCGGCTAAACTCATCACGATTGGCATAATTGGGTTCAGCATGGCGAATAAAATAAACTGTGGTCATCGCCACTCCTAAAACTTTAAAAACTCATCCATAGGCATAGCATTTAGTCTGTCCAAATCCTCTTGTGTGTCCACCCCAGCTGGCAGTGCAACTTGTGCGATATCAATGGCGATACGCTCACCATTTTCAAGTACCCGAAGCTGCTCTAGACTTTCTAATTTTTCAAGCACCCCTTGAGTCCAGTTTGTGAACTGCTTAAGCATACGCACACGATACGCATATAAACCTAAGTGACGAAATGCATGATTAGGCATATCCAACAAGCCATCACGGTCATAAGGAATTGGTGCACGACTAAAATATAAGGCATGCTTTGCCTGATTCATCACCACTTTGACCACTGAGGGGCGAAAAAATTCTTCTTGGTTGTAGATTGGCTCACATAAAGTTGCCATCGCACAATCTGGATTATCAATCAACAGCTGCGTCACTTGCTCAAGTAGCACCGTTGGTACCAAAGGTTCATCACCTTGCATATTGACAATAATATCATCATCATCAAAGCCCAAATCCGTTGCAACTTGAGCCAACCTATCCGTTCCAGATGGGTGAGTGCTGTCAGTCATGACGACATGTATGCCTACATCGGCGCAAGTCTGATAGACTCTATCGTCATCGGTGGCCACACAGACGGTGTCTACAAAACTTGCTTTTAAGGCTTTTTTTGCTGTCCATAGAATCATCGGTTGATCGTGCAAAAGCAATAAAGGCTTGCCTGGTAGACGGGTGGATTGATAACGAGCTGGAATAATCAGATGAATTTTTTGCATAGTTATCCTTAAAAATTGAATTGGTGTATTTTTATGCTTATCCTACCAGATAAAGATACAGGCATTGTTAGATAGAATTTTCAAGCTAAATACCCAACAACTCCAATCATTTAATTTAATTGATACTTAACAATTAAATGATTAATCTGCTCAATAATGCCATCAGATAATACCATCTCCACAGGCAGCACCCAAATATGATTAAAAATATCATGGGTAGTTTGTGTCGCCAAATGACGCAATTTTACCGCATCTTTACTGGTGACAATGATAGGATGATTGATCAAATCCACCAAATCCTCAAGTCTAAAATCATGATGATCTCCAAAAGGATGCGGAATAACCAAAAACCCCTGATCCGATAAAGTGTCAAAAAACCGCTTAGGATGCCCAATACCGCTGACCGCATGAACATATGTACCTACAGATGGCACAGGGCTTTTATGATTGCCCATCAGTGGCTCAATTTGCCCTACTTTTAGGCTCATTGCCATCGCTTTTTTAGGATATTTGGTCATATCTTTATCATGATAAAGGACCAAAGCGTCTTGTAATCGGTCAATGGGTTCTCTTAAAAAACCCTGTGGCAGAAGCTTACCATTACCAAAACCTCTGGCAACATCAACCACAATCCACTCTTCATCACGGTGCAGTGCATAATGCTGTAGCCCATCATCACTGATAATCAGTGTCGTCTCAGGAAAATTTTTTAGTAATAAATCAATGGCTTGACCACGATTTGGCGCAACTGCCATAGGTAAAAAAAATCCATCAGAATACAGACTTTGGGCAATTAAGCAAGGTTCATCACCCACTTCATTGGGCGTACTTGTTGGCGTGACCAATTTGGGCATTTGTGTGCTGTCACCACCATAACCTCGGCTGATGACAGCGACACTGATACCTTGTTTGCGTAAAATTTTAGTCAAAGCAATAATGAATGGCGTTTTGCCACTGCCACCAACAGTGATATTACCAATAACAAGAACAGGTACAGCCGCCCGATAAATTGGGCATTTACCTGAGTGATACAAAGATTTTCTAGCATGCGTAACCATACCATATAGCCCCGATAGAGGTGTTAACAGCTTTAGCCAAACTGCATTTTTTTGCCACGCCTGCGTCAATGCCAACTCAAGCTTCTTCATGACCATTGCCCTGCTAATTTTAATGTCTGATGATCAATAATCTGATATTTGGCATAGTCTATTGACCAGCTCGCCAAACTCATCATGGTCATAAAAGAAAATCTCCACACTGCCCTTGCCATCTTTGCCTTGCTTTAATTTAACCTTAGCACCCAGTGCATCCGATATCTGCTGAGAAAGTGCCAAAACTTCATGATTTGGCTGAACGATAAGCTTAGGATTGGGATCTAAAATTGATTTGACCAGCCTTTCAGCATCTCGCACTGTCATGCCGCCATCAACAATTTTTTTGGCGATAATGGGCTGTTGCTCTTGGGAGAGTGATAAAAGGGCACGAGCGTGTCCCATATCCATCACACCATCTATCATATATTGCTTGACTTGATCGTGTAGGTGATTTAATCGCATTAAATTTGAAACAGTGGTGCGTGCTTTACCAACCACGGATGCAATCATTGCATGACTCATACCAAACTCAGTATGAAATCGCTGCAGCGCTGCTGCTTGCTCTAAGACATTTAAGTCCTCACGCTGAATATTCTCAATCAACGCCAAAGCAATCGCAACCTCATCAGACAAAACCCGCTCAATGGCAGGAATGGTCTCAAGCCCCGCCAATTTTGCCGCTCGCCATCGACGCTCACCAGCGATAATCTCGTGCGTTACCGTATCGCTGGACTTATCCTCATCTGACAAAAGCAGACGAATCACGATCGGCTGCATCACGCCATGCTGTTTGATGGACAGTGATAGCTCATTGAGTGCCTCTTCGTTCATATCACGCCGTGGCTGATATTTGCCTGATTGCAGGCGATTGGTGGCGATTTGAACAAGTGCTACTTTCTCACCCATGCCAGCTTCCAAAGCTGGGTTATTGTTACCTGCTTTTTTATCTGCTTTAGCTTTATTGATTTTGGTAGTCTTGGTTGAGGCTGTAGGCTTAGTTTCGGTCTGTTCACTGGCGGCACTTGCCACCAAAGACTGGGCACCTGCGATGATTTTTTTTTCTGCTGAGATGTTGCCAAGCAGCACATCTAGCCCACGATTCATACCCAATCCACGCTTTTTAATCATGAAAATTTCCAGTCTGCAATTAATAATTCAATTAAAATTTATGATTGACGCATGCGTCAAATCAGAGTATCACGGCTCAGCCAAACCAAACTGCCAAAACAAAGCGATCTGTTTTTGTTGATATTTGGGTAAGTTATCCAAAACACTCACCGCCTTATCATCAGCACTTTGATGAGTGGTATCAGACTCAGCGGTGCTTGATACCGCTTGCGGCTTATCGTTAGGTTGATTATTATCTGCCATCACCATTTTGGCATCATCAATCACATCAACAACTTGGCGACTCACCTTTGTGCCGCTTAAGAGTGTATCCAAACCGTATTTGACCCCAAGTCTGCGTTTTTTTGCCATAGCTATCTATCCGTTTGATTTGGCTTTCGTTTGTGCAATCACTTCATTCATAAGTTTATGATAAGCGATTGCACCTTTGGATGATTTTTCATAAGTAAAAATTGATTGCCCAAAGCTGGGCGCTTCTGCCAAACGCACATTTCTTGGAATACTGGTTTGATACACCAAATCACCAAAATGGCGTTCAAGCTCACCAGAAACATCTTGTGCCAATGTGTTACGATAATCAAATAAAGTACGCACCACACCACGAATATGCAAAGATTCATTGATGGATTTTAGCTTATCAATCGTCGCAATCAAATCTGCCACACCTTCAAGCGCATAATACTCGCACTGCATCGGAATAATCACGCCATCAGTTGCCGAAAAGGCATTCACCGTAATCATACTAAGACTTGGTGCACAATCCATCACGATATAATCATACTCAAGCTTGCCTGCCATCTTGGCATCTGCCATCGCCTGCTTAAGTAAAAAAGGCGCGTCTGCCACGCCTGCAAGTGATACATCAATACCTGCCAAATCTCGGTTGGCACCAATGACATCCAAGCCAATATCGGTAGATAAGATGGCATCTTGTAAAGACACGCCATCAAGTAGCACATCTGCCATTGTATATTCTAAGGCATTTTTATCCAGACCAACACTGGTGGTGGCATTGCCTTGGGAGTCCAAATCAATCAGTAGCACCCTTTTTTTGGCAATTATCGCCAACGCTGCTGCCAAATTGACTGTTGTTGTAGTCTTGCCAACACCCCCTTTTTGATTGGCAATTGCAATTATTTCCATAATAAAACCTTAAAAGAAAACATATCCAATAAAAATGATTAAAAAATTACTGCTTTGTTAGGTAAACCACACATCGATCGTCATCTAATTTGGGTACGCAGATGGGCTCAATATCTATGTGCCAAGCTTGCAAATCTGCCATTTCTGCAGCAGTTGGCATTTTACCTTTCATGGCATACAAAACACCTGTATCCGCCAAACATGGTGTAGCAAGGCTAACAAAATCAGTCAGTGACGCAAATGCCCGTGAGGTAATCACATCGTACGCACCCGCTTTTTGGGCATGATGATGCTCAATTCTAGAAGCAATTGGCGTGATATTTTTTAAGCCAATCTCACTGCTAATCTGGCGAATAAAGCGGATTTTTTTTTGATTGCTATCAAGAGCATCAATGTGCCAATCAGGCTTTAAAATTGCCAAAATTACCGATGGCAATCCTGCACCTGTACCAATATCTAGCAAAGATTTGTTTGGTTGCGTGACAAACGGCAGCATGGGTATAATCGCCATACAATCAAAAATATGCTTCACCAAAGCCTCATCAGGGTCTGTGATAGCGGTTAGATTGTACGCTTTACCCCACAATAAAAGGCCGTCTAAATACCGTAAAATCTGCATATTTTGCACATCGGTAATCGTCAATCCAAGCGATTGGGCTGCCTCATCAATGGCAGCGGCGAAGCGTTGAAATTTATGGGAGATTTTGGAAAATTTGGGCGTCATATCATCGTTCTTAATCAATTTAACCAATCAACACAAGATTGCCAAATAAGGCAGTAAAAATAAAAGTTTACACACAGCAAAGCTATTTTATCATGCTTTAATCTGCTAAAATACCCTTTTTAACCAACCCACTGCGTTTTTTGGGCATTTCGTTCATATTTTACTATTTTGCACAAAGGATAGCAGACGAAGCTGATTTTGATTTTATGAAAGATAATGCATATCATCGTTTAAAAAACAACTACCGATTACAAGCTTGCGACTTAAAACGCTACACCGATCCCAATCATCTGCCCAAATCTAGCCGTCTGCATCTGCCCAAACCTGATATTGCATTTGGTCAAAGCCGTGCCATCAAAGCCTTAAACACCGCATTAGACATACACGCCAATGGCTATCATGTGTTTGCAGTCGGTGAAAATGGGTTGGGCAAGCGTACACTCGTCACACGCCTTTTGGCTGAGCGTGCCAAGCATATGCCAACACCGAATGATTGGGTATATGTACATCATTTTGAAGACATACGCCGACCCATTGCCATTGATTTTCCTGCTGGTATGGCAATTATTTTTCAGCAAAAAGTCCATAAACTTTGGCAAAATGCCAAAAAAAAGCTGGTCGCCAAACTGCTTGGAGATACTCACCAAAACCACATTGAACTGATAAAATCAGCCATACCCCTACAACAAAACAAACGATTTGATGCTATTAATGCTGATGCCAAACAACATAATTTGGTACTAAAGACCACAGGTGATGGGCGTGTGCATTTTGTGGCAATTGATGACAGCAAACCTATAGATACCAAAAAGCTCGCCCAGCTTCAAAAACAGCTTTTAGAGGCACAAATTGAGCTTAGTGAGCTTGAAGACAGCACGCATGAGGCACTTGATGAGCTACATCAAAGTACTGCCAAAAAAGTACTTGAACCCATGTTTAACGCTGTGATGGCAAACTTTGAGAACCACCCAAAAGCCATCCGTCATCTCATGGCGATTCAAGATGATATGGTCAAAAACATTACCCATATCATCAATGAAGATGATGACAATTTTATCGCCACCAGTTTATCACAAGTACCAAGCCGATATGTCGTCAATATCTTGGTCAGCCATCAGCCATCAGCTGGTGCGCCGATTGTATTTGAAGATTTGCCAACACATCTAAACTTACTTGGGCATATTGAATATACCACCGAGCTTGGTACTGTCTTAACAGATGTTAGCATGATTCGAGCTGGTGCATTACACAAAGCAAATGGCGGCTATCTTTTATTAGAAGCCCAAAGCCTACTTGAACATCCCTATGCATGGCAAGGTTTAAAGCGTGCTTTGCAATCAAAACAAATCAAAATCTCAAGTCTTGAACAGATGCTCACTTTGACAGGCAGCCTATCGCTTGAGCCCGATAGCGTGGCATTGGATGTCAAAGTCATCTTACTTGGTGAAGCTGATTTATATTATGAATTGCTAGAATTTGAACCTGAATTTAATTCGGTCTTTAAAGTTCGTGCCGATTTTCATGATGACATTCAACGAGATGACTGTAGTGAATATGGCATGGTATTAAAAATGGTGGATATGATTAAAAGCCATCAGTTGCCCAATTTTGATAATACCGCATTTGCTGTAATTATTGATGAATTATCCAAGCTTAGCGATGATAAAAATAAGCTGGACTTACACGCCGATCGCTTGTCAGGATTATTGGTTGAATCTGCACGAATCGCTACCCTTGAAAATAACAAAATAGTCACCGCCAAGCATGTACAAACCGCACTTGATGACATCACTGAACGAAAGGGGTATTTAAAGGATTTGTATTGGCAGGAGATTTTAAACGGTCAGCAAATTATCTGCACCAAAGGCTGGGCGGTTGGGCAAATCAACGCATTAACCATCATCAGCTATGCTGATAGTGAATTTGGGCTACCTGCACGCTTGACCGCTTTGATTCAGCCCAACTTTGGTCAAGGTGAGATTTTAGACATTGAACGAGATGTTGAGCTTGGTGGTAGCTTACACGCCAAAGGCATGCTCATCATGTCCAGTTTTCTGCGTGCCTTATTTAGCGAATTTCATGAATTAAATTTCAGTGCGTCTTTAGCATTTGAGCAAAGCTATGGGCAAATTGATGGCGATAGTGCAACCCTTGCCGAAGCGTGTGCCCTTTTATCGGCTTTAGCCAATATTCCCATTGCCCAAAATCTTGCCATCACAGGTTCAATGAATCAATTAGGGCAAGCTCAAGCGGTCGGTGGTGTGAATGCAAAAATTGCTGGATTTTTTGATGCTTGCCGTGATAAAGGGCTTGATGGCAATCAAGGGGTAATATTACCACGCGCTAATATTGCCCAACTGATGCTGCGTGATGACATCGTACAGGCTGTTAAAGATGAACAATTTCATATTTATGCCATCGACCACATTACCGACGCCCTTGCCCTTTTGTCAGGCATGCTCATTGATGATAAAAATAAGCATGGCGAGTATAAGCGTAATACATTGTTTGGCAAAATCGTCAAACGCCTTGAAAGCTGGGTACAAGATGATAAAGACGACAAAGACAACCGAACAGCTAAAAACTAAACCAGTATGCCACAAACTATAAACTATAAACTATGACAACCAAACCCAAATTAACCACGACCAAAACGGCTAACACGCCGCCCTCACGCTCCATGAATGCCAACAAGCGTTTGGTATTTTTTCAAAAACTTGCCAAGCATATCAAAGAACCTGTCACCGAACTTCACTATACTTCAGAATTTGAGCTACTGATTGCTGTCATGCTATCAGCTCAAGCCACCGATAAAAGTGTCAATATTGCCACCGATAAATTATTTAAAGTTGCCAACACCCCCAAAGCTATTTTGGATTTGGGATTAGATAACCTAAAAAGTTATATTAGCTCTATTGGACTGTATAACTCTAAAGCTGCCAATGTCATCAAAACCTGCCAAGACCTCATCACCAAACACAATGGCCAAGTACCCCGCACTCGAGATGAATTAGAAGCTTTAGCAGGCGTGGGCAGAAAGACCGCCAATGTGGTGCTAAATACCGCGTTTGGTGAGCCTGTCATGGCAGTAGATACACATATTTTTCGTGTGGGTAATCGGACAGGATTGGCCACAGGTAAAACCGTCCTTGCTGTTGAAAAAGCCTTAATGAAGCGTATTCCTGCCAAGTTTTTGGTGGATGCACATCATTATTTGATATTACATGGGCGTTATACTTGTACAGCACGCCAGCCCAAATGTGGTGCTTGTGTGGTATTTGATGAATGTATGTTCAAAGACAAAGAGCAATGGGCGTTAAAAGATTTAAGTTAGCCCAAATTCAGATTCATAATAAATTTGCTCAATGCTTATCTTTTACCAGCACTCTAATGATATTGGTTTTTTCTTTTTGATGGCTGATTAATGTTGATATTGGTTAAAACCACCAAGCTATTATCATCAAATCTTAATTAATTGTAAATATTAATTAATTGTAAATATGAATTATAAATTGATCAAAAATAAGTTGCAATTTAGCAACTGTTTGTTTTTTATTTCATAAAAATGATAATAATTATCACTTGTGTTAAGATTACTTATTTGATATCTTTTAGCCATCTTTTTAAGAGTTGGCAGTGATTTGGTGTATAACCTTACAGTTGTTGGGTTAGACTAGAAGTATCCAGTGACAGATGGGGCGTATTTAGTCGCTTAAGCCATTTTAGTCATCAACCAAAGTCATAAACTGGAGTAATGCTATGACACAACTTACTTTCGCCGAGCGTCTCAAAGAAGATACTCGCAACATACACGACAGCGTCGATGAGACGGTCATGTCAGTTAGACCTTTTGACAGTGTCGAAAATTATATTAAGTTTTTAAATCTACAATCTGTTTTTCATAAAATTGTTGACCCCATTTATAAAGACCCAGCATTGAACCAATCCATTGAAAACTTAGCATCAATGACGCGTTATGATGCCGTTTTAAATGATTTAAAAGACCTAGAACAACAGCCAAATACCTTTAAGGCAAAATTACCAGCACCAATGGGTGCCAAAGCCATTGGCTGGCTTTATTGTGCCGAAGGTTCCAATATTGGTGCAGCCTTTTTATTTAAAGACACAAAAGAAAAATTGGGTTTTGATGAGAACTTTGGTGCAAGCCATTTAGATGCGCATCCTGATGGGCGTGGTAAGCATTGGAAGGCATTTCGTGAATCTTTAAACCAGCTCAATCTTAGTAAAGATGAGCAAGATACAGCCATTCAAGGGGCAACAGAAGCCTTTGAATTTTATAAAGTGGCACTTAAGCAGATTTTTGGGTAACCAAGGGTATTATTTTAAGATGATTACTTCACCTTAAACAATACCTTAATAATCCAAGATGATAAAACCCAAGTTCATCGTTTTGAATTTGGGTTTTTATTAGACAGTTAAATGCCAAACATGATGCTTATATTGCTTTTACGGTATTTTCAATTGTGCCAAAAATACTTTCACCTGTTTCATCAAACATTTCAATCCGTACCACATCACCATCTTGCATAAACGGCGTTTGCTGTTTGCCTTCAATCGCCTCATACATACGAAGCTCTGCCAAACAACAATAGCCCACTCCACCATGCTCAACGCTCGACCCCCAAAGGCTGTCTTGCTTATTTGACACAGTGCCTGAACCAATGATAGTGCCTACTGCCAAATGACGAGTTTTGGCAGCATGGGCAATCAATTGCCCAAATCCAAAGGTCATATCCTCACCAGCATTAGGGCGGCCAAAAAGCTCACCGTTTAGATGGACTTGAATGGGTAGGTACAATTTGGCAGCTTGATTATCCCAAGCTGTTATTTCATCAGGTGTCACAGCAACTGGGCTAAATGCAGAAGCAGGCTTACTTTGAAAAAAGCCAAATCCCTTGGCAAGCTCCGATGGGATAAGATTTCTTAAAGAAACATCATTCACCAGCATCACCAATCGGATTTGTTCGGCAGCTTGTTTTGATGTGCTACCCAAACTAACTTTACCTGTAATAACCGCAACTTCCGCCTCCATGTCAATACCCCATGCCTCTGATGCCACAATGTCATCTCATGGCCCAATAAAGCCATCAGAACCGCCTTGATACATCAATGGATCATCATAAAAAGATTCGGGTACCTCTGAATTCCGTGCTTTGCGAACCAATTCAACATGATTTAAATAAGCCGAACCATCTGCCCATTGGTATGCTCTTGGTAAGGGCAAATGGCATTATGTTTGATCAAAAGGCAATCCATTACGGTTGTCATTTAAATCCTGATAGACCGCTTGTAGCTTGGGCGATACCACTTCCCAATCATCTAAAGCAGCTTGCAGCGTTGGTGCAATATCCTCAACTTTACGATATTGGCTTAAGTCACGGCTAACCACAACCAAACTGCCATCATGTACCCATTGTGCGTGTTTGGGTGCTTTTTTTGTTTGTGCCCATTCATTGAGCATATCCCATTTTACTTTATCTAAAGCACGGTTATCTGATCGGTTGCGATATCGCAGGCAAGCTCAACACGATGACCATTTGGGTCAAAAAAATAAATGCTCTTAAACAGCGTATGATTTACAGGTCCCAAAACTTCCAAGCCTGCATCAATCAGCTTTTGCTTGGTGGCGCTTAAGGTCTCTTCGCTATCAACTTTGAGTGCTAAATGTTGAGTCCATATGGGCGTATTTTCATCTCGTCCCATCGCAGGCTTGGTTGGAAGCTCAAAAAATGCTAAGATATTACCACCGCCTGCATCCAAAAAAATATGCATATATGGATCAGGTTCACCCGTTGATGGTACTTTATCCTCAGCAATTGCCAAAACAAAGCCCATATTCAGATGCTTTTGATACCATGCAACCGTTTCTTTGGCATCCTTGCAACGATATGCCACATGATGCACACCTTGAGTGATAGACATTCAACCCTCCTGTGAATGAATATTAAAAATATTATCTATAATAAGAGTATATTTAAAGCGTCGCTACCTTTGATCATCATGATTAAAAATTGATAACAATGTACAATTTTAAGTCAGTTTGATATAAAAAATGCCAAAGGCAGGCACACTTTGATCAATTTAAGACACCTTAAGAGACAATCATCATAAAAGTTATGGCTAACATGATGACCGTGCCAATTACCCTACCATTTCATCAAAAGATCAGGCTAAGATAAAGTGGGATTTTTTGGATTATTTATCGGTATTTACGATAACTTATCAAAAATAAATAAATAAATTAATTTTTTAACAATAAAAAACCCAATCATAACTGTATCAAGTCAAGATTGGGTTCGTTGATATATTTGATAATCAAATAACTAAGTCATGCCAAAAAGTTATTTTCACATAACACTGATAAGATAATTAAATAAAAGTTAATTATCAGGGTTAATACCAACTTTTATCCGATGCGATCATTGGTAAAATCACACTCACTTAAGCATCATAAGGATCACGCAACACAATGGTTTCATCACGATCAGGGCCTGTTGAGATGATATCAACAGGGCAACCGACAAGCGCCTCGATGCGTTTGATATATACTTGAGCATTGGCAGGCAGTGAATCAAAGTTGGTCACGCCAATCGTCGATTCGCTCCAACCTGGTAGGGTTTCATATTTTGGTACCACTTTTTCATAATATTCAGCATCATAAGCACCAGCACATTCACCTTCTGGTACTTCATAGCTGGTGCAAATATTAATCTCATCTAAGCCATCTAAAACATCAAGCTTAGTCAAACAAATTCCGCTCATTGAGTTTAATACAACCGCACGGCGTAAGCTGACCGCATCAAACCAACCACAGCGGCGAGCTCGGCCTGTTGTTGCACCAAATTCATGCCCAACTTTTGCTAAGTGAGCACCAACATCATCAAACAGCTCTGTTGGGAATGGTCCTGAGCCGACACGAGTGGTATAAGCTTTGGTAATACCTAACACATAGTCTAAATATAAAGGTCCTAAGCCTGTACCTGTAGATACGCCGCCTGCTGTTGTATTTGAGCTGGTAACAAATGGGTAAGTACCATGGTCAATATCAAGTAGCGTCCCTTGAGCACCCTCAAACATCAAATTTTCGCCATTTTGGCGACGGATCTCTAGTGCATCGGTCACATCAATGACCAAATCCTTAAGATCAGATGCCCATTCTTGGCACAGTTTGAGCGTGGTATCAAAATCAATGGCGTCTACCTTATAATATTCGGTAAGTGCAAAGTTATGATATTCAAGTAAGTTTTCTAGTTTTTCTGGTAAATCTGCACGGAATAAATCAGCAACTTTGAGCGCACGGCGTGAGACTTTATCTTCATAAGCAGGCCCAATACCACGACCTGTTGTGCCAATTTTGCCACTGCCTCGTTTGATTTCACGAGCTTGGTCAAGTGCGGTATGATAAGGCATGATAAGCGGACATGCAGGTGAGATTCGCAAACGCTCACGCACAGGCACACCTTTTTCGATTAAACCATTCATTTCCTTAAGTAGTGCTTCAGGAGATAAAACAACCCCGTTGCCAATGAAACAAGTGACACCCTCACGCAAAATACCTGATGGAATAAGATGCAGAACGGTTTTTTCACCGCCAACAACCAATGTATGACCTGCATTATGCCCACCTTGAAAGCGGGCGACCGCTGTGGCTTTTTCGGTCAGCAAATCCACAATTTTGCCTTTGCCTTCATCACCCCACTGACTACCCAGCACGACAACATTCTTACCCATAATGTATCCTTAAAAGTTACTCAATAAATCAATCAACAACATCAATCGGTGACATTTAGTACTCATCACCAACTAATCGCACCGCCCAAATCGGCTTATCTTGATCGGTGTCCCAATGCAAAATACCATCAATCTGGTCAGGCTTATCATCTACAGTCAAGGGCTTAATGACAATACAGCCTTCAGATTGTAAGGTTTTAATTTGTGTGGCCAAATCAGCTTTTGTGTCTGCATCAGCATTTTGTAAATCGTGATAATCCACCAAAATCACGGTATCTTCTTCAAGCTCTACAAATTCAAGCAAGCGATTAATATCCATACTAAAACCAGTTGCACCCCTTGCCACGCTGTGAGTTGAGATGCCATCAAAGCGACCGCCTCGTACCAAAGCTTGAGTCTGTGTGGTTCTATTACCCAAATAGACATTAAATACCACGCCAGTGTGATAATGATATCCTGACAATTCAGTCACATCAATACTCACACTCATACCCACCGCTCTGATATGTGCCGCCAAAGTAGCAAGCTCATTTGCCGCTTGGATGATTTGATTATCTTGGCGAGCTTTATCGGACAGCTTATTCAATAAAGCCTCGGCATTTGGCGTCCGATCACTGCTTAATGTATGCTTAGCCAATACCAAAAAATCAGTTGCATCGCTTGGGCTGTTTAAGCTGTTGCCCATATTTTGGCACCATTTGGTAAGTTCTGGCATGGCTTTTTTATGGTAAATGCCAATCAGCTCATCAGCATCTTTGTTTGAAACGCCATGCAACTGACACAAGCGATCAAAAATAGCGACATGCCCAATATCCACATGCAGCATCTGTCGGTCTAGTCCGACCTCATCTGCCAATGCGACCAGTAGATCAATCAACTCAAGCTCGGCACAGATATCATCTATCCCAAAAATCTCGGCACCCAATTGAAGCGGCGTACGCAAGCCAAACAGACCAGTCGGTAGGGTTTTGACAACCTGCCCAACATAACAGTAACGGCTGATGCCTTGACCATATTTGCTATCAATGCGTAGAATTTGTGGCGTAATATCGGCACGCAAACCCATTAAACGACCATTGAGCTGATCGATAAATTTGAAAGTTTGGCGTTTTAGGTCTTCATCGGCATTATTTAGCAGACTTTCGGTATACTCAATTAATGGCGGCGATACCAAGCGATAACCGTGTGCGGTCAGCACAAATAGCAAGGCATCACGCAGGCTTTCTTGTTTTTGAGCATCGGTAAATAGTACATCAGCCACACCATCAGGTAAAAGCCAATTTTGCTGAATGTGTTTTGTATCCATTTGGTGTTCGGTGTTAAAATTGGTGGTGCTATGCTTTGGCACAAAAAACCCCTGTCAGCAAATAAAAACAGTCAAACAAGCGTTTGACCAAAATACAGTGTCATAAAAAAATGACTTGGAAAAAAATGACTTGGGCTTATAAATAAGCTGACAGGCTTATAAATAAGCACCATAATTACAAATGAGTTATCATTGACTCATTTGTGATCACAGCAATCATTTTTTCTTGACTAGTGTACCATACCTTAGCAGGCTTGCAAGGTTAATTTGAAAAAAAATTTTATCAATCGCTCAATTGTCAATGAAGCCATCATTTAACTGATGAAAAATTGCGACAGTATTGCTATAATAACCCACTGAATATAAATTTGCTCTATAGTTTAGGGTTTTAATACACTGATCATCACAAAATTTGCGATTTTTTGGGGATTTTATGACACAGCATAATACACAAACCGATCACACCCCAAATCCAAACGACCTGACCCACCCTGCCAAATCCGCCACCATATCTGATCTTAATCCTATCATTCATCAAGATGAGCTGTTTGATGAATCAGACATGATCAAAGTCACCAACGACCCTGAGCATACCCCTGAAAGTGCTGAAACTTTCCACGACACTCAAGACAGCTATATCTATGGCGATGCCGATGCCACAGACGAAGATACCATTGAGACAATGACAGTCTACGATCCTGATGCCGACCGCTTAGAAGATATTGAGCAATCTGGGGATAATGAAACTGTCATCTGTTATGCTTACTCTCGTAAAACAGGCGCACCCATTGAGCCTTTAGCAATCGAGGATGTCAGTCGTACGCTTACTAATAATAATCAATTTATCTGGCTTGGACTATACGATCCCAGTCTTGAAACCGTTCAAGAGGTTCAAGATGCATTTGACTTACATGAGCTTGCCTTAGAAGATGCCTTTGCTGATCACCAACGCCCAAAGGTTGAAAGCTACGGTAATGATACCATCTTTGTGGTTGTGCGTACTGCTAAGCTTGAGGATAACCAAATTCGCTATGGCACAACCGCCATTTTTATGGGTAAAAATTTCATCATCAGCGTCCGCCGTGGTGCATCCAATTCCTACACCCCTGTTCGTGAACATTGCCACCGCCGACCTGAAAAATTGCGTTTGGGTCCAATTTTTGTACTACATGCAATTTTAGACTTTATTGTTGATAACTATTTACCAATCACTGACCGATTGGGCAATTATTTGCGTGAGCAAGAACGCAATATCTTTTCACATGAGTTTAGCAAATCCACCCTAAAAAGTTTATATGAACTAAAATCTCAACTGGTGCATATGCGAGCGGTGATTTTGCCTGTTCAAGATGTGTGTAACTTTTTTATTAATCATAAAAAAAATGAATTGGTCTCTGCTTTTCCTGTTGCCGCCAAACCTTATTTTCGTGATGTCAATGACCATCTTTTACGCTCAATTGATGCCGTCAATGGCCTAAATGAAATGCTCTCTGTGGCAATGGATACCTATATGGCGATGGTGACAATGGGGCAAAATGATGTTGTCCGAAAATTGGCGGCTTGGGCTGGTATCGCTGCCGTACCGACGGCGGTTGCTGGTATTTATGGCATGAACTTTGATTATATGCCTGAGCTGCATATTCGATATGCTTATTTTGTTGTTGTTGGTGCGGTCATGTTGGTTTGTTTGTTTTTATACACCAAATTTAGAAAAGCAGGTTGGTTATAATTGATCAATTCAACCGATTGCTCATCACACGGCGATAATTTTATTATCTGATTTTGTCATATAAGTTTATCATTTTTGATTTGATTAGCACAATACTTAAGCTTGCATTAACTTACATTAAAATGGCGGCTTAATGATTTGTGCTTTTTTATTCATCACTAAAATAAGGAATAACGATGGCTGAAGCTGGTATGGCAAGCGAGCTGATTCAAGTTGTAACACTACTTGGAGCTGCCGTAATCGCAGTACCCCTTTTTCGTAAAATTGGTTTAGGGTCTGTCCTTGGTTATTTGGCTGGTGGTCTGATAATTGGGCCGTTTGGCTTAGGGATATTTACCGACCCACAGACCATCATCCACACCGCTGAACTTGGTGTGGTGATGTTTTTATTCATTATCGGTCTTGAAATGCACCCATCGCATTTGTGGAGTCTTAGACGACAAATCTTTGGGCTTGGGTCTTTACAGGTATTTGGGGCAACCGCCTTAATGATGTTGGTGCTCAAGATATTTGGGGTATCATGGCAAGTGGCATTTGTGGGGGCGTCAGGGTTTGTGCTGACCTCAACGGCAATTGTCATGCAAACTTTGGGCGAAAATAATGGATTGTCTACCGCCAAAGGTCAAAGCATGGTATCCATCTTATTATTTGAAGACTTGCTGATTGTTCCGCTGTTAGCCATTGTGGCTTTTTTATCGCCTGTGGTGCATACCAGTGAAACACCAGCTTGGCAAGCGATTGCTGTGGCATTAGGTTCATTACTGGCATTGTTGATCGTTGGGCGTGTACTGATTAATCCATTATTTACGATACTTGCCAAAACTGGTGTACGAGAGATTATGACAGCTGCAGCGTTATTGGTCGTGCTAGGATCGGCACTACTGATGGAGCTTGGCGGTCTGTCGATGGCGATGGGTGCATTCGTTGCAGGTGTGCTGTTATCTGAATCCAGCTTTCGACATCAACTTGAAGCAGACATTGAGCCTTTTCGTGGTCTTTTACTGGGCTTGTTCTTCTTAGGCGTCGGTATGGCACTTGATTTATCCATCGTGACCAAAAACTGGCAACTTATCAGTCTTGGCGTCATCGCACTCATGCTCACCAAAGGTCTTTGGATTTATTTTGTGGCCCGCATCACCAAAGCTGGGCATGCCATCGCTATTGAGCGTGCAGTCATGATGGCACAAGGTGGTGAGTTTGCCTTTGTGCTATTTTCAGCAGCGGCGACGCATTCGGTCATATCCGCCGATACACATGCTAATTTAACAGCAATCGTTGTGATGTCCATGGTACTTACGCCGCTATTTTTAGTGATTCATCAAAAATACACCGCCAAAAACACATCGCCAGCGTCTGTAAGAGACAGTGATGCCATTGATGAAGAAAATCCTATCATTATCTTAGGACATGGCAGATACGGGCAAGTTGTCAATGGCGTGCTGACCGCATGTGGTTATCAGACCACATTGATTGATAGTGATGCTGACCATGTAGATGGTTTGTCAAACTTGGGGATTCAGACTTATTATGGCAATGCCACACGATTTGATTTGCTTGATATGGCAGGCATCGCCAAAGCCAAACTGGTTTTAATCGCTATCGATCATCCCAAAGAGGCACTGTCCATCGTACGCCATCTACGCCACACCTACAACGATTTGCCAATCGTGGCTCGTGCTTATGATCGCATTCATGCCTACCAATTGCACAAAGCAGGTGCCAGTGCGGTAATTCGTGAGACTTTTGATTCAGCGGTACGCAGTGCCCGTACAGGGCTTGAGCTTTTGGGGATGGATAGCGAGATTGCTGAACGCATCGCACATCTGTATCATCACCGAGATCGAGATGGTGTGGCAGCTGCTGCCGAAACATACGACCCAAACATCAGCCGCTATAAAAATACGCATATGATTAGCATGCTCAATCATCATCGTGCACATACCAAGATGATGATTGAAAAAATCTTGCGTGGCGAAGAAGTCAAATGGCAACCAAAGCGTGGTACTTATTTAGGCCAAGAAAATCAATAGCCAAAAAAAAATGCCTTGAAGCGATTTCAAGGCATTAAATATCAAGTACTCAAAAAGACTAAAGCACCATCGCGGCAATCCAACCAAAAACAATCAAAGGAATATTATAGTGGATAAAAGTTGGAATCACAGAATCATGAATATGGTCATGCTGGCCGTCTGCATTCAGCCCCATGGTGGGACCTAATGTAGAATCTGATGCAGGTGAGCCAGCATCACCCAGTACGCCTGCTGTTGCAATCAAAGCCACTGTTGCAGGTACACTAAAGCCCATCGCCATACACAATGGTACATAAATGGTCGCAATAATAGGGACAGTCGAAAATGATGAACCAATGCCAAGTGTCACCACCAAACCAACCAAAAGCATCGATACTGCCGCAAGCATTTTGTTATCACCAAAAAGACCCACCGCCCCATTAACCAACGCATTAATCTGCCCTGTGGCTTTCATCACCTCTGCAAAACCTTGAGCACAAATCATGATAAAGCCAATCATCGCCATCATTTTAATGCCATCATTAAAAACCTCATTGGCATCACGCCATTTAACAATACCTGTTGCCATAAATATCGCAAAACCCACGAGTGAGCCAATCAATAAAGAATCTGTCATTAGCTGTGCGACAAATGCCGCAACAATTGCCGCCATTGCCACGACGATATTAAGCGTACCGACTTGAATAGACGCCTGACCGACCGCCACGGCTTTTTCTTGATAATGACGCGGTTTACGATACGTGACAAAAATGGCAATCAAAAGTCCAATCAGCATACCCAAAGCAGGGATCATCATAGTTTGCATCATTGAGATGTTGTTGGTTATCATGCCTGCTTCATTGATATTTTTAAGGATAATTTGATTCAAAAAAATATCGCCAAATCCATAAGGAATAAACATGTATGTATTGACCAAACCAAAAGTTAAAATACATGTGATCGCACGGCGATCCAGATGCAAGCGATTCATCACCGATAACAGTGGCGGCACGATTAGGGGAATAAAGGCAATATGAATCGGCACAATGTTTTGAGACATGATTGCCATAATAATTAAGATAAAAAATAACAAAAACTTAAGCCCACCTGTGCCATCAGCGTACTGCAACCGAGCAATCAGCTTATCTGCCAATATCTGTGGCAATCCTGAATGGGCAATTGCCATCGCAAAAGCACCAAGCATGGCATAAGATAAAGCAATTTGTGCACCATTTTTAATACCATCTTGAAAAGAAGTCAGCGTATCAGCGACCGACATACCCGCCATCAAACCGCCAACAAGTGCCCCAACCACCAAGCTTAGTACCACATGTACCCGTACAAGCGATAAGCCAACCATCACAATGACGGCAAGCAAAACAGCATTCATCATCACCCCTAAATCATACCTATCAAAATTAAATTCTGTATTATACCCAAAAAAATTCATAAAATTTTTTAAAAATATTATGATAAATCAATAAGTTATACATTTAATTGTGATAGACAATTTTTACAAAGCCAATCATTTGGTCATGATGATTAAAAAAGCGAATGATTTGCCAAGTTTTTAATGTCAGGTCTTGCAATTTACGCTACAAGCCACCATAAATCCAGCATCATTTTAAAAATATAAGGAATACTAAAATGACAACCCCAAATACAACTTATGACAATGCCAATAATCATCATAATTTACAACAACTGCCCTTAATTGCTGTTCGTGATGTCATCATTTTTCCACAGACACAAGTCGCCTTATTTATCGGTCGTGAGCAGTCCATCAAAGCCATTGAACTTGCCCAAAAATCACATGAGGGTAAACTGATTGCGGTTGCCCAAAAAGATTCACTGTCTGAACAGATTGATATTGAAGATTTACATCGCTACGGAACACTTTGCCGAATTGTCAGTACCATGCCACATGACTCCGATGATAAATGCTTAAAGGTGTTGATTGAGGGTCTTGAGCGTGTTGAAATCGGTCGCATCCAAAATGCCAATGATGATACTGATGATAGCTTTATCGCTGAGTTCACGGCTGCCAATGTTGACCTCAATCTTAGCCAAGAAGAAGCTGATGCTCAAAAGTCGGTGCTACTTGAGCTATTTAGTGACTATGCTGAAAGTACGCTGAGAAATTCGCGTGAGCTGATCCGTGTTGCCAGCGGTTTTGATAATTTGCTTGAGCTGATTTACTTTGTCGTGACACGCACACAGCTACCTCTTGATAAAAAGCAAGCTTTGCTTGAATCGGGTGATGCTGCTGAATACTTTAAGGTGCTAAGCGAATATTTCACTAACACTAAAACCGAGCATAGCATCGAAAGTCAGCTACAAGACACTGTTCGAAAGCAAATGGAAAACAACCAACGCGAGTATTTCTTAAATGAAAAAATGAAAGCCATCAAATCAGAACTATCCGATTTAAATGATGGTGCCGATGATGACGATGTTGAGCTTGAAAATCGCTTAAAAGAAGCTGATTTGCCCGATGATGTCCGAAAAAAGGCCGAAAGTGAATTTAAAAAGCTCAAACAAATGCCAGCATCATCATCAGAGGCATCGGTGGTACGAGGTTATGTTGAGTGGATTTTAGACACGCCATGGAACAAAGCCAGTAAAGTTAGCATTAATCTTGATAAAGCCAAACAAACACTGGATAAAGATCATTATGGGCTAGATGATGTCAAAGACCGCATTTTGGAATATTTGGCAGTACAATCTCGAGTGAAGCAGCTTAAAGGGCCTATTTTATGTTTAGTTGGCCCTCCTGGGGTAGGTAAAACTTCCTTGGGCGAGAGCATTGCTCGTGCCACAGGTCGTAAGTTTGTGCGTATGGCATTAGGCGGCGTGCGTGATGAAGCTGAAATTCGTGGGCATCGCCGTACTTATATCGGTGCGATGCCCGGCAAAATTGTACAATCACTTGCCAAAGTTGAGGTTAAAAATCCGCTATTTTTACTCGATGAAATTGATAAGATGGCACAAGATTTTCGAGGAGACCCTGCTTCTGCCTTACTTGAGGTCTTAGATCCTTCCCAAAATAAATCCTTTAATGATCATTATTTGGATTTAGATTTGGACTTATCGCAAGTGATGTTTATTTGTACTGCCAACAGCATGAACATTCCGCCTGCATTGCTTGACCGTATGGAGGTCATTCGCTTACCTGGCTACACTGAAGATGAAAAAATGGCCATTGCCAATAATTATCTAACCCCAAAAGCTTTAGAACAAAACGGCCTAAAACCCAATGAGCTTGATATTACTGATGATGCATTAACCAGTATTATCCGCCATTATACCAAAGAAGCAGGCGTTCGTAATCTTGAGCGTGAGATTAATAAGATTAGCCGAAAAGCGGTACGCTCCCAAATCGAAAAATATGGCGTCAAACCCAAAAAAGGTGTTAATATCGATAGCTTAACCATCACCGATGATAATATTTCAGATTATTTGGGCGTCAAGCCATATGATTATGGTTTGGCTGAAAAAGACCCTGAGATTGGACGCATTACAGGTTTGGCGTGGACTTCGGTTGGTGGTGAGCTTTTGACCATCGAATCTGCAACCATGCAGGGTAAAGGCGAGCTTGTCTTTACAGGGTCGCTCGGTGATGTCATGAAAGAGTCCATTCGTGCCGCCATGAGTGTTGTGCGTGCCAATGGTGAGCGATTTGGGATTACTTATGAAAAATTTAAAAATACCGATTTGCATATCCACATGCCTGAAGGTGCAACCCCAAAAGATGGCCCATCAGCAGGTATTGCCCTAACTACTGCCATCGTCTCTGCCATGACAGGCATCGCCATTCGTGCTGATATTGCCATGACAGGTGAGGTTACTTTGCGTGGTAAAGTATTACGCATCGGTGGATTAAAAGAAAAGCTCTTGGCGGCACATCGTGGCGGCATCAAGCATGTCTTGATACCCAAATCCAATGAGCGTGATTTGATCGAGATTCCTGACAATGTCAAAGAAGGTCTTGTCATTCAATCTGTTGAAACCATTGATGAGGTGCTGGCGGTAGCTTTGGTTGAGCCAATTCGCCCACTTCCTCCACAAGCGGTCACTCACAAGACCAGTAGCGATACTGTACGCAGCTAAACAACAGCACACCTTGGCAGATAGTGCCAGGTGTGCTTTTTTTAATTAAAAGATATGCATCATGAAAGCCTTATTTGACTATATTCCACTCATCATATTTTTTGTTCTTTATAAAACGACCGAACCAACAGACAGCACGCATCCGATTTTACAACTCATTGGGTCGGCAGGTACGGATAATAACCACATTTTGGTAGCAACATTTGGGCTGATTGCCGCAACTGTAATTATATATGGGTATTTATTCATCAGCCAAAAATTTCACCTAGAAAAGCAGCAGTGGTTTGTGTTACTGATGACGGTGGTTTTGGTGGAATCACCTTAGCACTTAGCGACGCATTTTATATCATGCTAAAAGCAGTGTTAATTAACGGTGCATTTGCACTAGGGCTACTCATCTCCCCATTATTTAGCAAAGATAAAAGCCCCATCATCAAACGCTTGTTTGAACCTGTATTTCACCTAACGCATCAAGGTTGGCAGTATCTTAATTTGGCTTGGGTGGGTATGTTTACTGTGATGGCAGGTTTACATACATTTTTTGCATTCATTTTTGCAGAGGGGAAATACTGGGGCGAATTTACCGCTTTTGGTGATATGATTGTCATGTTTATATTTTTGGGTGTGATGTTTTTTTGCCTAAGAAAAAATATCAGAAAGGACATTACTGAGAATTCTAAAAAATCACTTAATAAATAGTTACTTAATAAATAATCACTTAATAAGCTCACTTAATAAATAATAAGCTAATAAAAAGCACTGTTAAAACAGTGCTTTTTATTTATCTTTGATTTGATTAAACCATCTATTCGCTGACAAAAGCGATTTTGCCCAATCCTGCTTTTGATGCCTCAGCCAAAACCTGTGCGACGGTATCGTATTTACCCTCTTTATCAGCACGCAAATTAATTTGGGGGTTTTTGCCTGCATTAACCTGCTCGGTGAAGCGTTGGCTCAGCTCATCTAAGGTCAGTGCTTCACGGTCCCAATAAATGCCCCCTGCCTCATCAATGCTAATTTGTAAGACCTCAGGCGGTGCATCATTCACCGATGCCGAAGTTTTTGGTAAATCAAGCGGCACACTTGGGTTTAGCACGGTCGCTGTTACCAAAAAAATAATCATCAAAACCAACATGATGTCAATCAGCGGAATAAGGTTCATCTCATTCATGCCGTTATTGTCATGATCACCCAACTCAAAAGCCATCAGACCCTCCTTTATTGTACAATCTTAGATAGAATTTGATGGGCTGTATCAGTTGCCAGATGAATCGCTTGCTTGTTGATGCGTGTGGCAATGTTATAAAAAATAACCGCAGGTATTGCAACTGCTAGACCCAAACCTGTCATAATCAATGCCTCACCCACAGGCCCTGCCACTTGTGCCAAGCCCGCTTGACCTGTTGCACCGATGCTGTGAAGGGCATGAAAAATCCCCCAAACCGTACCAAACAACCCAATAAAAGGTGCGATGGAAGCTGTTGTGCCAAGAACGGGCAGACCTTTTTCAAGTTCATAACGATGACGAGCGATTTGTTGGAGCAGTTTTTGCTCTGTTGCCATCTTGCGTTGGTCAAATGGCAAATCACCCAAGTTTTGGATATTAATTTGGGCAGTTAGCTCATCAACAATATTTGCTGTGCGACGCCGAGAGTTAATCACACGCATGATGCCCACAACCCAAGATATCATTGATAAAGCCAACAAGACAAAAAACAGTGTCTTACTCACCGCATCAGTATGCGACCAATAAAATCCAAAATCCATAAATTCACCTCAAATTTTCAAAACTCAATCAGATGACCAAATATTTGGGCAACTCAACTAAGTTATCATAAGAATTATTGCTAAAAATCAGTTAAAACCACAAAATTAGTTGGTACAAGACTCATCTTTTTGTAATTTTAGCGTAATCGGATAAATTGCAGTGCCAACACGCGTGATGTTACCTTCTCTAAATGGATGCAGGCGACCACGACCTATTTGACGGATAATCTGTCGGTCTAATTTGGCATCGCCTGTTGAGCCATTTAAATTGACATTGGAGATTTTACCCTCAGCATCAACACGGAAACTCACTTGAAGCGTGGTGTCAATATCACTTCTTGCTGAACAAAAATTATTCACTCTGGGCTTGGTTTTCCAGCTGGCATTACTGATATTAATACCACCTTCCACGGTCTGATTCTGGCCAGGCTGACCGCCCCCATGATTGCCTGCTTTTTTGGCAGCATTAGCCGCCGCTTGGGCAGCCGCTCGCCTTGCAGCAGCCACTTGGGCTTCTTTCTGTGCTTGTTCTCTGGCTCTGCGTTCGTTGTCAAGTCGCTCCTGCTCACGCCTTGCGTTTTCTAAGCGTTCTTGTTCAAGTCGTTCTTGTTCCCTGCGTTCATTTTCAAGGCGTTCTTGTTCAAGTCGCTCTTGTTCTTGAATTTTGGCCAATTGTTGTTGCTGAGCAACCCAAGCCTCTTGAAGTCTTTGTTGTTCTAAGATGGCTTCTACATCAATCTCGGGCTCAGGCTCAGGCTCAGGCTCAGGCTCAGGAATTGGTTCGGGCGGCTCAATAACCTCAGGCGTAGCGACCTCTGGCTCTACAACAGGCTCTGGTGTAACAACAGGTTCGCCTGGTGGTTCGGGCGATTCAAGGTCATTAAGTGCGATGGGTTCAGGCACTGGTTCTTTGATAAATTCAATCTCTAAAGGCGGTGTGACAGGTGGCGGTGTGATTGGTTTTATAGTCATATTCGCCAATCCAAAACCTACCAATCCATGCAAGACAGCTGCGATAGAGATAGCCAACACTTTGATTTTTTTGGAATTATCCACTTAAAACACCCATAAACAACCAAATATGGTATATCTATTGACAAAAATTAAAAATAAAAATAGTAACGATAACGATTATCAGTTGTCATATTATGAACGATTTAGTTATAAATTGCAATCTTTTAGTAAAATTTATTTCACCAAAATCGGCGACCATCTGATGATACAAAAAGTTATATTATAACATTAATAATCTATCCGCCAACCCTTGTCAAACAAGTTTATGCAATTTTATGGTACGCTATTTTATCTTAGCAATTTTAATCACTTTGCTAGATTGCTAGAGTTGAAAACCTATTTGTTGGGTTGTTATCATCAAATACCAAAAGAACTCATACAACTTTTGGCAGTCGATTTGGTGCTATCAGATTTGGCTCATTTTCTACCCAATAATGACAGCCAATGCTATGCGGGCGATCTAAGCTTGCTTTTGCGACCAAATAAGCGCACATGGTGAGATTAAGCTTTTGAATTTGGCTTTGGGTAGTGAGATTCTGGGTGGACAAATCAGCCAAACCCCCTGCCAAAAGCTCGACAGTTTTTGCCACATCCTCTTGCCTGCGTATTACCCCAAGATGTTGCTGCATTAGCTGCTTAATCTGAGCGACATCCAATGGTATACTTGATGCCAGATTAATATCCTTTTGATGCGTTTGAACCGACCAATTAGGCAGTACTTCACGATTTGACCATTTCGCCAAAGGTTCTTGCAAAGATTTGGCAGCATTTTGACCCATCACCAAACACTCCAGCAATGAATTACTCGCCAACCGATTAGCACCATGCAGCCCTGTATATGCCATCTCACCCAAACAATACAAACCCACCACATCACTTCGCCCGCTGACATCTGTCAAAACACCCCCACAAAAATAATGCTGTACTGGCGTTACAGGAATTGGCTGCTTGGTTATATCCACGCCTTTGGCTAAGCAAGATTGATAAATTTTTGGAAAATGCTGCTTGATAAATTCATCTGATTGATGGCTGATATCCAAAAATACGCCCTGAGCGGTACGCTGGGCCTCCTTGATAATGCTTCTTGCGACAACATCTCTGGGTGCAAGCTCTAGACGCTCATCATAATTTGACATAAAGCGTTCGCCTTGAGCATTAATGAGCCGCCCACCCTCGCCTCTAACCGCTTCTGAGATCAGTGCTGTTTGAGCCATACCATCATCAAAACCTGTTGGGTGAAATTGAACAAATTCAGCATTCACAATGCGGCAACCTGCTCGATATGCCATAGCAATACCATCACCAGTACACACCTCTGGCGCTGTGGTATATTGATAAATCTGCCCTAAGCCGCCAGTGGCAAGTACTACTTTATCGGCATCATATTTTTTGGATTGTTGATTGATGAGACATACCACACCTTTACAATGCACTTTTTTTGTCTTTACATCAAGCTCAGTCAAAATGTCTGTCACAAAACACCGCTCAAGCACATGGATATTTGGGCGAGTCTGCATGTTTGCCCAAAGGCACGCCATGACTGATTGGCCTGTATGATCAGCGACATGGCAAATGCGGCGTCTATTGTGTCCACCTTCTTTGGTTAGGTGTAAACCCTCTTTGGTTGTACTAAAAGGCACTGCCAAAGAACTAAGCCAAGCAATCGCATCTGCACCTTGATGAATGATTTGCTCGGTTGTGTTGGGATCGCACAGCCCTGCACCTGCAATGAGCGTATCTGTCACATGCTCCTGAACGCTGTCGGTTGGTGCCATCACCGCAGCGATACCACCTTGGGCAAAGCGGCTTGATGTATCCGCAATTTCACCTTTGCACATTAATAAAACTTGGCAATCTTTTGGCAAAGATAACGCTGTGGTAATGGCAGCCAATCCGCTACCAACAATGATCACATCATAAGAAGCTGGTTTCATTTATGCAACTCCCAAACCATGAACCGCTGGTTTCTTGGGCAATGTTTTTGAAAATTCAATCATTTTATCCAACGCATGGCGTGCATCATTCATCAAAGACTCAGTCAGCTGAATTTCACCTGTGCCATATTTAAGTGCTTGATAAACCCCTTGGACACCATTCATAGCCATCCAAGGGCAAAATGCACAGCTTTTACAAGTTGCACTATTGCCCGCTGTCGGTGCTGCAATGAAAGTTTTTTGTGGTGCATGCTTTTTCATTTCATGCAAAATCCCCAAATCGGTTGCAACGATGAAAGTTTTTTCGGGGCGATGAATGGCAGCTTGTAATAGCTTACTGGTAGAACCGACCACATCTCCTTGAGCGACCACACTGGCAGGGGACTCTGGATGTACTAAAGTGATCGCTTCAGGATGTTCACTCTTAAGCTGCTCAAGCTCTATTGATTTAAATTCATTATGCACAATGCAAGATCCTTGCCATAAAATCATATCCGCCCCTGTTTTTTGGCGAATGTACTCGCCCAAATGACGATCAGGACCCCAAATGATCTTTTCCCCTTTGGCATGTAAATGACTGACAATTTCAAGTGCGACCGACGAAGTTACCACCCAATCAGCACGCGCTTTGACAGCGGCACTGGTATTGGCATAGACAACCACTGTTCTATCAGGGTGTGCATCACAAAATGCACTAAATTCCTCAATTGGACAACCCAAATCCAACGAACATTCAGCCTGTAAATCAGGCATTAAGACAGTTTTGTGCGGACTTAATATTTTGGCACTCTCACCCATAAAACGAACCCCTGCGACCAATAAGGTCTTGGCATCATGCGCCGCCCCAAACTTAGCCATCTCAAGCGAATCCCCAACACAGCCACCTGTCGCCAATGCCAAATCTTGAATGTCAGGATCAACATAATAATGTGCAATAATCACCGCATCTTTTTGGATAAGCAGATCCTTAATATTGCGTTGGTATTGGGTCAGTGCGTCTTTTGGTAGCTCAGGCGGAATCTTTGCCCATGCTTGCTTGATGCGACACGATGTCGTTGGCATATTTGATAAGGGTGCTTCATAATCAAACGCTTGTTGGGTATTTTTGTGCATCACATGCTCCTTTTTTTATCAGCTTAAATGATTACTCAGATGATTTATGCTCATTTTGAGTATTAATTTGACATATTATGCTCATTTTGAGTATAATGTAAAGCAGTTTTTGATAGAATATCGCTTTTTAATCAGTTTGGTTGTCAAAAGTACATTGAAAATTAGTAAGATTTTTTTTAAAATGATGATTTTTCAATGACTGTGAATTATGAGTATACATTCATCAACCAATACTCCCCAACAAACTGACGGCTTGGTCGATCTTGTAACGGTTTTGGCTGCTGTTACTGATCATAAAGCTCGTATCTTAACGGTCAGCGGCGGTGATAAGTTACCCAGCGGTCAGCTGACACCCATTCATCATTCACTACAAGCTGGTGTTAAAGACTGGGTACGCACCCAAACCGCTCAGCCAATGGGTTATGTGGAACAGCTGTATACTTTTGTAGATGGTGAGCGTAAAAACGCACAAGGTATGCCCGTTTTGTATGTTAGCTACCTTGGGTTGGTTAAAGAAGCGACTGCCCACAGTCTCAATCCTGATGCCACTTGGCAAGATTGGTATGATTATTTTCCATGGGAAGATCGGCGTAATAGCAGTAAGCCCATTGAGATTTTGTCAGGTCTGTATGCTTGGGTGGATGCTGGCAACGATACCCAAGAACGCCAAGAACGGCTAAGACGGGTTCAATTATGCTGGGGTTTACCTCCTTATTCGTGGTCAGAAGAGCAGGTACTACTACGCTATGAATTATTGTATGAAACAGGGTTGGTTGCCGAATCGCCTTGGCAAAACCCAAATTTTGATTTTCGTCATACTGGTCGTTTTATGCAGCATAGCCATCGCCGAGTACTAGCCACGGCACTCGCCAGATTGCGTGCCAAGATAAAATACCGCCCTGTTATTTTTGAATTGATGGCAGATGAGTTTACATTATTTCAGCTTCAAAAAAGCGTCGAAGCCTTATCAGGTCAAGAACTGCATAAACAAAATTTTCGCAGGCAAGTTCAGCAGCAAAACCTGATAGAAGCCATTGAAGGCAGGTTTGCTCATGAGCGTGGTCGGCCTGCACAGCTTTACCGATTTAAAGACACGGTGCTGCTTGAGCGTTTGTTATCTAACACTCGCCTGCCCGTGAGCAAATGATTCAAGATAAATAATTTAAGATAATGATTAATAAGATAAGGATAAATTCATGAAAACGCCATTATTTGCATTGCCTGATGCCCTACTAATACCCACAGTCCAAGCAGCACTTTTAGAGGATTTGGGGCGGCGTGGTGATGTTACTTCGGCTGCTGTCATCGCCAAAAATAGCACCGCAAATCTTGCCATCGTAAGCCGTGATACAGGCATTTTGGCAGGCATGGATTTGGCAAGGTTGGCTTTTGAATGTATTGATAAAACAATCAACTTTAGCCCAAATGCCTCAGATGGGGATACTATCAAATCAGGTCAAGTGTTGGCTTATGTATCGGGCAATACCCAAGCCTTATTACAAGCTGAAAGAACAGCACTAAATTTTTTGACACATCTAAGCGGTATCGCCAGCATGACCGCCAAAGCAGTCGCCCAAATATCACACACACAAGCCAAAATTACCTGCACACGCAAAACCACACCACTTTTAAGAAATCTACAAAAATACGCTGTGCGAGCAGGTGGTGGCTGCAATCATCGAATGGGGCTAGATGATGCGATCTTAATTAAGGATAATCACTTGATTTATTCAGGTACGCTTAAACAAGCCATCGCCAACGCCAAAGCAGCTGCAGGTCATCTTATCCCCATTGAGGTTGAAGTGGATACCATCGCACAGCTTGAAGATGCCTTGGAGGCTGGAGCGGACTTTGTTTTGCTTGATAATATGGATAACGATACTCTAAAGCACGCCGTATCACTTTGCCAAGGCAAAGCAAAAACAGAGGCGTCAGGTGGTATTACCTTTGAGCGACTAAAAACTGTAGCCGATTGCGGTGTTGATTATATTGCTTTGGGTTATCTCACCCACAGCGTGATCAATCATGATATTGGCTTGGATTTTTTGGATTAAGACAGTAATAACTTTTTAACCCATAATTAAATTATACTAAAGCACCATTAAGGTGCTTTACCTTAAATACTACACAACATTTATTTAACACTAAGGAGCGTTATATACAAAAAGTACTCATTATTTTAGGTTATGTACACCCTGTTATTGCACTTATCCGAACTTACATCATAGCTGATAAACTTATTTAGCTATTTTTAATACTTACCTGACTAATCTTAGGGATATTTTTAAGTACCATTTAGGGTAATCCTAGGGTAATTGACACAAAATAATTACCCTAAAATTACTCTGCTCCAACACTTGCCATCAAATCAGCATGATGTTCACGCAATAAGCTGTCTAAAAGCTCAGTCAAATCCCCTTCCATGATGGCATCAAGCTTATATAAAGTTAGGTTAATGCGGTGGTCTGTCATGCGTCCTTGGGGGAAATTATAAGTACGAATTCTCTCTGAACGATCGCCTGAACCGACCAAATTGCGTCGCATATCGCTTGTTGCATCAATTTGGGCTTGAACTTTGGCTTGTTGAATGCGAGCTACCAGCATTTTCATCGCTTTTTCTTTATTGGCATGCTGAGAGCGTTCTTGTTGGCATTCAGCCACCACCCCTGTTGGGATATGTGTGATGCGGACTGCTGAGTCAGTTGTATTGACATGCTGCCCCCCTGCACCACTTGAGCGATAGGTATCAATCCGCAAATCACTTGGGTTAATCTCAACCGTATCATCAATCTCAACCTCTGGCATCACCGCAACTGTACACGCTGAGGTATGTACACGCCCTTGAGATTCAGTGGCTGGAACTCGCTGGACACGATGAGCACCACTTTCAAATTTCAATCTGCCATAAACACCGATACCAGATACACGCGCGATGATTTCTTTATAGCCGCCATGCTCTCCTTCATTGGCAGACAATACCTCTACTTGCCAACCTTGGGATTGTGTATATTTTTGATACATACGAAACAAATCACCCGAAAAAATTGCCGCTTCATCACCGCCCGTGCCTGCACGAATCTCCAAAAATGCCGTCGCTTTATCATTAGGATCTTTAGGCAGCATCATCACATTAAGCCTCTCCTCGAGCGTCTCAATGTTTGCACGCGCCACCTCAATTTCATCAAGTGCCATTTCTTTCATCTCAGGATCGCTCAAAAGCTCATTGGCAGTTTGTAAGTCTGCTTCCGCTTGCACAAAGTCCTGCCAAGTAGTGGTAATCTCAGACAGGTCGCTATGCTCCATGGATAACTCACGAAATTTTTTGTTATCACTGATGGTATCAGGATCTGACAAAAGTGCGGTAACCTCTTCAAAACGATCAACCATTTGATCTAGACGGTGGCGTAAGGATTCTTTCATAAATTTAAATCAACTAACTGTTTGTTAAATCAGTTATTTTGCCATACTTTTTGGGTTTTTGCACCGTTTTATCAGTATCGTTGAATGGTTATAAAGCTTATTCCTTAAATTTGGTTGTTTCATCATACTTTATTATGCTAATCTGTCACAAATTATCATCTTTTATCAAGCAATCTTTACAGTACTGATACAATATGGTAGGGCTTCATAAAATACAGCCACTGCGATGTTTGAAATTTTTTTGAGTATGAATTATGACCGATATCACCTTAAACCAAAGCCATAAATTAACTTGGCGTTCATTTGGACCTGGTATTTTAATGGCTTCTGCTGCCATCGGCGGCTCACATTTGGTCGCCTCAACACAAGCTGGTGCTCTGTATGGCTGGCAATTGGCAATTATGATTATCCTTGCCAATTTTTTTAAATACCCTTTTTATCGCTTTGGAACAGAATATGCCTACTCAACAGGCAGCAGCTTAGTGGCAGGTTATGCTAAAATTTCCCGTATCTATCTTTGGGCATTTTTTGTCTTATGCATCATTTCAGGTATTATTAGCACAGGTGCTGTGGCACTACTATGTGCGGTCATTTTGGGGCAAATTTTGCCTTGGGAACTCAGCACTCTAGAGCTTTCATGTATTGTGATGGTAACCTCAGGCATTTTATTGGTGGCAGGTCATTATCGGCTTTTAGATGGTTTAACCAAGTGGATTATCGCCCTGCTGACAGTAGCGACGGTTGCAGCTGTATTTATCGCTGCAGGTAAGCCCTCTGCCATATCAGCCGACTTTATTCCTGCCTCACCTTGGAATTTGGCGGCACTTGGATTTATTGTTGCACTTATGGGCTGGATGCCAGCACCACTTGAATTTTCTGCCGTTACCTCAGTGTGGACCGCTAAGAAAATTCGTACCGATCACACCAATCGCTTTCAAGGTTTTGTTGATTTTAATGTTGGTTATTTTACATCGGCAGTTTTGGCAATATTTTTCTTGGCACTTGGCGTATTTGTACAATATGGCACAGGCACCGAAATCGCCATGCAAGGCGGTGCTTATGTGCCACAGCTGATTAATATGTATACCGAAACCATCGGCAACTGGGCAAAAATGCTGGTCGCCACGATTGCTTTTTTGTGCATGTATGGTACAGTCATCACCTGTGCTGATGGCTATGGTCGTACCAATTCAGAAAGCCTATCCTTAATTTTGACCAACAGCACAAAAGCAACCGAAAAATATGTTGTTATATGGACTGTATTTACGATTGTGGCAGGCTACGGTTTAATCGCATTTTTTCTAGGTCAAATGGCGGCACTGCTCAAATTTGCGATGATCTCAGCATTTGTGACTGCACCGATTTTTGCTTATTTAAACTACGCTTTGGTCAAAAAAGAAGGTCATCTAAGCACCATCATGAAATGGTATGCACTGGCAGGCATTGTATTTTTGACAGGCTTTACCGTATTATTCTTATTACAATTTTTTGGTATGATTGGCTAACATCACCCATCTTAGCCAGCTGATCGCCAAGTTAAATTTGCTTGGCGATTGTTATTTTTATTCGCCAAATAAAACCATCATCAGTCATCAAAAGCTCATAAAAAAGCAGTACCTTTTGTACTGCTTTTTTATGATTAAGGTTTATTCGCTGATATCCATACACCAATATTTGGTGGTAATATACTCTTCAATACCGTATTTTGAACCCTCTCGCCCAAAACCTGATTGCTTAACACCACCAAATGGTGCAACTTCAGTTGATAAAAGCCCTGTATTTTGACCAACCATACCATACTCTAGTGCCTCTGAAACACGCCAAGCACGAGCATGGCTTTGGGTATAAAAATACGCCGCCAAGCCATAAATGGTATCATTGGCACGATGGATTACCTCTTTTTCATCTTCAAAAGTCATGATTGGAGCAATCGGACCAAATATCTCTTCATGGGCAAGATCCATCTCATCGGTGATATCACTGATGACAGTTGGGGTAAATGACAGTTGGCTTGCGTCATGTGGCACGCCACCTGTGATTAGCGTTGCCCCTTTGTTTAGTGCATCATCCAAAAGTGCCTGCACTTTTTTGAGTGCTTGTTGATTGATAAGCGGTCCGATATCGGTTGCTTCATCAGCACCATTGCCAACTTTCAGTACTTCTACTTTTTGTTTAAATTTCGCTAAAAACTCATCTTTAATTGAACTTTGGACATAGATACGGTTGGCACACACACAAGTTTGCCCAGCGTTTCGATATTTTGAAGCAATCAGCCCTTCTGCCGCCTTTTCAAGATCGGCATCATCAAAGACGATAAAAGGTGCATTACCGCCAAGCTCCATAGACAGCTTTTTGACGGTACTTGCACATTGCTCCATCAGTACTCGCCCCACTTCGGTAGAACCTGTGAATGACAGCTTATGAATGCGTGGATCTTTGGTCAGTACCTCGCCGACCACAGAGGATTTACCAGTAACAATTTGTAACACACCTTTAGGAATGCCTGCTTGTTTTGCCAAATATCCCAGTGCCAATGCCGAAAATGGCGTCTCGGTGGCTGGCTTGATGATCATGGTACAGCCAGCCGCTAACGCAGGTGCAGCTTTACGAGCAATCATTGCCGAAGGGAAATTCCAAGGCGTAATCGCAGCACACACACCGACTGGCTGCTTGAGTACCACATAGCGTAGCGACTGATTGGTACTTGGAATAACATCGCCATAGATGCGTTTGCCTTCATCTGCAAACCAGCGTATGAAGCTATTGGCATAATCAATCTCACCTTGTGATTCTGTGATGGGCTTGCCTTGCTCATAGGTCATGATCAGTGCCAAATCTTCCTTGTGTGTATCGATCAGATCCGCCCAAGCATGCAAAAGTTTGGCACGCTCACTGGCGGTGGTATTTGCCCAGCTTTCTTGGGCAGCATCAGCACACTCAACGGCGTTTAGAACGGTTTGTTTTGATAAGCTGGGTATCGTACCAAGCACATCGCCTGTGAATGGATTGGTAACTGCGATGGCCTCACCAGAATCAGCACCAACCCACTCTCCATCAATCAAACAGGTTTGCTTTAGCAGATTGGGGCAGTTAAGCGGAATCGATGAGGGTTGGGTCGTAGATTGATTTGTAGGTTGGTTCATAGCGTATCCTTTTTACTGATAAAAATGACTTAAAATTATTAAAAAAACTGTATATGATATATTAAAATTTATATTCTATATATTGAACATAAGTTCTTGATATTATACAATATAGCACTAAATATTTTGGAATACAAAATCACCCAAAGTGCTTCTCCTGTCTTTGCTGCCACCATCACCAAAGAGCTTAAGCTGGCTCGCTCAACAACTTATAATATTCTACAAGCACTGAGTGCAAAAGGCGTACTGCACAAAGTACCAATCATTACCATTGACCGAGCGTGGGGTGACTGATTTTAATCAGCTAAAAGATGAATTTCTTCACATCAAGCAGACACGACTATCGCTTGATGATGGGCAATTGCGACTTGGTATGACCTGTATTGGTACCTACATTCAAAGTCCAGATAAAGTTAAGCTTGGCATCGCAGTATCACTATCTAATAGTGAATATGATGACAAAAAAGTACAAATTGGCGATGCACTCGTCAAACTTGCCTAAGCCATCGAAAATCGTATGGGGTTTGGTAGCATGTAATCTGGTCATCTGATGATGATCATCACAAAACAACCCAAGCACTAGGTATTTCAAAACAATGTAAAAACAAAAACAGACTTTATTTGTTTGTTGTTTATCCATTCACCATATTTGGCTCATCTGCCCTATTTTTCTTTTGTTGACCAAAAACTGCTGATGATTTGATATACATCTCAATCAAATATGATACATGCTATCAATTAACACAACTGAGTGATTAACATAATTTTTTAAACACAATTTAAAATAACCCGCCAGCCAATAGGCGATGGTCATTCATCAGATTATGACATATCAAACCATCACTGTTTAAATGGCTTAAGATGCCAACAAGGATTTTTTACGCAAAAAATCTTGTGCCACTTTTCTTTCATTGTGACCTTGATTTTCTACCAAGTTATTTAATTGTGCCATCTCCTGTTCTGAAATTAGCCCGTCCATTTTCATGAGTGCAGACTCAAGTTTTGGGTACTTTTGTAGTGCTTCTTGTCTGACGACCGTGCCTGCATGATAATGGGTATAAAATGCCTTATCATCTGTTAGCACTTTCAGATTTGGGTTGGCGAGAGCGCCATCGGTGGTTGAGATACTGACGACATCAATTTGACTGTTATTAAGTGCTTGGTATTTTAGACCGATATCTAAATCTTTGGTATTCTTAAAATGATAACCGTAAGTATCGCTTAACGCTTGGTAACCGTCATCACGCTCAAAAAAATCATACTCAGCACCAAAAGTAAGATTTGGGCTAACGGGTGCAAGCTGACTAAAAGTGGCAATTTGATTGGCATCGGCATAGTCAGAACGCACCGCCAAGCCGAAGGTATTATCAAAGCCATACATACCCACCCAGCGAAAGTTATATTGATCTTGATAGCTTTTTTTAAGATTTTCTAAAAGCACGGCTTGATCGAAGGTTGGCTCATTTTTTAGGACATACAGCCATGCCGTACCTGTGTATTCTGGATACAAATCAAACTCACCTTTAAGCATGGCAGGATGGATATTTGCTGTACCCCCACCGATACCTTTAGTAATTTCAACGGTTGTGCCAGTTTCTTGCTCGATGAGTATGGCAAGCATTTCAGCGATGATGAATTGTTCGGTCATGGGCTTGGTGGCAATGCGAATTTTATCATCTTGACTTTGGCAGGCGACCAATAGAACGCTCATAAGTAGCAGAACAGATTTTTTAAGCATGAGATTTTCTCCATTTGATTGATTTTTCAAAATACGCCAGAACAAAGTCAGCCAAAAACGCAATAAGCATGATCAAAATACTACCGACTGCGGTCATGGCGGTGCTATTGGTGGTGATACCACGATATACCGCCACACCAAGCCCACCTGCACCAATAAAAGATGCAACCCCCGCCAGTGCAATGGTCATCACCAGCATCGTACGAATGGCTGATAAAATAATCGGTAATGCCAAAGGCAGCTTAATGCGGCGTAAAATCTGCCAGCGTGTCATGCCAAAGGACTCGGCAGCTTCTATCAATCCCGTATCAATCTGCAAAAACCCTGTGCGTGTGCCATTAATCATCGGTAACAGTGCATAAATTACCAGTGCAATGATTGCTGAGGTATTACCAATACCACTCACCAAAATCAATAAGCCAAATAAAGAAATGCTTGGGATGGTATAAATGATATTACTTGTTTGAATGACAAACGGTGCAAACTTCTGATGTTCGGTGATTAGCACACCAAGCCCAACACCAATCACGATCGCACAGCTTGCCGCAATACCGCAAATCATCAAATGCTCAACAAACAGTCGCATGAAAAACTCAGAGCGAGTGGTCAGCAGCTGCAGCATCTCTTGAATGATCATCACGCCATATCCTTTGATTTTTTTATAAATTTATTTAAGTGAGTATAAATAATTAATCTGTCATTTTATACGACCAAGACACATATTACAATGTTCAGCGTTATAAATATTGTAAAAGTGGGTAACGGATTATCAAGGTGAGTGCCGATAAGCGACTGACATGCCTGCCGTTGATTCCAGTTATCGGATAAAATCTTGATATTTGCGACCAATGATTATCTTTAATTTAGACCGCCCATCTTAAATGCTAACCGTCGTTAGTAATTATGTAAAGATACTAGACGCTTGCCTCATAAAGGGGTATGATAATCATAATTTTATGGGTGAGATGCTCTTACCCGATACCACGGAATGACTAATTTATTAAATTTTATTTATAATAATATATTAATAAATTTATATAAAAATATCAATGTCAATAGGTAAAAAGGAGGTTTACTGTAATTAAAATTAACAACCTAAAACAACACAAATCATCACACAATTTGCAATAAATCATATAGACAACATCTTATAGATAATAAGGGTAAATGATGAAAATTTTAATGGTATTAACCTCACACGAAAATCTTGGAGACACTGGTAAAAAAACGGGTTTTTGGTTGGAGGAATTTGCTTCGCCATATTATGCGTTTAAAGATGCTGGTGCTGACATTACCTTAGCGTCCCCCGCTGGCGGTCAACCACCGCTTGATCCAAAAAGTGATGAGCCAGACGCTCAGACCGAATTTACTGAACGATTTAAGCAAGATGCCGCCGCCAAAGAACAGTTGGCAACCACTCATAAACTGGCTGATATTAAGGCTGCCGATTATGACGCAGTATTCTATCCAGGCGGTCATGGCCCAATGTGGGATTTGGCAGTTGATGAGCAATCCATCTCATTGATTCAAGATTTTGTGAAGACCGATAAGCCAGTGGCTTTTGTTTGTCATGCACCCGCCGCACTCAAAAATGTGAAAATTGATGGCGAATATTTTGTTAAAGATAAAAAAGTGACTGGCTTTAGCAATTCTGAAGAACAAGCCGTCGGTCTGTTAGATGTCGTTCCGTTCTTGTTAGAAGATGTTCTAAAAGAAAATGGGGGCAAATATGAAAAAGTTGCTGATTGGCAATCGTATGTGGTAGAAGATGGCCTGTTAATCACGGGTCAAAACCCTGCTTCATCTGAAGATACTGCCAAGCGGTTAATCCAAAAACTACAGGCTTAATCAACCACCGCTGACCATATCCATGATGATTGCTCTGATGGGATGGTCAGCCCAGTTAGTTGAGTACTTTGGCTATGTCGTTGGCATATCAGTCATATCAGATTGGGTATATTATTTATAGGGTATATTTAATTATAATAATTATTATAATACTGAGTAACTTTAATCTGTTTCATATACTGTAATCTAAATACTTCTGAATTCTCTCCTATGAGTTTATAAATACAAAATACAGCCAAATAAATAAATAAGATACCTGAAGTAAATATAAGCGTATCTTCGTCCATACTATCTTCAAGATCAAACAATACCGTAAGGGGCATAATTAAATACAAACTTATGGGTATATAAACCAATGCCAAGAAAGGTAAATGTTTATTATACTGACGCTTAAAACCAAATAATAAAATAAGTGCAATCCACAATGTGATTAACACTAAAAAACTTAAACTGATAAAAGTACCTAGCTTACTGTAATCTCTCATATCCATTAGGGTAAATAGCGTGATAGGTATCAATAAACCAGCCTTTACCATACCAATAATAATAAACAACCATCTTACCCAACAAAACTTATCCCAATATGGGTGATTTTTAGCTTCTTCTTCACTAATCTGTACCCAAGCCATCTAAAAATACTCCTTCAATTCAGCATATACCCATATATGCTCATATAATGCGTTTTAAGCCATGTTTATACTTAACTGGTACTAGCATACCACCTAAGCAACAAATAGCCCATATACGTCAACACAGAGCATTTTACGAGCTATTATGAGATTACTTACCCCATTAGTTAAACCAAACAGATAATATCTATGATATTACAGGTGTAATACAGTGTTTTTATTATAGTGAATAATTTGGTAAATAGCCAGATGGATTATTTAATTTAGGTTTTCAATCTTAATGATATTAATTTAGTTATATTCATAAAATTAAGTAGATTTTTTGCAATATTAGCAACTGGATAACGATAAAATAAACGCCACCCTAAACCAAGGTTGCTCTGTATAACTATACATTGCTCCAAAATAATTTGCTCTTTCATCAAGGGTATCAATGGTATGATAGCCACTAGAATTAGCGACCGATAAAACATTCTAAGTAGATGTTTTGATGTCGCTTGCTTTTCCATAATGATTTCTATTTTTTCCTACATAACTCAAGACCTCTCTTATCATATGATGGCAATCATTACTATTTGATTGATTAGTACAGGTTGTACGCAATTCTTCATCTTGTTTTTTTGATATATCATCGTATCTTCGCACTCCTTTTTAGTACTAGTACACGAGATTTTGTCCTGTAGCTGACGATGCGTCAAATAATTCCACTGCACCTGCCCCACATTGTTAGCAGTACTTGCAGTATCACTACCAACAGTCGCACCAATGCCTGCTGATAGGGCAAGTAGAGTGATGTCTCTGATTTCTTTGTCAAAGCCTTGTTCTTTTAGATACTCATCAATCTTTGGGATGGTATAAGCGGTTATGCCTGCTGATAGTCCACCCTGAGCAGTGCCTGTAGCTAGGGCAGCGACTGCAGTATGCAAAGCAACACGGTAGATGCCACCTTCACTCCATTTATCAATCTCTTTGATGGTATTTTGATACTCATCAGAGGTAATATCAATGTTTTTGTTATTAAGTTCATCTAGGTTTTGAATGAGTTTAAAAGCTTGCCTGTCAGCAAACTTTGCCACTGCCTTTGGTGCTTCTCTGCCAGACTCTGCGGTAATCACCACCTGAGCCCCAAGCTCTGTTAACACCCGCCCTTTGTTAAAATCATTGATGATGATTTCATTAAGCTGGTTTTGAACTTCTTCTTGTTTGAAGTTGCCTGTGTTGATATGGAAGAGACCTGCTTGGTCAGTGATGGCAGAATGGGTGGTACTGGTTTTATGAGCTGGGGTTATTATACCATAGCCTAAGCCTTGTAGGGCAGGTTTGGCTTTGCCATTTGGATGGCTGGTGTCTGCACCAATGCCAATGCCGACACTGATGGCATCGCCTTGATGGTTTAGGTGGTTTTGTATGTCTTGGGTTTGGATGCCTTGGGCAAATTGGGTTTGGTTTTTACCTGCATCGGTGATGAGATAGCCACCAGTGAACTTACCTTGTCTTTGTACAGACAGGATGGATTGATTGGCTTTGATACCAGTTTGGTGGATGACTTGGGCATAATCGGCATCTACATCCGTTTTGCCACCATTGATACTAAAGCTTTGGGGTTTGCCATCAAAGCCAACATCGGCACTAAATCCTGCTTGTTTTTGATCATGAGTGTATTGATAAGTGTCTTGACAGCTTTTGACAATCAAATCACTGCCAACAGTGACTTGGGTGTTAGGGAATTGATTTAACTGCCATAATAACTGCCATCATCTTGACGCCATAGGACAGCTGGAGCAGTGATATAAAAATACAAATTTACATCTTCATCAAGTTCATCTGTCGCATCTTTAGGAAAATTATCTCTAAGATAGGCAACGATTTCATCTGATGAGACATCCCAAATGTCATATCCTTCATACCAAATACCATTAGGTGGTATAAATTTGATTAAGTCTGCGTCTAAGGCTTCTTTGATAAGCTGAAAGAATATCTCTTTGTGTTGCTCAAAGTTTATGCCAACACAATAGCTCGAAACAGCACTGAATAGTGCTGATAACCATAGATTTTTTGAAGTTTCAAGCATCTCTTTTTTAACCTTTTCAGATATATAAATCATAGTTATCACCTTAAAAATTTAATTTCTGGGTTTTTGGTCGTTCCTGTGGCAGATTTGGGAATATCAATCGTCCAAACAAGACCTGTTCGACTCTGGCTACTTGCTACACTCCTCAAATTATAACTACCATTTTCAGTTTTTACTGCATATAATAACCCCTTATTCCTACCAATAGTTATTTCTCTTGGTTGAATAAAATTCTTCTAACTTACGATAAACATCCCAAAATATTTTTTCATATTCAGGATTGCCATCATGAAACCCATCCCAAAATTCATTTAAAAATTCTTTTGGTCTTAATGAAACACTCCCATTATTATGTAAAATAAAATTCCAATTTTGTGGCAAATCTGAGTTAATTATCTCAAAATCACTCAAATCAAATACACATGGTGTGTGGTTATCTTCGCTTTTTACAACAATCTCTATTTTTTTATTATAAAAATTAAAATAGATATCTAAAACAATATATAACTTATCTTTTATTAACCAACCATTATATTGGTTGTTTCTAGCAATAAACTGTACAATCATGGTTCTACCACTCCTTTAACCTTAAAGTCTTTCGTTTCATAATCAATTTTTGCCAGTTTTTGTGTTCACATAAAAATGGATTTGCATAGATTGACCATGGGCATAACAACAGATTTTGTAGTGTATTTGTTCCAATCTTCAATTTTTGAACCATCCTTTGTTAAGATTCTTATAACTTTTGAATTTTCAATAACCCCACTAGAAAGAGAAATTTTTCTTGAATTTTCAATCGCAGTAGTAGTGAGTTTTCCATTATCATCTAAAATACCAGCTTGCTTAAAGGTCAGTTCAGTTCTTAGTTGCAATGCTGTCTTGTGGCTATTTGCTGGATATCCTTATCAGTATCAGCAAAGGCAGCGGTGATGCCTGCAATCAGT
>NZ_KV796856.1:324428-325717 GCF_001809255.1 Moraxella sp. HMSC061H09
ACAGCCTGTTAAACCTGCGGCAAGTTTGTGGGAGGTTGTTGAACTTTGCTTGCGATACCCAGCAGATTCAATAGTTTATATGAAAATATTAGGTTCCACATTCGTTTAATCTAGCCATAAAAAAATGGTGATACCCACAATCAGTCTTGGTCGGCTGATGATGTGTTCTTTTTGCTGGATTGCTGAAGTTTTGATACATCAACCGGAAACCTTGGATTTTCCTCATCCCAAGGCACTTGATATTCTGCAAAAATATGCTCCAAACGCTCAATAAATGAAACATTGATTTCCTCGGTATCAAAATCCTTAAAATAATACTCAATCAGCGAGCGACCTTTAGGGGTTAAGTGCATTTGTGCATCTATCCATACAGCATAACTCCAATCGTCTGGGTCAGTAACAGACAAGTGGTAGCAAAAATCATCTAAACCATCAAAGGTGTTATCAGGCAGTGATTCATCCTTGGTTAAAACATCAAAACTAAAATCAATCAAATTACAGTATTTAAGACGATAAGCAGCCTCTACTGCAAATTGCCAAGCATTTGGATGATATCCACTAGTTAAATAGACTGTTCCCATACTATCGCTAGTTAATACCAATAAAAACCATTGTATTGACCTTGCACTGTAAATACTCATTGCTGATGTGTTCTTTTTGCTGGATTGCTGAAGTTTTGATACATCAACCGGAAACCTTGGATTTTCCTCATCCCAAGGCACTTGATATTCTGCAAAAATATGCTCCAAACGCTCAATAAATGAAACATTGATTTCCTCGGTATCAAAATCCTTAAAATAATACTCAATCAGCGAGCGACCTTGAGAGGTTAGATACGTTTTTGTCTTCATCCATGCAGTTTGATACCAATCGTTTGGGTCAGTAACAGACAAGTGATAGCAAAAATCATCTAAACCATCAAAGGTGTTATTAGATAGTTTTTCATATTTGGTTAAAACATCCAAACCAAAATCAACTAAATGACAAAATTTAAGACGATAAGCAGCCTCTACTGCAAACTGCCAAGAATTTGGATGATATCCACCACCTAAATAGACCACTTCCATCGCATTACTAGTCAATACATTTAAAAACCATTGTAATCGCTTTGCATTTTCAATGCTCATTTTCATAAATTATTCCTTGGGGAATTTAAGTTTTAGTTGTGCATTCTTGTTTGCACCCTTGATATTTTTCGAGTTCACTTCTACCGTTGCCGTAGTTGGTAAAGTGTCTTTGCCTGCTTTGCCAGCAGGTCTATATATCACCCAGGTACCATCGGGAGTTTG
>NZ_KV796857.1:0-533 GCF_001809255.1 Moraxella sp. HMSC061H09
AGACAGCCTGTTAAACCTGCGGCAAGTTTATGGGTAATGTTATCTATTAGGGTATCTTTGTCCAGTGGTTTGACATAATCGGTAAAGATCTCACTGGCGACAGCATTGGCAACTTCACCACGCAGATTTTTAATTAATGACTTTTCAAGACTGGTACCATATATGGTACTTTCAAGCAGCGCAGTTGAAGTGGCGTTAGCGATACCTTTGCTGATTTTATGGCTAAAATTGTGAGAGTTGGCTATATCACCCACACCAAGACTTTTTGAGAGTGTTTGGTTGATTTTGCTACCAATCCCAGCGCTGGCAATGGCAAAGGTCATTTGCTTGATGTTTTGTTTACTACCTAAGTCTTTGAGTGTTTGCTTGATGTTGCCTTGGTTATCGATTAGGCTGATGCTGGCTTGTGTTACCAATGAGTTAAAGGCAGCACTTGTCATGGTGCCTAGGGTGGTACTGCCTGTTGCTGTTGCAACAGTACTTGTCAGAGCTGTACCTACGCCACCTGTCGCATAAGCCACCGCAATCGCCAC
>NZ_KV796858.1:0-62418 GCF_001809255.1 Moraxella sp. HMSC061H09
TTTTAACTTGGGTATTGTTTTTTAACAATACCAGAATTTGTAATTTTCAGCTATTTTTTATAACATCTATATTTTGTATAACATAGCTAAATCTTATGGTTTAACGGCAAAAATTAGTTGATAGTTTGATAGATAGCAAAACAATCAGATGCTTGACAATTAGGTTTAAAATTGTTATAGTAAAATCATGGGGATGTTCTGGCTTCGACGCTGGTAGCGAAACCTAATGATGCATGTCAAGAGCGTGTGACTCTTGTAAATCAACATACATTTAAAATAGTCGCAAACGACGAAACTTACGCACTAGCAGCTTAAGGGCTGCTTAGGACGGCACAAATTGCCTTTGGTTTGGTTGCTCTCCTAGATGCGAATGCACAAAGGATAGCCAAAATTAGCGTTGCGATGATTTTGGCGAAATTCTTAGCAAATCGTCCAATCCATCCTGACTGTCGGTTCGGTGCGGATTAAAGCCATAGACAGAATCTAAGCATGTAGATTCATAGATGTAGTACTGGCGGACGCGGGTTCGACTCCCGCCATCTCCACCATACCCATTACCAAGCATAACCACACATTAACATAAACCCTAAGTAAATCAAAGGCTTAGGGTTTTTTCATTGCCTTATATTGCCACCTATTACCCCCTATAATATAATCATTTTTGTATCTCTATTTGTATCTCTTTATGTTCACAAAAATAGAGATACAAAACAGTTTATCCCAAATCCTAGTTTACTTTTCAGAGATACAAGTTAGCAAAATTTAGAGATACAAGAATGAAAAGAACCAGTATTAAAAAACGCCCCCTATCTGATACAGTCATTGCCAATTTAGAACCAGAGTTAAAAGAATATAGCGAAAAAGACAGCAAAGGACTTTATTTGTTTGTCAAACCCACTGGGGCGAAGTCTTGGAAAATGCGTTATAAGGATGCTAAAGGAAAATGGCGGTGGCATGGGCTGGGTGCTTATCCTGCCGTTACTGGGGCAATGGCTAGAAAGCTGGTACAAGAAAAATTTGCAGATTTGGCACTTGGCTTGGATGAATTAACTGCAATACCTGCACCTCCTACCGCCCAAACTTTTAAAAGTGTGGCTTTGGAATGGTACAATGAACCCAGTATTCAAAAGCTGGATGATGGCACAAAATCCAAATATCTAAGCCTACTTGAAAAACACATTTTTCCAATAATGGGTAAAAAAGCCATTGGTGATATATCTCGCCAAGTATGGCTTACCTTTTTTAGAAAACTACAAGAAACACCAAATCCCCAAACAGGAAAACCCATCATTGAAACCGCCAATAGAGCTTTGCAGGTGTGTAGTCGCATCTATCGCTTTGCTCTTACTCAAGAATTGGCAGGGGTGGAATTTAACCCATTAGAACACTTGCACGAACGCCTAGAAAAACACGAACCCAAACAGCTTGCCCATGTCAGCGAACAAGACTTACACAAGCTATTATTAGATATCAAAACCATTCCCAGCTAAATTACTCGCTTAGGAGTGCAATTGCTTAGCCATTTATTTTTACGCCCAAATGAAGTGCTAGATGGCGAATGGGCGGAAATTGATTTTGATAAAGGTATTTGGGAAATTCCAGCACACCGCATGAAAAAGCGTCGTCCCCATGTTGTGCCACTATCCGAACAGGCACTTGCCCTATTACAACAATTACATAGCTTGACTGGCTTTGATACTCATCTATTCCCCAGCCGTGCCAAAGACCGCAAAAACGCCCATCAGCGGTTTAGGGTGGCTTTAAATCGCCTTGGTTATCATGGTGTGCAAACCTTGCACGGTTTTCGCCATGTTGCTAGTACCAAGTTAAACAACTATACAGATGAAAACGGTAAGAAATTTGATGGGCGTGTTATTGAGTTTGCATTAGCCCACAAGGTGCAAGGTGTGGCAGGTGTTTATAACAAGGCGGAATATCTGCATGATAGAAAAATCATCAATCAATGGTACAGCGATTGGCTGGATGGTCTTGTAAAGGCTAATGATAACTAAATTATAAAAAGTCATAGAATGAATAAATCCGCCCATGTTGTATCATAGGCGGATTGTTTTTAGGCTTATTAGACTAATAAATAATAATATATAATATATATAATATAGAATATCTTAATAATATTTCAGATATATATAATAAGGAAAGGGGAAATTAAAAAAGCATTTTATCAAATAAAATAAATCGCCATAAATCCGCCCATTTAGATAACAAACGCCACGCCTGCCATTTGCCCAGTACTAAAACAACCCCAGCAAATCCAAACCTGCAACCGCCCACCCATTAAATTTAGCTTATTCGCTTGGCGTGTCGGCACACAATCACATAAAGACATACCAGCACCAAAAACAACATAAAGTTATAAAAACCTAGGAAAATGGGGAAAATGGGAAAATGACACTAGCAAAGCTATATATAGCAAGGCTTTCCCTATTTTCCCCTATTTTGGGCAAATAGGAAAATGGGGAAAATGGGCAATTATCACGCCTGCCATATCGCTACCAATGGCATGATGGCTAGGCTTGGCTTGCTGGCAGTGCTAGGCTTGGGCGGTTAATACTAGATAGCATGGATAAGGTGCATGGATAGCATTGGCATAATGATGGGCGGTGCTGACTATCCAACCATTAGCCAAAAACAACATAAAGTTATAAAAACCTAGGAAAATGGGGAAAATGGGAAAATGACACTAGCAAAGCTATATATAGCAAGGCTTTCCCTATTTTCCCCTATTTTGGGCAAATAGGAAAATGGGGAAAATAAGGGGAAAATGGACGGTTTTTTGGCGTTTTGGGCTGGATTTGGGGAAATAGGTGGAGGATTGTAGATTATTATAGATTGTCATCATCTAATTAGATTGCTATAATCTAAAACAAACTACAAAATAGGATAATCCCCATGCAAGATATTTGGCACTATCCAAGAGCTGAACTAGCCCAACAGGTCATGGGCTTGTTTAATTCCAATTTATCGCACGCCTTAACCTTTTTCGCACCAAGGCGGAAAGGTAAGACCGAATTTTTACTAAAAGATATTAAGCCTTTAGCCATTGAACAAGATTATCAAGTATTTTATTTCAGCTTTTTAGACAGTGGCGAACAAGCCCAAAAACGCTTTATTTATGAGCTTACAGCCTTTGGACAAGGCAAGATAGGCAAAGCCATCAATCAGCTATCTAGCGTGGAAATACAGGGATTTAAGGCTGAATTACAGCACTTACAGCATGATGATGTATTGCACGCATTGAATGCCATTGCCAAGCAAAACAAACGCACCCTTTTACTACTGGATGAAATTCAAGCCTTGGCAGGCGTGGCATATTATCCAATTATAGCCAGCCTAAGAACCGCCCTAGATACCAACAAAGATAAAATCAAGGTAATTTTTACAGGTTCAAGCCGTGAGAATTTACGCCTAATGTTTTCATCTGCCCAAGCCCCATTTTTTCACTATGGGCAAAATGTAGATTTTCCTGACTTGCCAAAGGCTTTTACTGACCATTTGGCAGATACATTTTATCATACCACCAAACGCCAGCTTGATAAGGATGCACTATGGCAAGCGTTTATTGAATTGAACAAAAGCCCCCAAATGGCTAGGGCTATGATAGAGAAAATGGCACTTAATCCAAATCTAAGCCTAGATGATGCCAAGCAATTATTGATTGATGATACAGCACAATTTAATGAGTATTTGCCCACCTATCGCCAATTAACCGCCTTACAACAAGCGGTATTGGTGTTAATTGCTATGGGGGAAAACCAGCCATACAGCCAAGCCACCAAAGATAGGCTGGGCGAAAAGCTAGGTATAGAGATTACCACGCCTGCCATTCAATCCGCCATCCGTTCGCTATCTAAAAAGGGGCTGATATTCAAAAAAGATAATGGCGTATATGAAATTGATGACCCATTTTTTAATCAGTGGGTATTAGATAATTAACCAATAGGCTAAATTTAACCGTTTGCATGGCTAGGATAGCTACCAAAAAAGGCGTTACCATCCACACCATAACGCCAACGCCATGCACTCTATATATCTTTGGTGTGGTTAGGTGTGGAATATGCAAGAGTTTTATAACTTATCACAGGCTTGCGATTATCTCAACGAAAATTATCCATCAGTCAATTTTAACACTCAAAAGCTATTGCATAAAATAGCAGAACTTGACACGCCTGCCTATTTTTATTTTAGCGGATGCCACACCCTTGCATGGTATAATACAAATTTTATTGATGATAGCCTAACAGAAACCGAAAAACACCAAATAGAGAATGCTATAGAGCGTATTTTTAGTGCATTATTAGACCCCATTACCTACCACGCAGGCTTATTTTTTCAGCTATACAAAATAAATTTACAGCAAATTTTACTAAAAGGATTTACAGAATTGGATGGGCAAGGCATGTATGATTTTTTGGAATACAAAGTAAATGGCGATTGCTTTTGTGGTGTTGCCATCCCCCCTGATTTAAATAAAAACAATAATATCAATACTTTTATTAAAGACATTTTAAAAAAAGATGGTTTGGATGTTGATTTTTTTCTATCAGATTTTGAGATACACCCATCATTTACCCATCACAAGCATTTAGATGATGATATTACCCAAAAAATTGCCAATATCAAAAGTCTGCCAAATGTGATAAATATTGAGAGTGTGGAAAGCCTAAAAAACCCGATTGGGAGGAACAGTATTTATGATTTGGTACCAGCTTTTCGGCTAACTATTGATGATTTAACCATTTTGCACAATGATTTGATATACATAGGAAATCATATTACAGCCAACCAGCAACAGATAGTCAGCCTAAAAGACCAGTTGGAACAAAAAGAGCGGGAAATTAACGCATTACAAGCCCAAATTGACCAGCAAGTAACCGCCACGCCTGCCAATTATGCCTTATCTGTAGAAAATTCAAGCTATACAACGCCCTTTATTGATGCTTTAAATGCGGTGATACAAGAATTTTGGATAAACTACCAAGAACACAATATTCCACCCAAACAAGATATAGTTATTAGATGGATTATGGAACATTACAACTTGTCAAGAGCAGGGGCAAAGGCAATAGAACAAGTAGCACGCCCAGCCAAAGCAAAAACAGGCGGAGTTAAAAGACTGTCATAAATCACGAAATATTCAATCAAAAGCCCTTGAAAATTCAAGGGTTTTTGTTTTTTGAGTTTAATTTGTTTGCCATTAGCCAATGCCATTAGCCCTTATGGTATTGAATAACCCCATACCCTGCCTTGTATCATATCCCCACACTGCCAAGCATGGCATGACTTTAACCAGTATCACCAAATGGGGGATATATATGACCTTAACACCCATCAGAGTAACCAAAAAACAAGCGTGTGAACTACTAGCCATTGGGCGTGAAAAGCTTAGAACGCTGGTAGAGAATGACCCAACATTTCCTAGACCTTATAAGACAGGTAATAAAATGCAATCATCTGTTTATTTTGATTATCAAGCATTGATTGATTGGCATAAAGCACAAGGGGGCAACGCATGAAACCAGCACCACTAACCCAAAAGCACAAAAAAGCCTTATCCGCCACGACCAAACGAATGTATGAATACCTGCTACAAGGCAACAGCCTAACCGCCCTTGATGGTGTGCAATTGTTTGGGTGTCTATGCACCACCCAGCGACTGGGTGAACTTAGACGCATTTATGGCGTACCTATCTATGGCGATTATTTCTTTACCAGTAATGGCAAACGCCTAAAACGCTATTACCTAGATGTGGACTATATCAAACAGCATCAAAATAGCGAAAACCGCCCATGGGATACCAGCCAAAACACCAATCCAGCCAATGACCAATAGGGGGTAATCATGGCAAATCAAACCATCAAAGTAAACCCTATAACATTATTTTTTAATGAACATTCTGTAAGGGTGTTTAAAAATCGTGATGGCTTTATTGTCTTTATAGCAAAGGATATTAAAAAAATCTTTGGGGATAAAGCTTGTAAAGAATTACCATCATATTACCGCCCATACTATACAGACAGCAAGGGGCAGGGCTTGGAGTACTATTACTGGCGTGATTTGGTGGAATTATACGCCTTGCAAGTGCTACACAGCCGCCGACCATCCCCCAAAGCTTATTACTTTATCAATAGCCTGCATGATGAATTTTTACATACCATCATGGTACAAAATATGACCAAGCTTGATGAAGTCAAAACTCAAAAATGTATGGATACCATTTGGCAATTAAAAGAAACTGGACGATAGCAAAAGCCCATTACAAGCGGTGCAGGCGTGAACTGGTACAAAGACACCGCCCACGCCTGCAACAGGGCAAAAAACGCATAAAAACCGCCCTAATGCACGCTTATCACAGCAAACGCCAATAAAAAACCCTTGCACTGGGCAAGGGCTGATGATGAAAAACATGGCGGTGGCGGACTGCTGGAACAGTCCCCCACCCCCACGACAAGGTAATTATATCATGAATTTCACTATTTTTAAGCAATTATCTCAATTTTTACAAAAATCGCTTGAATTTTTTGCTTGGCATAGCGATAATAACGCCACTACTAAAATACAAGCGGTACAGCCAAGCCGTCATACATTGGCTATTTTTACGCCCATACAGTCCACGGGCGTGAAGTTGTCATATTCTGATTTTACAGTTTATGGCGGGTTGATAGAACCTAATACAACACCCTTTTTGGGAAATAAGTTCAGCCGTCTTGTATCGGTAGTTGAGACCTGCCAACCCTTTTTGTGGTTGGTTAAATTAACTAAAAATACAGGAGCGTTCGCCATGAATGCAATCACCCATACCATTTCAAACACCATTAGTAAATTTTCCATCTTTACCCCAGTAGAAAGCCTTGTTTTAGGCTTTGTCCTTGGCTTGCCTATTGCTTGCCTTGTCATTGGTATTTTAGCGATTATGGGGGGGTAAGATGGTGCATTTTGAAATCTATTGCAAGGAATTGGATATTTTGCAATTGTTTAGCCAAGAATATGATGCCATAAAACGGTATTATCAGCTAAAACAGGCTAATCCAACGGTGGATATAAGATTATCAAAAATCACACGCTTAGTTAAGGAGCTTAACCCTAAGCAAGTGGGCTATATTTTATCCGTCCCAAAGCTTGGCATTAAACGGCTTTTTGATAGCCAACGCCAAGCCGTCAGCCTAGCGGAACTTATCGCCAAGGACTATCCAGCCACACCCATCAGTATTGAGCAAATGCCACGCTAAGGCACACCAAAAGGCGGTTTTATTTTAAACAATATCACCGCCTAGGGCTTTATTACCCAAAATTTGGTAAATCAGCGGTATTTATTCAATAAAACTTTACAAAATTAGGAATATTTTATGAAAACTCAATCACACCACACCACACACGCTACCAGTAGCATGACCGAAATTAACGCACTGGCACAAACGCCCAAAACCATTGAAATTAAATCCCTTGATATGGCGGATATTGTAGGCTTATTGCTATTTCTTAGCAGTGAAATGAAACAAATAAAAGAACTGCTTGGGATATTGGCAGATGACAACATTTCCGCCCAACTTGAACCCAAACAAAAATCAGCCCTTGCCCAAACCATGCTTTTTAAATGCGAGTATTTAGCGGATTTTGCATATGCTGATGCACAAAGGCTAAATGAACACCTAAAAGGCACTAGCCATCATAAGGATTTTTCTCAAAATGCTAAGCCGTGAAATGCTAGAAAAACAAGAAATTTCACTTATCAATAGCGATAAGGGGCAATCATGACCAACCACAAACCAGCCATCATAAATCCAGTAATGGGGCAATCCGCCCCATTCACCCAACACCAGCAGGCAGGCAACCGCCACCCAGCAAACCGCCACCGCCATACGCCCAAAAAACCACGCTACGCCCATAAGGTGCAACAGCAGGGCAAAGATACCAGCCAAGCCAGCACCGCCCCTAAAACCGCCCAAAATAGCACAAATACAGGGGCAAATAAGGCAGGCTTTGGCATTGGTGGTAACCATAACCAGCCATCACGCCAAAACCCAGCCAAATCCCATCCAAAACAGCGTCAAAGAGCGGATTTGGCACGCCTGCCAAGCCCGATAGATTTTTATCATACTTATGGGCTAACACTGAAAGGTGGTGGCGTATGGCGTATGGCGGTTTGTCCTTTTCATGATGACAGACACCCCAGTTTATCCATCAATACCGACCATGGGGGCTATATCTGCCATGTATGCGGTGCCAGTGGCGATATGGTGGGCTTTTATATGGCACGCTTTGGGGTGGATTTTGTGCAGGCGTGCAAAGAGCTGGATTTATACCGCTAATCACGCCTGCCAAGCCAAAACCGCCTCTTTTAATTTTGATGATGAATGACTAGGAATAACAACAATGTACAATCTAAACGACCTAACCAATATCGCCAAAGGCTTATTTGGCAAACTGATAAACCAAGGCTTTAACGATATCACCATTCACCAATACACCGATACACAGGGGAGTACGATTTACGCCAAAGCACGCCTAAAAAATGCACAAGGTAAAAAACATATCCGCCCATTCTTTTTTGATATGGATAATCAGTGGAAAATGGGCGAACCCGTTTTTACGCTCAACCAAAAGCCCTTGTATTACTTGCATAAGCTTAGCCAAGCACAAAGCGTATGGATTTTTGAAGGTGAGCAAAAAGCGGATTTGATGGATAATTTGGGCTACACCGCCACCACAACAGGCGGTAGCAACACCATTATCACCCACGATTTACAGCCCTTGGCAGGTAAAAAATGCATATTATGGCGTGATAATGATAACGCTGGTATTTCATGGCTGGGTACTTTTATTCAAGCCTTACAAGTATTATCACCACCGCCCACAATCCATATTGTTGATGTAGATAAGCTGGGCTTGGTAGAAAAAGGCGATATTGTCGATTATATGCAAGAGTGCGATTTTGCTACCATGCAAGCTAAATTACAGGCTTTGCCAATGCTGGATAATGACCACCTAAGCCAGCTATCACACGCCACCAGCACAGCCAAAACAGCACAAAACAACCAGCCAGCAACCGCCACGCCTGCATCAAAACAGGATGAACCATGGGGCGAACCGTCGCCGTTAGATGACAAATACCACAAAGAAAATGATTATCCACTTGATAGCTTTGGCAGTGAATTAGCGGGTGTAATAACCCAAATCGCCTATTATGCACAAGTCCCCTTGGCGGTAGCTGGTCAAAGTGTGCTTGGCGTGTTATCTGCCATTGGTCAGCGTATGGCAAACGCCCCATTTTTAAACACCCATATCCCTGCCAGCTTGTTTTTAATCACCGAATTTCCCAGTGGTCAAGGTAAATCACAGGCGACCAAATTGGCTAATTATGAATTGGCAGAATGGGAAAAAGAAAACTATTTAAACTATTTGGCAGTACTCAATGACTGGGAACGCCAGCCACCAAAAGAAAAAGCCAATAACCCAAAGCCAAAAAGCCACACTTACATGGTATCAGATGGCACGATAGAGGCGGTTACAGATAAGTTTATTTTGGATGAACAAAAGGATGTTTATTGGAATACGGATGAAGCTGGGCAATTTTTTAATGGATATAGTATGAAATCTGATACCGCTGGTAGTAGCATTTCAAGCCTAACTAAGCTTTGGGATGGTAGCCCAGTTAGTAAAATTAGAAGTCAAAGGGGCAAAACTGGGCAAGATAGAACAAATGCCTATGATGCACGCCTAACGCTGGATGTTATGGGGCAACGGGTAATATTAGAACCAGCTATGACAGACCCAGTATTAATTAATCAAGGCTTTTTACCTAGGGCGTTACTGGCTTGCCCAAAGAGTTTCCAAGGCTACAGAAAATATAACACGCCCGAACGGATGACCGCCAGCCCAAGCCAAGATTGGCAATTGGTGAAGTATTATCAAAAATGCAGGGATTTACTTATTGGTAAGCCTGCCAAGCGTGAAAATATGCCATTTAAAGACCAAAATGCAAAGCAAGCCTTAGCGGACTATATGCAAGATGTAGAAAACAAGCAACGCACTGGCGAACCATACGCCCAAATCCCTGCATTTGCTGGGCGTATGGGCGAAAATACCGCCCGTATTGCTTGCCTGCTGGCATTATTCCAAGGTGAAAAGACGGTAAGCAAAGACCATATTATCAAGGCTAGTAAGCTGGTGGATTTTTCTATTGCAGAACGCTTGAAATATTGTGATATTGTGGACGACAACAAAGGTGATGCAGAGCTATTAATAGATTGGCTTATTAAGCGTGCTAAGATGCACAAAAAATCCAGCTTTGGTTATTCTGAAGTGCAAAGTACCATTAGCCCAAAAGTACTTAGACAAAAGGTGGTTTTTGATTTAGCAATAGATTATTTGCTAGAAAAACAGCATATCCGAATAGCTTATCAAGATGATTGTAGATTTATTGAGATTAACCCTAAGTTATTAACCGCCTAAGCACAATCCCACCATCCAAAGCCCTTGCATACAATGTAGGGGGCTTTATTTTTACCATGCTACCGCCAGCACCGCCCATCATTATGCCAATGCCCATCATCATGCCATTGGTGGCATCATGGCAGGCGTGATAATCACCCATTTTCCCCTTATTTTCCCCATTTTCCTATTTGCCCAAAATAGGGGAAAATAGGGAAAGCCTTGCTATATATAGCTTTGCTAGTGTCATTTTCCCATTTTCCCCATTTTCCTAGGTTTTTATAACTTTATGTTGTTTTTGGTGCTGGGCAAATGGCAGGCGTGGCGGTTGCTAGTATATCGCCAGCCATCACCATACCAATGTTAAATAGTCTGCCTTGATGACCGCCTAGCATATTGCCAAGCCTAGCCATCATGCCATTGGTGGCATTATGCCAGTACCAGCATTAATACCAGCCATCACCATGCCAATGCTAAATAGTCTGCCTTGATGACCGCCTAGCACACCGCCAGTCCTAGGCAATGGCATCACCAAGTAACCAGCACTGCCAGCAAGCCAAGCCTAGCCATCATGCCATTGGTAGCGATATGGCAGGCGTGATAACTGCCCATTTTCCCCTTATTTTCCCCATTTTCCTATTTGCCCAAAATAGGGGAAAATAGGGAAAGCCTTGCTATATATAGCTTTGCTAGTGTCATTTTCCCATTTTCCCCATTTTCCTAGGTTTTTATAACTTTATGTTGTTTTTGGCTAATGGCTAGATAGCCAGCACCGCCCATCATTATGCCAACGCTATCCATCAAGGCTATCCATGCACCTTATCCATGCTATCTAGTATTGAATAAGACCAGCCGACACAGCCAAGCAAAGCTTAACAGGGTTAAAATAGGCAAATGTATTACAAGATACACATTAACCATCAATTCCTAACCAGTCATACGATAAAATTACTTTTGATTGTTGGGATGGCTGGGGGGTGCTAAAAAGTTTCAGATAACAACCCAGCGGACACCACGCCCCCTCTCGTGCATAAAAAAATTTCATTTGGGGGAAAAAATCTCCGTTTTTTTCCGCCTTTTTTGAATATTTTTGGAAAAACTTTCCAAAATGGTAAGATTGGTAATATATGGCTTTTACTAGCTGGATAATCTCAAAAATGCCAATATGTTATATAAAACTTTTTGGCATATATTAAAAGCGGGGATTTGTTGGTGTAATTTCACCAAAATAATCATAATTCTGATGATAGATTGGTAATATATGGGATGAATTAGGTGAAAAAATATTCAGACCATCTATAAGCCTATAGGGGTGGTTTAAAAGTGAAATTGGCTAATGCTAGGAACTCACCGTCCCAAGCTTTATTTGCGTGGTCAAAACCCTATAGGGGGTGTATCCGTTATAAAACTGGGATTTTTTGGGGTAATTGCCAAGTTATAGCACCTTGTTTTTTGTATCTCTATTTGTATCTCTATCAGGTTTATTTTTTGATAACTATTTATAAATCAATAGCTTATGATATTTGTTAAGATGACGCCATCTCCACCATTTTAACAATCATCAAAAATCATTAAGTATTTTTAAGCGCCATAAATCATCATAAAAGCCTTGTAAATCAAGGCTTTTTTATTGCTTATTATATTATATAAAATCATGTTGTATCATACAATTTCACACACATTTACACACAGCCACACACAGGATTACCGCACCAATGCTCACTGACAACATACAACAAGTTATTTGATATCTCAAATGGCATGATACAGTGTTATATGATATTAAGTGCCAAACCAACATAAAACCAAAAGAAAAATCACCCAAGCAGACGGCTGGGGTGATTTACGGTGTCATGAATAAACAGTCATTTGCCTATCATTCGTCTGATGTCATTGATATGTTTCTTGTTTTTGCCAAAGAAGTGATATGCTTTTTTTAGTAAGCGTAATACTTTGGTCAGTTTACTTTCGGTAAATGAAGCTTTGCCATCTGGAATGATGACAACATTTCCTGACTCATCAATCGTGCGACGAGCATTATCATCAAAGCCTTTGCTCTCGCCAAGCTCATCGGTATTTTCAGAGACAATGCGTACAATTTCTTGTTTTTCTCTCAAGGGTGTAGTTTCAAACAATTCTGCCAAAGTTACATCCAGCTCTTTGATGGCAGCATCTTCAACCTTATCTAAGTGATGATACAATTCAATAAACCATGGATCATAATCTGCAGATTCTAGTTGATCAAGCTCATGACGAATCGGCAATGGATAAGGCAAGCTTTTATAAAATTTCCAAAAATTGATGGTTCTTAGGTCGGTTTTTAAGATATATTCATTATTTTTGGTTTCGGTAATAAAATCATTACTGACAAGTTGGTCTAAATACATACTCCATTTGGGCAGCTCTTTGCGACCCAGCATGCCACGAAGTTCATCTTCGCTGACAGCTTCACCATTTTGATAGCGCTTATATGTTAAATTAAGCATATCTAAAAGGCTTAATAACGGATGGCGAACGGGTACCTCTTTGGTATCAAAAATGGTCAATGTATAACTGATTTGAACGCCTAAAAGAATCAAATTCCAAGAAATATATAGCCACAATAAGAAAATTGGTAGGGCGGCAAACGCACCATAGATGGCTTCATAGCTGGTAAAATTGGTCATCACAGTACCAAAAACCTGCTTGATACTTTCAAATAAAATGGCAGTAACAATGCCTGCGATGGCAGCATTTTTTATGGGAACTTGGGCTTTGGGGATGAACCAATATAATAAAATAAAGCCACAAGTCATCAATGCCAAAGAAACCAAATATGCCCAAATACCCCAATCAATGCCATAACCTGCAATTTGACGATTTAAAAAGTCCATACTTTGGATAGCACTTGAGGCACCAAATGCCACACCCAAAATCACCGGGCCTAAAGTGATGATTGTCCAGTAGCGTATAATGCTGGCAGCACCGCCTGAGCGTTCTTGGACACGCCAAATCTTATTAAAAGCATACTCAATGGTATTTAAGGTCATGATTGCGGTAACAAATAAACCTGCTACCCCCACAAGTCCTAAATTACTAGATTTTTCAGCAAAAGAACGAATATATCCTGCTACTTGCTCACTGGCAGTCGGGAATAAATTGGCAGAGATGGTTTGTTGAACTTGTTCACGCAAACCCTCAAGTGCAGGCACGCTTGAAAAAATCACCAACACCACCGTTAATATCGGAACTAAGGCAAGTAATGTGGTATAAGTGAGACTGGCGGCTTTTTGCTGAGTATCGTCATCAATAAAATGGCGAACAAGTAAGCGTAAGTACATAAACCAAGCATGATGAGCAAAGGGGAGTTTGTTTAAAAAATTTGTCATAATATCCAAGTCAAATATTTATCACTAAATATCGCATTAGTGTAACAAATATTGCGACATATTACAGACAAAGTTTTGTACAATTATGTATCAAAGTTTTAGATAGATAAAAAATCTTGAATATCAGATGAGATTTAGACATTTTTTATACAATAATCATCGGTTTATTGTTATAAGCCATCTAAGCGATAAATTGTGCTATAAATGTTCAACACGCCCTAATAATATTGCTATAATGTGGTCATCAATTTACCTGTTTTTTAAGCGATGAATCAAAATGATGGATAATTTATGAAGATACCTTATATTTTGGTATTGTATGACACCAACCAAGATGCTACCAAAAATTTGGCCTATCTGATTGCCCAAGGCGTTCATGATGCTGGTCTTAGGGCAATGATTCGCCGAGTGCCCAAGGTGTCAGCTGTCAGTGAACAGTCGCATCCTGCCATCCCTGATGAGGGTGATTTGTATTGTACAGCAGATGATCTAAGAGCATGCTCGGGATTGGCAATGGGCAGTCCGACACATTTTGGAAATATGTCAGCAAGTTTGAAGTATTTTTGGGATAATACCGTTTCAATTTGGCTTGCAGGGGATTTGCAAGGTAAGCCTGCTTGTGTTTTTACAACTTCAGGTTCAATGCACGGCGGTCAAGAAAGCACACTGTTAACAATGATGATGCCACTGTTGCATCATGGTATGCTTTTGATGGGATTGCCCTACGCTCACCCTGAGCTATCGGTGACAGTCCGTGGCGGAACACCGTATGGTGCCAGCCATGTCTCAGGTGTTAAGCATCAGCATGTCATGACCGTAGATGAACAAGCTCTTGCCATCGCTCAAGGTGTGCGTTTGGCGACACTGGTCAAACAGTTGCAAGCAGACAGCTTATGAAACAATCACAAGCACTCAGACGCATTAAGCCCATCAAACCTGTACATCAAGCTTTGCGTATTACTTGGTATGCTTGGATTTTTATGACTTTGGTGGGATATCCTGTTGCTGTGAGCCTAACCACAGATGCCTCACTGTGGGCAGGTATGGGCGTTCAAAGTTTGGTACTGGTGCCAGCTGTGATATTTGCCCCGACGATACATCAAGGAAAATCACCTTATGCACTCATGTGGGTTAGTATGATTATGTTAATTTATTTGGGTGCATCAGGTGTATTGACATTACTTCGTATTTACGAACAATCGCCAAAGGCAGTTGCAGCAGCCGAATTAATCGAGTTTTTGTTGCTACTTACTATCAATAGCCAATTGCTCATCTTATTAAAGCGTCTGCCTGCCATGCATACTAAGCACACCCACCCAAAATAAAATTTACAGCATGCTTATTTTGGTATTTGTCATAAAACATAAAAATACCCATTAAAAAGTCAGGTTGTTGCATTTTTCAAATAAGAGTTTGCCAGTTTTTATGCAAAAAATGGATTAAAATGGTAAATTGCCATCAATATCAATCACAGATGATTAAGGTGTTAATACTAGGTGCATCCAACAGACCGTCAATGACTGTTATGGTTTGTTGCCTTAATTGATCTTGGTAAGCTCCATGAATATCACTTTACCATCAGCAGTTTGGCTGACCTTGACAGGCAGATAATTTAAGCTTGGTGCTAACCAAAAGCTGGTTGCACGGTTTTGGTCATCGTGGATACGGTCAATGCGTACCGTATCATAAGTTCCTGCAGGTACAGTAATTTTACCATGGCCAGCACGACGAAATTTGGTCGTCTCTATTTGGTCACGCTTGACAAGTTGATATGAACCATTAAATTTGCCATTAATCAGCTCTTGGCGAATTTGTGTCTCCAAACTTAAATCATCATAAGCTGGCTTTGGCATGGCTAAAGTAACAGTTTTGCCTTTATAAGTGCTGACTGCTGATTTATTGGCACGATTAAAGCGTACACTGTGAGTATTACCAATGCCCAAAATGCGTGCAGACATCATTGAAGATTGTGGGATAATATTACCATTAACAAGGCTAAAACGGGCTTCTTGGCTTAAGGTTGCAATCCCTGCCGCTCGAGCATTGACAGTATAGCGATAATTGTTGCCAGTTTTGGTGAGTGTGCGTGTGGCTGTGCCTGTTTTGCCATCAGCACTGACACGATAAGTCGCCAAATAGCCTGTTAAATCTGCTGCCATCGCTGTCGCTGACAATCCGCCTAAAGTCATTATTAAAACCGCCGTTAAGTTTTTTCTCAAAATTTGCTCCAAAATATCTACCAAGGATTGATGACATCTTAAACACATCTGTTTTGTACCTGCTTGACAGATAAATTTAATTCATCATCTTGGATGATACACATAAAAGACCATAGACATAAGATAATAGGGCATTCATCATATTTTATCAACAAATTTGGCGAATTATCTTACGGTTAATATATCTTACGGCTAATAAAAATTAATGGCATACTAGTTGGGATTTTTGATGGTCAATCATTATGAAATAAAAAAATTAAAAAAATGGCTTGAAATTTATCACTGCGACTCCAAAAAGCAATCACAACTTTTTAATTTTCCTCTTAGTAAATTGATTAACGGAGTCATTATGAAAATTCGTCCATTGCATGACCGCATCGTTGTTCGTCGTACCGAAGAAGAACAAAAAACAGCTGGCGGTATTTTACTACCAGGTTCGGCTGCCGAAAAACCGCAACAAGGCGAGGTGATTGCCGCAGGTAATGGTTTAGTGCGTGAGAATGGCGAGGTTCGCCCATTGGATGTTGCAGTCGGTGATGTGGTGTTGTTTGGTCAATATTCAGGTCAAACAGTCAAAGTTGATGGTGAAGAGCTATTAATTTTAAAAGAAAGTGATGTCTTAGGTGTACTTGAGGCTTAATTGTCAGAGTTTGGTTTACTTTAGACCATGTTAACAAAGTTGGTCTAAAAAATTAAATTCTCATTCATTCTTATATTTAATTATCTTAAATTCATAAACTGAAAATCAAAAAATCGGAGTAAATAATGGCAAAAGATGTAAGTTTTGGCTCAAATGCCCGCGAAAAAATGATTGATGGTGTTAACATTTTGGCGGATGCTGTCAAAGTTACCCTAGGTCCAAAAGGTCGCAATGTGGTGATTGATAAATCATTTGGCGCACCGACCATCACCAAAGATGGCGTGTCAGTTGCCAAAGAGATTGAACTTGAAGATAAATTTGAAAACATGGGTGCACAATTGGTGCGTGAAGTTGCTTCTAAGACCAATGATGTGGCAGGCGATGGAACAACAACCGCAACAGTACTTGCTCAAGCCATCTTGGTTGAGGGCATGAAAACGGTTGCTGCAGGCATGAATCCAATGGATCTAAAGCGTGGTATTGATAAAGCCGTACGCGCCGCTGTTGAAGAAATTCGTGCCATCTCAACACCTGCCAATGACCATAAAGCGATTGCTCAAGTTGGCTCAATTTCAGCAAACTCAGATGCTACCATTGGTGAGCTTATCTCCAAGGCAATGGAAACAGTTGGCAAACAAGGCGTTATCACAGTTGAAGAGGGTTCAGGTTTTGAAGATGCGCTTGAAGTAGTTGAGGGCATGCAGTTTGACCGTGGCTATATCAGCCCTTACTTTGCCAATAAACAAGACAGCTTGACTTGTGAATTTGACAATCCATTTATTCTTTTGGTTGATAAAAAAATCTCAAATATTCGTGAGATTGTGCCTTTACTTGAAAAAGTGATGCAAACCAGCCGTCCGCTATTAATCATTGCTGAAGATGTTGAAAATGAAGCATTGGCAACATTGGTTGTCAATACTTTGCGTGGCGGATTAAAAACTTGTGCGGTTAAAGCGCCAGGTTTTGGTGATCGCCGTAAAGCCATGCTTCAAGACATTGCAATTTTAACAGGTGGCGTGGTTATCTCAGAAGAAGTGGGCTTAAGCCTTGAGACTGCTGAGATTGAGCATTTGGGTACTGCCAAAAAAGTAACCATTGGTAAAGAAAACACCGTCATTGTTGATGGTGCAGGTGATAAAGCCAGCATTGAGGCGCGTGTAGAGTCAATTCGTCGTCAGGTTGAAGAATCAACTTCTGACTACGACAAAGAAAAACTTCAAGAGCGTGTGGCAAAACTATCAGGCGGTGTTGCAGTCATCAAGGTGGGTGCGGCAACTGAAACTGAGATGAAAGAGAAAAAAGACCGTGTAGACGATGCACTTCACGCTACCCGTGCTGCTGTTGAAGAGGGTGTTGTGCCTGGTGGTGGTGTTGCACTTGTGCGTGCTTTGTCTGCACTAAGCGACCTAAAAGGTGATAATGAAGACCAAAATGCAGGCATCAATATCCTACGCCGTGCGATGGAAGCACCACTTCGCCAAATCGTCAGTAACGCAGGTGATGAGGCTTCTGTAATTGTTAATGAAGTTAAAAATGGCTCTGGTAACTACGGTTATAATGCTGCATCAGGTGAGTATGGCGATATGCTTGAAATGGGTATTTTAGATCCTGCCAAAGTAACCCGTTCAGCATTAGAACATGCTGCTTCTGTCGCAGGTTTGATGTTGACCACTGAGGTGATGATTACCGATAAACCAGCACCAGAAGCACCAATGCCAGCAGGTGGTATGGGTGGTATGGGTGGTATGGGCGGTATGATGTAACCCAATCGTTCACTGAATGACCATCAACTTAACTATCCCCAAAAGCATTTGTCTTTTGGGGATTTTTCGTATTTTAAATAACTTGATATGATGGTCATGATATTCTTTTATGCCTTAAATCAAGATATTTTCAAGGCATCATTGAGCAAATTACCAAAAATCAGCTATAATAGAATCATTTATTATTGAGTATGGATAGATATGGCAATCGTTCACCCACAGATTAACCCTGTTGCTTTAGACTTGGGCATGATAGAGCTGCATTGGTATGGTTTGATGTACTTATTTGCTTTTGTGGTGGCCTATTTTTTGGCATGGGTGCGTACCAAATCCCGAACAGATTTTACCCCTGAGATGGTTTCGGATTTGGTTTTTTTTGGTTCAGTGGGTGTGATTTTAGGTGGCCGTATTGGCTATGTACTTTTATACAATTTTGGTGAGCTGATTGCTAACCCTTTATATCTTTTTCGAGTATGGGAAGGGGGCATGAGTTTTCATGGTGGATTTGTGGGCGTGTTGCTTGCCATGTGGTATTTTGCACATAAATATAAAAAAGCACCCTTTACGGTACTGGATTTTATCGCACCCTGTGTACCAACAGGCTTATTTTTTGGGCGAATTGGGAATTTCATCAATGGCGAGCTTTGGGGACGAATCTCATACGCTGATGTGTCACATTTGATGTATTTCCCGCAGGCTGCCCGTGTAGATTTTGAGATGATTCAGGCCAACCCAGCTTTACAAGATATTACTGCTAATATCGGAGGTTATTTGCTTTTGCCACGCCATCCTTCGCAGCTTTATCAAGCAGCAACCGAAGGGATATTATTATTTGTGGTGCTTTGGTGGTTTAGTGCCAAACCAAGACCCCGCTATGCCGTCTCAGCAGTTTTTTTATTGGTTTATGGGCTAAGCCGATTTATCACAGAATTTTTCCGCCAACCTGATGTAGGCTATGCACTGATTTTTGGTTGGATGAGCAAAGGGCAGCTGTATAGTTTGCCAATGATTATTGCAGGTGTGGTTTTAATGGTGATGGCGTATCAAAAACAAATCTATGACTGGAATAAAATAAAATGAAGCAATATCTTGAATTATTACAACATATTTTAAACCATGGCACTGATAAACAAGACCGCACAGGTACAGGCACGCGTTCGGTGTTTGGTTACCAGATGCGTTTTAATTTGGCAGAAGGTTTTCCATTACTGACGACCAAAAAAGTACATATGAAGTCCATCATTCATGAGCTTTTATGGTTTTTAAAGGGTGAAACCAATACAAGCTATTTGACCGATAATCAGGTGACAATTTGGAATGAGTGGGCAACAGCAGAACAAACAGCTCGTTTTGGCAGAGCTGAGGGCGAGCTTGGTCCTATTTATGGTCATCAATGGCGTAATTTTGGTGCAAGCAAAAAAAGCGATGGCAGTTATCATGATGATGGTTTTGACCAGATCGCTTGGCTGATCAATGAGATTAATACCAATCCAAACTCACGCCGACTGATCGTCTCAGGCTGGAATCCTACAGAGGCTGCCGAGGTTGCATTGCCACCGTGCCATACATTATTTCAATTTTTTGTCAGTCAAGGCAAATTATCTTGCCAGTTATATCAACGCAGTGCCGATGTTTTTTTGGGCGTACCTTTTAATATTGCCAGTTATGCTTTGTTAACTCATATGGTGGCTCAGGTATGTCATTTGGATGTTGGGGAATTTATATGGACAGGTGGTGATACGCATCTTTATCAAAACCATTTTGAGCAAGTGAAATTACAGCTTAGCCGTGAGCCATTGCCACTTTGTTCATTGCGATTAAATCCCAAAGTTCGGAGTATTTTTGAGTTTGGTTTTGATGATATTCAAATCACAGATTATCAGGCTCATCCAGCGATTAAAGCACCAGTGGCCGTATGATGGAGAATATTCAACTTGTGCATGTGGTTGCCATGAGCCAAAATCGTGCGATTGGAAAAGATAACCAGCTACTTTGGCATATTCCTGATGATTTGCAGCATTTTAAGCGTATCACTCATGGTGGTGTGATTGTCATGGGACGCAAGACTTTTGAATCTTTGCCGAATTTATTGCCCAATCGTACGCACATTGTTATTACAAGACAACCCATTGACTATGAAGGTGCGGTGACGGCTCATTCACTACAAGATGCCATTTTACTTGCCAAAGCTTATGCACATGCAAAACAGCAGAATAAAATCTTTATCATCGGCGGTGGCGATATTTATCATCAAAGCCTAGAGATGGCGGATGTGCTTGAGATTACTGAAGTTGATACGGTCATTGAAGGGGATGCATTTTATCCTGATATTGATGAAAAGTTCATAAAAACAGATGAAACTAAGACTTTTTATTGTGATAAAAGCGGATTTCAATTTCGCTTTTGTACTTGGCAAAAAGTTTTAACATAGCGTAAAACCGATCTATTTAACCGCCGCTTAACTGATTTTAAAAGAGATATACCATGCAAAACGCTCCTATTGTTATTATGACGGCCGCCATGCTGACGGCTTGTAGCCAGCAATCGACCTATCAAACCGTTAGTGGCGAAACCATGGGTACAAGCTATCATATCCGTTTTGAATATGCAGATCATTTAAGTGATGCAGCAAGTATCCAAGCTGCTATTGATGAGCGTTTGCAAGCGATCAATGACAGTATGTCTACTTACCAAGAAAACAGCACCATCAGCCGCTTTAATCGCCTGCCTGCAAAGACAGATCTTGTTATTGATGATGATTTTATTCAGGTATTGACTGATAGCCAAACCGTCTATCAATTATCCCATCGGGCGTTTGACCCAACAGTATATCCTTTGGTTCAGCTTTGGGGGTTTGGTGGTCAGATGAGCATTGAGCGTTTACAATCACCACCAACAGAAGATGACATTGCCAAGGCTAAGCAATGGGTTGGGCTTGATAAAGTCACACTCAACGAGCAGAAGCTTAGTAAATCCATTGACGGCGTAGGGCTTGATTTTTCTGCCATTGCTAAAGGCTATGCGGTAGATGTGATTGCTAATACATTACATCACGATTATGGCGTGGTCAATTATATGATAGAAATTGGTGGCGAGGTAGCAACTTTGGGCGTTAATGATAAAGGCGATCCTTGGACGCTTGGTATCGATGCACCCATTATTGATAGCGGCGTCAAAAATCGAACCGTACTCACCACCTTAACCCAACCAATCGGTGAGCCGATGCATTTGGCAACTTCAGGCGGTTACCGCAATTCAATAGAATATGATGGGGTGCGTTTTAGTCATACCATCAACCCAGTAACAGGATGGCCTGTGGCAAATAATGCACCCAGTGTCACCGTGCTACATGATACAGTTGCATTGGCAGATGCTTGGGCGACGGCATTAACAGCACTGCCTTATACCGAAGCGTTGGCACTTGCTAATGCTCAAGGTCTGATGGCGATGTTTGTGATAGAAAATCCAACCAAAACAGGCTTTGATATTGTGCAAACAGATGCCATGCAACAAAAATTTGCCAAATAGATAGCCTGCATTGCATGGCAATGCATTTTGAACTACAATAGCCTAAAGCAATGATTTTGAATGTGTCATTTTTATTAATTTATTCATCAGATCAATAAAAATACAGTCCAACGATTAAAAATTTAAAAAGGTTTCAGATGGCTAATTTTTCACCCAGTATCAACTTTGCCAAACGCTGGCTTGCCACGCCTTTTAAGGCTCGCACAGTGATTTATCAGGAATTAGATGATATTATCAATTTACTGGATAATGAGCTTTTGGTTAAGGATTTTTGTTTTCGGCACGCAGATTTTAATGCTGCTATTACCCAAGAAATGCACAAAAATAGCAACACACAGACCAATCGCTTGATTCATACCATCGAGACAATATCACTGAAAGATGACGATGAAGTTAAAGTTATCCAATCGCCAAACTTTGATGAGCTTGAAGCTCGGCTGACCCATAATTTATCAGTTCAGATTGATGAGTTTTTGGGTGAGCATATGGCTCAGCTTTCTGAAGATTTGCGTGCCTGGGTTAAAATGGCAGTACGGCATGAGCTGGCAAATTATCAGTCCGAAGAAAAACTATCTCAAAACTAACTTGTTGCAATAAAAATGACTAATTTTGGTAAATAATCCATTAACATACGATAGAGAAATTTATGAGCAACAACAGCCATTGTAGTGATATTATTATCGTAGGGGCAGGACCAGCAGGGCTTGCTTTTTCAAGATTTTTTAAGGGTAGTGATGTGCGTTTGACGCTGATTGAAAAATCATCATTAGCCGCTTTACAAAACCCTGCCTATGACGGCCGAGAGATTGCCTTAACCAATACTTCCAAAGAAATCCTACAAAATCTGGGCGCTTGGCAAAGATTTGCCCCTGATGAGATTTATCCTTTAAAAGATGCTAAGGTGTATAACGGTAATTTAAATTACGCTCTGCATTTTCAAGTACCTAAGTTAATGCACAGACAGCGTTCGCTTGACCGATTGGGTAATTTGATCTCTAATCACAACATCAAAAAGGCGTTGTATGATGAAGTGGCAACGATGGATAATGTCACGCTCATCACTGATGCAACTGTCACTGATGTGAATACAGATGACACCAAAGCCTGCGTGACTTTGATGAATGGCAAGCAGTTGTATGCAGATCTTGTGATTGCTGCCGACAGTCGCCTATCTGGCATGCGGCGTATGCTTGGCATTGGGGCGCACATGCATGATTTTGGTCGTACGGTGATCGTATTTCGAGTCACTCATCCGTTATCAAATCATGGCACAGCTCAAGAATGCTTTTTGTATGGTCGCACTTTGGCACTGCTGCCGCTGAACGAAACCATGACAAATTGTGTCATTACGCTAGATAATACACAAGCAGATGAGCTGTTAAAGATGACTCCAGAACAATTGGCTCACGAAGCTCAAAGAATGTTTGGCGATGGTTTTGGTACATTTACGATTGCAGGTACGGTACATCATTATCCACTGATGGGCGTTCATGCACATAAGTTTCATGCCAATCGGGCAGCACTCATTGGTGATGCGGCAGTCGGTATGCACCCTGTGACTGCACATGGCTATAATTTGGGTCTGCAGAGTGCCAATACTTTGGCACCACTGATTTTACAAGCACACCGCCGTGGCTTGGACATCGGCTCAAATCACCTACTATCTATGTACAATCGTCGCCATCAGGCACATACCAGACCTTTATATCATGGTACGAATGCCATGGTAACCGTATTTACAACAGATACGCTGCCCATGCGTACGGTGCGTGATATGGCGTTGCGTCTTAGTAATAACTTCCCCCCAGTTAAGCATTGGATTGCCAAACAGTTGGTAGGCTAAACTATCAAATTCTATCCATTATCATAAATATTTATGATAAATATTAATCAGGTCAAAAGTATTTATTTTGACCTGATTAATGATAAGTAAAGCAAATGATATATGCAATCATATGCACTTGAATAATATTTTATCAAATCACAGTGTTAAAAATAATCATGTATCAAGTAATGAGTGATAACATTTTATTTGATAGTTTGATGAACAATTGACAAGATTGTTAAGACATAATACGAAATTTTTTGATAAAACCCAAATTTTGTAGAAAAAATTTGGATATCTTTGACGATTAAAGTGTTCAGCCGTGATTATTTTTTGTGCGATACGCACGAGGGTGGGCATGGTCATATACTTTCGTCAGTGCGCCAAAATCAACATGCGTGTATATTTGGGTAGTGCTGATATTTTGGTGACCAAGCATCTCTTGAATGGCACGCAGATCACCGCTAGATGACAGTACATGAGAGGCAAAGCAGTGGCGTAATAGGTGCGGATACATATTAAGCTCAATGCCCGCCATGGTGGCGCATACTTTTAGGCGAAGCTGTATCGCACGCGTGCTAAGACGAGTGCCGTGACGCTCACTGATAAACAACGCTTTACAATTTTTCTTTTGCCATAAGTTACGATGAGGCAAGTAGTCTTGAAGAGCAATCATGGCTTTTGTGCCCACAGGGACTTGGCGAGTTTTGTTGCCTTTGCCCAACACCCGTACGATGCCAATGTCAAAATTAACATCGCCCATATTTAAGCCTGCCAGTTCAGATAGGCGAAGTCCACTACTATACATCAGCTCAAACATTGCTTTATCGCGTATCCATAGATATGCTTTGGCTGTATCTTCAGGCGTTTTTTGGTCAAGCAGTTGCTTTATGAGCAGCTCATCAGCGACAGTGGGCAGTTTTCGGGGTGCCGATTTGATTTTATAGCCTGTTGTGGGGTTAACTGCGATAACACCTTGCTTGATTAAAAATTGATAAAAAATCCGAATGGCAGATAAGCTAAGCTTGGCACTGATGGGTTTTATTTTTTCTTCTTCTAAGCGAGTGCTAAAAAATCGAGTTAAATCTTGGCGACGGCAAGCCAAAGGATCGCCGCCAAGATAGTTATCAGACTCCAAAAAATTGAAAAACTGTATTAAGGCTGTTTGATAGGTTGTGATGGTATGCTTAGAGTAATTTTGTAGTCTTAGCTCATCACACCAAGATGATAAATAGCCCCAAGCAGGTGAGCTTGGATCTGATTGATGGCTAGAATGAGTGGGTGCGATGAAATGCGATAATCTGCTCATCAGTAAACATCGTCTGCATTTGGGTCAAGCTTAATGCCAGCCGATGCCGCCAAACCATCTGGACTAAATACGCCTTCATACACAAAGGCAGTTGGCCCAGTCATGATGAGTGAGTAGCCATCTTGCCAACGAATTGCCAAACTCCCGCCATATAACTGGGCACGAATATCCACCCCTTCATCTAGCCAGCCCTCCCGAATACCTGTCGCAACAGAAGCACAGGCACCTGTACCGCAGGCTTGGGTTTCACCAACGCCACGCTCATAGACACGAATTCGCACATGACGCTGATTAATGACTTGAACGAAATTGACATTGACTCTTTCAGGAAATGCTTCGTGTGATTCGATGAGTTTACCCAATCTATCGACATCGGCATCCAAGACATCATCGACCTTGATGATTGCATGCGGATTACCGATGTTGGCGACATAAAGCTGAACAGGTATGCCATCGACATCCAAGCGATAGGCGCGCCCAACTTTGGTGATGGTCTTTGGGGTAAAAGGAATTTGGTCAGGCTCAAACTTGGGCTTGCCCATATCTACTTGCACCCACCCATAGCGATTGGTGCTTAGGATGATGATACCGCTTGAGGTTTCAATTCGTAAACGCTGCTTAAAAGATAGTTTTCTGGCTTGTACAAATGAAGCAAAACATCGAGCACCGTTTCCACATTGGGACACCTCAGAACCATCTGCATTAAAAATCCGATATTTAAAATCAATATCTGGGCGACTTGGTGGCTCAACAATTAATAATTGGTCAAATCCTACCCCAATCCGTCGATCGGCAAGTAGGCGAATTAATTCGGGAGTCAGTGTCATGCGTTGGGTAACCAGATCAATCACCATGAAATCGTTGCCCAGTCCATGCATTTTTGTAAATTCTATGAGCATTGGCCTGTCCTTATTTTTAGTTATGTCATTTGTATCTTAACATGAAAACAGCGTGGTGGCTAATGATTTTATGGAGTGATTGATGAAAAATCACTGATAATATTAAACAGTATTGATTTGGTTTTGTGGATAAAATTTCAAAAATTATTAAAAAATTAATTAACTAAATATCTTAAATAAGCCATAAAAACTTGTGGCATGAACGCTTGTAAGTAGATAATAAAAATGCCCTGAAAGTTTCAGAGCATCTGCGATGGGTGTGATTTAGATGAGTTCATCTTTCCACAGATCATCTAACGCTTCACGCTTGCGAATCAAGCGATGAGTGCCATGATTGACCATCACCTCGCACGGTCTTGGGCGGGTATTGTAGTTACATGCCATACTAAATCCATATGCACCTGCACCTGTGACGGCTAGGGTATCGCCAACTTGTAAAGATAAAATGCGATCTTTGCCTAAAAAGTCGCTGGATTCGCAGACTGTACCAACCACATCCCAAGTTTTGGCAGTATCCCGACTAAGCTTAGCGGGAATGATTGCCATCTGTGATTCATACAGTGCTGGGCGAATCAGCTCACTCATTGAAGCATCAACGATGGCAAAGTTTTTAAATTCGGTGGGCTTAAGCACATCCACAGTTGTCAAAAGTACGCCAGCATTTGCTACCAAGCTGCGACCTGGTTCTAAGTACAATTTTAATCCAAGCTGTTTTAAGCGTGGGAGTAATACCGTTGCAACTTGATCAATGCTGACAGGATTTTCATCAATATAGCGTACGCCCAAGCCACCACCAAGATCAATGTGCTGAAGCTTGATACCCTTATCGGTTAAGGTATCTATCAGCTCAATTAATTTATCCAACGCATCAGAAAAACCATCGGTATCTAGTAGCTGTGACCCGATATGGCAATCAATACCGACAATCTTAAGATTTGGCAAATGATGTGCGTACACATAGGCAGCCACCGCTTGTTCATGACTGATGCCAAATTTATTATCTTTCATGCCAGTTGAGATATAAGGATGAGTTTTGGCATCCACATCTGGATTAATACGCAGTGAAATGCGTGCGATTTGGTTTTGGCGACCTGCTACCTCATTAATGGTATCAAGCTCACTTAGAGATTCTACATTAAAGCAATGAATATCTGCTTTGAGTGCATATTCAATATCATCAGCCGTTTTACCAACACCAGAATACACGACCTTTTTGGCATCGGCAACTTGAAGCACACGAGCCAGCTCGCCTTTGGAGACAATATCAAACCCTGCACCTGCTTTAGCCAGTGTTTTTAGGATGGCAAGATTTGAGTTGGCTTTGACGGCATAACAAATTTGATGGTCAATGGCATCAAAGGCATCAGTGTAGCTTTGATAATTTTCTAAAAGTGTACGCTGTGAATATGCATACAAAGGCGTGCCATAGATTTCTTTGAGTGTGTGAGTGTTGATACCATCAAAATGTAAAGTGCCATCAATATACTCAAAATGCGGTAAAGCATTTGCCAAAGCTTGGGGGTCAATATACAGTGCACCATCTTGATGATGGCTGACTGGGCTAAAAGTCATAACATTATCCTAATTTTAATAAAAAATAGCCGATATAGTTTTAGTAGTCATTCATATCATCGCTGATGGGTGTCGGCTCAATCACGGGCGTACTTTCATCGGGTAGATATAATGAACCTTTTTGACCACAAGCTGAAAGCAAACTTATCATTAAAGATAAACCAAATAAGTATTTCATCATATTCATAAATCATCAAATCCATTACTGTACTTGGGCAGGCAAGCCAAATTTTAGATTAAACAAAGTTGCCCATTTGCTGAATATTTTAGCACAACACCCAAGGCTTGGGCGATCAATTAGACCAAATATGCTAAAAATTGGTATGCATTTTTGCCAAATTGGTTGGTGGATGTGAATTTGGCTCACTTAAATGGATTGCGTTATTTATCAATGGTTATGAGTGCATATTTTTCAAAAAATTATATTTAAAATGATATTTATTGCTTGACAAGAAAGATGGTACAGGTTGATTTATTAGGAATTTTAAGATAAAATTTCTTGTTCACAGTCAACACAATAGACGCAATACATCAAGGAGCGTACATGAGCTTAGCAAATCCCACTTTGGTTCTAAATTGTGGTTCTTCATCCATCAAATATGCCCTTATCAGTGAAGATGGTGGGAGTCGCATTGAGGGCTTGGCAGAAGGCTTGGGTAATCCTGAAGCTCGCATTAAGCATAAAAATTTAGAGGGTGAAGCGACGATTATTGACATTCCAAATGGTGTTCATGCTGACGCACTGAAAGTTATCTTAGAAGATTTGATTAAAGCGCATAAGCCTGTGGTTGTGGGTCATCGTGTGGTGCATGGTGGCGATAAATTTAAATCTGCTACCGTGATTGATGAAGAGGTATTGTCAACCATTGAAGCATTGACAAGTCTAGCACCGCTACATAATCCTGCCAATGCTGCAGGTATCCAAGCGATTAATGCCATTTATCCTGATTTACCACAGGTAGCAATTTTTGATACGGCATTTCACCAAACCATGCCTGAGTATGCCTATCGTTATGCAGTACCAAAAAATCTGTACACTGAGCATCAAATCCGCCGTTATGGGTTTCATGGCACTTCGCATGCGTTTGTTTCAAATCGTGCCAGCCAGCTTACTGATGCCAAAGGTGTGCATGGTTGGTTGGTTGCCCACTTGGGTAATGGCTGCTCTGCTACCGCAGTTTATGATGGTAAAAGCTTAGATACCTCAATGGGCATCACACCGCTAGAAGGGCTGATGATGGGTACACGCTCAGGGGATGTTGATCCAAGTTTGCATATTCATCTAAATCGCACATTGGGCTTATCATTAGACGAAGTTGACACCTTACTCAATAAAAAATCAGGTTTGCTTGGCGTATCAGGTATCTCAAATGACATGAGAAATCTTGAAGCTGCTGATAAAGAGGGCAGTGCAGATGCTCGTTTGGCACTGGACATGTTCGCTTATCGTACCGCCAAATATCTCCTAAGCCTAACTGCAGCATTGCCTGAGTTTACAGGCATCGCCTTTACAGGTGGTGTGGGTGAAAATGCTGTTGAAATGCGTGCCGATATTATCAAGCACCTAAAACATTTGGGTGCAAAAATTGACACCACTAAGAATGATAAGTTGATGCGTGGTGCTGAAGGCAGTTTCCATGCCGAAGATTCATCGATTGAGCTTTGGGTGATTCCTACCGATGAAGAATACCAAATCGCCAGCGAAAGCCGTGCGGTCTTGGGATTATAATTTGTTATAAATACTTAACTAACCGTTCAAGCAGTTGAGCGGTTTTTGTGTTAATACCAATCTATCATATATTTATTAAGGGTACATATGAAAGCACTGTTATTGATTCCGACATTTGACGCTCCAAATTTTTCATCCATCGTAGAAAATTTTGCCAAAAGCATTGGTGCAGCTTACATTGCACCATTTGATAGTGAAGGCGATAGCAAGCTTAGAGTAGCAGTCACTGAAGGTCGGCTTGATGAGATGCTTGAAAAAGTAGTTGCTGCCCAAAGTGCAAAGCTGACGGTTGTTAAAGGTTTGGCGACTTTACCAAATACGCCTTATGCCAGTTTGGTCAATCGTGATTTGGCAAATGGTCTGGATGCCGATGTATTATTTGTCAGCCAAAATGCTGAAGAGCTTGCAGTTTTTGCTGCTGCGTTTGGCGGTCTTAAGTCTGAGCGTGTGCTGGGTGTTATTGCAGCAGGCGTAGATGAATTTGGGGTAACTGTATGGGCAACGATTGATGGTGAGCAGTTGACAGTTGATGAAGAAGTTATCAAAAACTATCAAGCAACAACAAGAGTCAAAAAACTCTCACCATATGCGTTTCGCAATCAAGTTGTCCAAAAAGCACAAGCCGCCAAAAAACGCATTGTACTGCCAGAAGGTGATGAGCCAAGAACCATTGAAGCTGCTGTAATTTGCCAGAGTCGTGGCATTGCTCAGTGTGTCTTATTGGGTGAACGCACCAAGATTGAAGCGGTAGCAGCAGAGCGTGGCGTGGTATTACCAAATGATATTGAAATCATTGACCCTGCCAGCATCGCTGAAAAATATGTTGCCCCCATGGTAGAACGCCGTAAGGGTAAAATTGATGAAGCTGGGGCAAAGCAAGCATTACAAGATACGGTAGTTTTGGGTACGATGATGCTACATATGGGCGATGTTGATGGTTTGGTATCAGGAGCGGTTCATACGACTGCCGACACCATTCGCCCAGCGTTTCAATTGATTAAGACAGCACCACAGTACAGCTTAGTTTCTAGTGTCTTTTTTATGCTCTTGCCTGAACAAGTCATGGTTTATGGCGACTGTGCGGTCAATCCAAATCCAACCGCAGAACAGCTGGCAGAGATTGCTATTCAGTCTGCCAAATCAGCCAAAGCCTTTGGCATTGACCCAAAAGTTGCCATGATCAGTTACTCTACCATCGATTCAGGTTCAGGTGTTGATGTTGATACTGTTAAACAAGCTGTACAAATCATTCGTGAAAAGTCGCCAGAGTTAAAAGTTGATGGTCCATTACAATTTGATGCCGCAACTGTCAAAAATGTCGGTAAACAAAAAGCACCAAATTCAGCAGTAGCAGGTGAGGCAAATGTCTTAATTTTCCCTGATCTAAATACAGGTAACACGACCTATAAAGCTGTTCAACGCACAGCTGATGTGATCAGTGTTGGTCCGATGCTCCAAGGCTTGAATAAGCCTGTCAATGATTTATCTCGTGGGGCTTTGGTAGATGATATTGTTTATACAATTGCTCTGACTGCAATACAGGCCATTGATGAATAACCTTAAGATTTGATTGGCACTGTGGATACAACACAAATCAGTTATTGGCTTAAGCGATATTTCAGATATCGCTTAAGGGTTGGTAAAACAAAGATGGTGATTGATTGTTTAACAACAGTGAAATATGGCATGATTTTTCTTGCATATTTTTAAAAATCATCGTATAATGTTTTAATATCTATTTCTTGCCATCTATTTTATTATCATATTTATGCTTAATATTGAATGATATCGTATTAATATTAAGTAAATTCTCAACGGAGTAAGCTCATGCAAGTATTATCATCGCTGAAATCTGCTAAAAATCGTCATGAAGACTGCCAAATTGTTCGCCGTCGTGGTCGTACTTTTGTGATTTGTAAGTCAAATCCACGCTTTAAGGCTGTACAAGGCGGTAAAAAGAGAAAATAAGCTAAATAACCCAATAATCAGCCTAAATCATTGATTTGATTAATTATTAGGTTGTGTTATTTTAGTAGATTTTGATGAACAGTATTAAATTAATACTGTTCATTTTATTTTGTGTGATGATTTTGCCAACGATTACCATTCTCTGCGAAATACCCAATGATTTTCATCGCTGACACTGGGGGCAAAATAATAACCATCGGTATCAAAATATTTTAAATCTTCAACATCTTGAATCTGATGCTTAGCGGCATAATTGACCATCAGTCCGCGTGCTTTTTTGGCATAAAAGCTCACAACTTTATAACCATCATTTTTTGCATCTTCAAAGCGAGGGGTAATGATACGCCCTTGAATTTGTTTGGGGTGAACAGCACCAAAATATTCTTGAGAGGCTAGATTAACCAAAATACCGTCTGATTGCTTTAAATGCTGATTGATTTGATCAGTAATTTTATTGCCCCAAAATTGATAGAGATTATCTGCCTGCTTTGTCTGAAATTTAGTACCCATTTCCAGTCGATAGGGTAATATTAAATCCAGTGGCTTTAATAGACCATATAGCCCTGATAAAATACCCAATCTATCATCTAAATAATTAATTTGGTTTTCGTTGAGATGATACGCATCCAAACCTGTATAGACATCGCCAGCAAATAAATAAATGGCAGGTTTGGCATTTTCATCAAAGGGATAAGCCCAGTGCTGATTGCGAATGACATTAAGCTCGGCAATCTTGGCAGAGACGCCCATCAATTCTTGCAGGTCAATCACATCATAGTTTTTTAAAGTTTGCATTAATTGAGCAGCTTGCTCAATGAATCGAGGGTTGCTATAAACTGTATGAGATGGTAACGGGATGGCAGTCTTTTCATCTAAATTTTTGGCAGGAGATAATAAAAAAAACATAATCGGCTCTTATTTATGATTAAATTGTCTATGAACAAACTACCAAACCTATACCAAAAATGCAAATTTAAAAAACAAGATTTCATTTTTGGATATCCAAAAGGCAGGCATCGCCGATAAATCAGATGAAATTTTATTTGGCAATTTTACAAATTTTAGTATAATCAAAATGGCGTGGTTTTGTATCTTTGATTTTTATGATGAAAAAGGAATGATGATGACAATTGTGACGGATTTTTTAATGGTCCATGATAAGCGGCGTATTGCAATCATTACATTAAACCGACCTGATGCACTCAATGCGCTCAACTTGGAGATGGTGGCAGCCATTCAAGCGTGTTTAGATAAATGGGCAATTGATGACAGTGTGGCTGCGGTGTTGCTTTGTGGAGCAGCAGATAAAGCATTTTGTGCAGGTGGCGATATTCGTGGTTTATATCATGGCTATAACCCCAAGATTTTCCCAAATCCAACTGCCAAGGCGTTTTTTTCTACAGAATATGCCTTATGTAAACAAATAAAAAGTTATACAAAGCCCATCATCGTTTGGGCGGATGGTATTGTCATGGGTGGCGGTATGGGCTTGGCAGTCGCATCAAGTCATCGCATTGTCACGCAAACCACAATGATGGCGATGCCAGAGATTAGTATTGGGCTGTTTCCTGATGCTGGCGGTTCTTATTTTTTAAGGCATATGCCCAATAAGATCGGTTTATTTTTGGGTTTGACAGGTGCAAGAATTAACGGTACAGATGCACTTGCTTTAGGTGTGGCAGATTTTGGTATGGCAAGTGATGATTTTGATGTGTTAATACAAGCGCTGACCACTGCCGATTGGTCAGATGATGCCACCAAAAATCATCAGATGCTCAATGCACTGCTTGGTCAGTTGCATCATAACCACACTCTACCAACAGGGTGGCTTTTGCCTCATCGTGATGAGATTGAGCGTATGATGCAGCAGGCGGGTGACTTGGCAGCATTTGATACACTTGCTAGATTGGGTTCTAACATTGAATATATTCAACAGGCATTTAAAACTTATATCGCTGGCTCACCGACATCGGCGGCGATTACATGGCATATGGCAAATCAAGTGGAGAATATGAGCTTTGATGAGGTGATGGATTTAGAATATATTGTTGCAATTCATTGCTCGCATAATGGCGAATTTGCTGAAGGTGTGCGTGCATTATTGATTGATAAAGATAAAAATCCGAAGTGGCAATATACGCCAGATAGCTTGCCTGATGGTTATATCAAAAGCCATTTTAAAGCTTGGTGAAAGCCGTATTTGTCTTAGGCAACCTACCTTTGATGGCTGTGATAAGATAATATTAAGCCGTCAAAGGCAGGTATGCTTCCACTTAACTCAATTATAATGATGGATTTAGCAGACGATGAAGAAAGTGAACAATCAGATTTGGTTCAATGGCAATTGTCGCTACTACGCCAAAGACTGCACCAAAAAGATGTGCTGAGTGGTTGATATTTCCGCTATCTCGGCGGTCAGCCCAAATACTATAAGCCACATAAGCAATCGCAAATACAATCGCAGGAATGGGTAGGACGGCAAATAAATACAGCGTATTCCAAGGGGCGAATAAAATATAAGCAAATAAAACAGCACTGACCGCACCTGATGCACCTAAGCTTGAATAGTAAGTATTGTTTTTATTGCGTGCATAAGTAGGTAGCATCGCAATAATAATCGCCGAAATATAAAAACCCACAAAGCCCAAATTGCCAAATTTATCAATATAAAACCGTTCAATCACACGACCAAAAAAGTACAGCGTAAACATATTAAACAGTAAATGCATGCCATTGGCGTGGATAAATCCATGAGTAAGCAAGCGGTCATATTGACCTTTATTGACGGCAGGTGGATAAAAAATCAATCGCTCAAGCAAAGGTCTAGATTGCCATGCGGCGATACTGATGATGACAGTAATGATAATAATGACAGTTGTGTGATTCATGATATGTGTTTGCATTGATTGATAAATACACGCTTAGTCTAGCAGATTTTTGGTAAAATGCTTAGCCTTTGTACGATTTTATGGCTAATTTTAATAACAAGTGAATAAAATCTACCGACTTTTTGGTAAATTTGATTTTAAGTATAAGTGGTTCATGTAATTTATATGCCAAAAAGTATGTGCATAAAATCAATCAAATGGTTTATCTGTCAATTTGATGAGTGGGTATTGAGGGTTTTTGCTTCATGATTAAAATCATTGAGAATTAATTACTATCATAATTACTATAATATTACAGATATGTAAATAAAAAACCATTCATCATTTACTTTTGTAATTGCTTAATTTTTTTTGAGCGAATAAAAGGCGGTTTTGTTTATCAATTGTTGCCAGCGCTTTTAAGTTGCCATAAAATCAGTCACAATAGCGTTATAAAACAAGTGGCTTCAAGCAACTTGTTGTTTTTCTTAAGGACGGCATCGGCATTTTGCTGATGGATAATGAAATTTAAATTTAAAATGACCTATGGAGTGACTTATGAGCTTAATTAATAAATTAAATGAACGCATTACGCCGCATGTCTTAACTTCGATTAAAAATCAAGATGGCGATAATGCTGATAAATCTAATTTGTTAACCGCATTTTATACCATTTTTGCAGGACGCTTGAGTAATGAAGATGTGTATCAGCGTGCCAATGCTTTGCCTGATAATGAGCTTGAGCATGGGCATCATCTGCTCAATGTTGCTTTTAGTGATGTTTCAACTGGTGAAGATCAGATTGCTTCTTTGAGTAATCAATTAGCCGATGAATATCATGTTTCGCCAGTAACGGCACGCACCGCAATCGCAACGGCAGCACCTTTGGCTTTGGCACGCATTAAAGAGCAAGCAGGTGTATTGTCTGTACCGTCTTTTATTCGTACTCAATTGGCTAAAGAAGAAAACCGTTTGCCAACTTGGGCGCATACTTTATTGCCAGCAGGGCTATTTGCAACCGCTGCCACAACCACCGCCGAGCCTGTAACGACAGCCTCTGCTGTTGTGAAAGAGCCTGTCAAACCAAGTGTTGTGACAGAACCAGTTCATCCAGCTGCGGCTACCACCCCAGTCAAAACACCAACTGCCCAGCATTACGAAAACAAAGAAAAAAGTCCTTTTCTAAAAACGATTCTACCGATTATTGGATTGATTATTTTTGCAGGCTTGGCATGGCTTTTGTTAAGAGCATGTCAAGACAAACCAACACCTGTTGCGGCACCTGTTGCGACAGATACAGCACCTGTGGTAGCGGATAATGCTGTACAGGCAGACCCAACACAAACAGGTGTTGCCCAAGCACCTGCAACGCTTAGCTTGTCTGTTGATGAAACGGGTCAAGCGTTGTACTCGCACCGTGCTCAGGTTGGTAGTGAAGAGCTTGCAGGTCATATCCGTGCAGCTATTGCTCAAGTCTTTGGCGTACAAGATTTAACCATTCAAAATACCAATGTACATACCGCTACGATGCCAGCGGCAGAATACTTACCAGCAATTTTGGGTTTGATGAAAGGTGTACCAAATTCAAGCGTTGTGATTCATGATCATACGGTACGCTTTAATGCAACCACGCCAGAAGATGTAGCAAAACTGGTAGAGGGTGCTAAAAATATTCTACCCGCTGATTTTACTGTAGAAGCAGAACCTGAACTTGATATTAATACTGCGGTTGCCGATAGTATTGAAACAGCGCGTGTTGCTATTGTTGCTTTGGGTGATACGGTTGAAGAAAATGAGATGGATATTTTAATCAATGCATTAAATACCCAAATCATTAACTTTGCTTTAGACTCAACCGAAATTCCCCAAGAAAATAAAGAAATCTTGGATTTGGCTGCCGAAAAATTAAAGGCAGTGCCTGAAACAACTTTGCGTATCATTGGTCATACAGACACTCAAGGCACACATGAGTATAATCAAGATTTATCAGAATCTCGTGCTGCTGCTGTTAAAGAGTATTTGGTATCAAAAGGTGTTGCTGCTGAACGCTTGAACACTCAAGGTGCAAGTTTTGATTATCCAGTTGCATCAAATGCTACCGAACAAGGTCGCTTCCAAAACCGTCGTATTGAGTTTGTACTTTTCCAAGAAGGTGAAGCAATTACTCAAGTCGGTCATGCTGAAGATGCACCAACACCTGTTGCACAAAACTGATCATTTTGTTATTGGTTATGAGTTTTAGATTGGGCCAAATGAATGATAATATACCAATCTTACAAGTACTTTTAATAACCAAAACCAACCGTAATCAACCCAAGAACCAAATTGCCCATCGGTCATTTGGTTCTTGGGTAGTTTTTATTGGCTCTCAATATATGATGTAGACCAATTTGACCCAAAATAGATCAGAGTTTGGGTCTTGGATTTGCGACCATATCGTATAACTGACATATCTTGAACACAAAAAAGCATAAAATGACAAAATTGGTATTATTCAATAAGCCTTACGGCGTGCACAGCCAGTTTAAAAAAGATCATGACGGCATGATCACTTTAGCGGATTTTATTGATGATAAAACGATGCGTGTGGCAGGAAGATTAGATAAAGATTCAGAAGGGCTATTATTATTGACTGATAATGGTAGGCTCAATCACGCCATCACAACGCCACCAACTGCCAAAAATGCCAAAGATAAGTATACAAAATGTGCCAAGACTTATTTGGTGCAAGTAGAAAATATTGCAACAAACGTACAAATACAGGCATTGGAACAAGGTGTGATGCTAAAAGATGGGAAAACTTTACCCGCCAAAGTACAAAAACTTGATGAAAACGAACTACCGATTCGTTTATGGCAGCGAAATCCACCAGTCCGCCAGCGAGTAAATATCCCAACCACATGGCTTAAGATAACCATTGTTGAAGGTAAAAATCGACAAATACGCCGCATGGTTGCCCATGTTGGTTTGCCCTGCCTAAGGTTAATCCGATCACAAATAGGCATTTGGCAACTGAATGGCTTGGCAGTGGGTGAAAGCCGAGTTTTACAGTTAGACCAGCAAACATTACTTAAATTGGGTCTGTCAGCTCAGCCAACACCCAAGCAAAATAAGCCAACCAACTTGATATCAAGCAATACAAAGGGAGCGGTCAATCCAAAATCTGGTAAAATTCATTTGTTAAAAAAACCATCTTGGCGTGTCCGCCCACCTAAGTTTTGTGCTTAATAGTTATTAGCTCAACTTGTTAAATCAGCAAAATTCAGCCATAAACCGCCATCACCTTCAAGTTTAACTGTTTGGTGTATGGTTTTTTGGTTGTTAATGGTAAATGACAACAGTTCATCTCGCCGAAACGCGTGTACGGTTAATGGCGAGCCTGTGGTATTTTGATGCTTAACCAGCCGATTGAGCAATGCTGATGTTGCTTTTAGCCCATCAATTGCAATGATGGTATCATCATAAGATAGTCCCGCATGGCTTGCAGCAGATTGACGGCTGACATGAGTGATGGTCAGTCCATGGGCATGTTCATTAAAGCTTATGCCCCATGTTTTATGTTTATCCTGAAACTTAGCTTGAATGGCAAATTTTGTAAAATAATCAGTCAATGGTAATGGATCGACACCAATGACATAGCGATGATAAAAATCTTGCCAAGCTTCTTGCCCCATCATTTGAGCGATGATCTCGCCTAGAATCTGGGTGGTCAGCCCAAAGGGTTGGTTATTTGTTTTTATATAACAGGCTTTGATGACATCAAACAGACGATATTTGCCGTCTGTTTTATCCATCAGCATCATATCAAGCAATAAGGCAACCAATGCACCTTTATTATAGTAACTGATGCCTTGATTGTTGGTATTTTCATCGGTACGATATAGCTTAATCCAAGCATCAAAACTGGATTCTGCTACGCTTTGATGTAACAAGCCTTCTGTTTGTTGATAGCGATTAATTTGTGCCGTAATGAGTTTTAAATAGCTGGATTTATCAATCACACCTGAGACTAAAAGCATTAAATCATCAATGTAGGAAGTGAAGCCCTCAAATACCCATAAAAGTGGCGTATAAGCCTCTTCGGTGAGTGTATTGTTCATCATCACATCAGGCTTGACTGTTTTTACCCACCATGCGTGAAAATATTCATGGCTACATAGCCCAAGAAAGCGTTGATAATGCTCATTTGGGATTTGGGGTTCGTCAAAAGCAGGCATATCGCCACGAGGACTGATTAAAGCTGTTGAATTGATGTGCTCAAGTCCACCATAGTCTTTATCTGTTACCATGGTCATAAAAGTGTAATCTGCAAAGGGAGCATCGCCCAGCCAATTGACATAGCTTTGGCAAATTTTGGTTAAATCAGCCTTTAGGCGATGCAAGTTGCCATGATGGCGACCTGCCAAAAAAAATCGGTGTGGCAGGCAAGTTTTTTTATCTTTGATAATCTCAAAGCTGATTTCATCTTGGTTGCCAATTTCAAAGGGAAAGTCAAAATACTCAGAAGCTGCCAAGCCATTAAAACGATATTCAAGCCCATCACTCGTGCTGGTTTGCTCAAATTTTAAGCCACAAGCAATTGTGCATTTCAGATGGTTTGCCAAAAATGTCTTTGGTACAAACAGTGTGATATTAGCTTGAGTCTGTTTATTTGCCTCTGGAAGTAATAATAATGAGGTAAAATTTCCAAAAATACGCGTAGCATCAACGAATGCTGTACGCACTGATAGATCTCGGCAGTACACTTCATAGTGTATGGTAATATCATCACCTTGCTTGGCATTTGGCAGTACGAATGTTTTTTTGTCAATTTTTTCGGCACGATGGCGTATTAGGCTATCACCGATTTGATAATACACTGTGGTGATATTTTTACTAAATTCACGGATTAAGTAACTGCCTGCAATCCATGTTACCATAGAAAAAGCAGGAGTATCGCTTAACGCTGTGTGATGAATGCGTATATCGGCTAAATGTTCATTAAACCGCTCAAAACTAATGTGATAATTTAGGCTCATTGTCTTTTTAAAACTCATTGATGGATTAGAATTACTGTGGATTTGACCATATGACTATTTAATTAATGGCTTAATTTAATGGCAATTTGCCAAGCTCATCATGTTAAGATGAGTTTGAATGAATCATGGATTGTTTTTGGTATCAATCATTTTGGCAGTCATGACATTAAACAATGATTATATCAAAAAAAATTATATCAAAAAGATTATATCAAAAATGCCAAATAGATGAAATGACTGATTTGGTACCATAAAATATCGTATTTTTTAGAACTTTTTTATCAAGTATTGGATAAAAGGTGTTTTTTTGGCATATTTTTGCTACAATGGTAATTAAAATTTGTCATTTGACAGCTTTGGCACCCGCCTAAGCGATGGCAATTTGTTTATCAGGAATTTCTTATGACAACCATTAACAAAGATACTGTTGTACAATTCAACTATACCTTAACCAATGCCGAAGGTGAGATTCTTGACCAATCACGAGATCAGCCATTGGTATATTTGCACGGGCATCATAACATTATCCCAGGGCTTGAAAAACAGATGATGGGTAAATCAGCAGGCGATACATTTAAAGTAACGATTGCCCCTGAAGATGCTTATGGCGAATATGTTCAAGAAGCAGTACAAGAAGTACCACGAGCCAATTTTCAGGGTGTGGATAACATTGAAGTGGGTATGCAATTTCAATCACAAACGGATGATGGTCATGTGATGCTTGTCACTGTTAAAGATGTGAATGATGAGATTGTTGTGGTTGATGGTAATCATCCTTTGGCAGGCGTTGAGCTGACTTTTGATGTTGAAATTGTTGAGGTTCGTGCGGCAACAGCTGATGAAATTGCCCATGGTCACGCACATGGTGCAGGCGGTCACCAACATTCATAACTTTAAGTTAGCCTGACAAAAAACCCAAAGCATCATTTTGGGTTTTTTATTTACCATCATTGTCATAATTATTTTACAAATATGATTAACCTTATAGTTAATAATCAAGCATCCAGTTTCGTTGCAGTATTTTATGCCTGAGTAAATTGGATTAAGTGAATTTTATTCATCTTCTTTAAAAAATATTTCGCTTTTATTTAGATTAAAAATGCGGTTTAATATCTCATCTTTAAATTTTAGCCAAGAGGTAACAACATGACCACACAATTTCAATGCCGAGTGCATACTCAGCGTTTTGATGAAAACTATGAGCCAGCGACCAGCACTCGTTTGACCACCAACTTTGCCAATCTGGCTCGTGGTGAAAATCGCAAAGAAAATCTACAAAATGCCATCAGAATGATTAACAACCGTTTTAATGATTTGGCACATTGGGACAATCCGACAAATGACCGTTATTCGGTACTCATTGACATTGTGTCTATTGATGTTGATGTGGCAGGTAAGGGCGAATTTTTCTCAGGATTAGAATGGCTAAAAACATCTGTGGTTGACCATAAAACAGGCAAAACTACCCCTGGCATCATTGGCAACAGCTTTTCATCATTTGTTCGTGATTATGATTTTAGCGTATTGCTTCGTGAATATAATAAGGATAAGGCTGAATTTAGTGTGCCAGAGGGTTATGGCGATTTGCATGGCAAATTGTTCAAATTCATGATAGCATCCGAAGAATACAAAGCCCATTCCAAAAAAGCACCCGTACTGTGCCTAAGCGTGGCGACCACTCGCACTTATCACAGAACCACCAACACGCATCCGATTTTGGGCGTGGAATATGTGCAAAATGATTATTCATTGACCGATGAGTATTTTGCCAAGATGGGCTTAAAAGTGCGTTATTTTATGCCCCCAAAATCGGTTGCCCCTTATGCGTTTTATTTTGATGAAAATGCTGATTTGTTGAACGATTACACCAATTTAGAACTCATCAGCACCATCGCCACCATGGAAGCATTCCAAAAAATCTATCGCCCAGAGATTTATAATGCCAATTCGGTTGCAGGTCAGATATACAAGGGCAGCTTAACTTATGAAGATTATGCTGTGCCAAAAGTGGATTATGACCGTGTGGAGCGTAATGATTTGGCAGTCAAACAAGGCAAAATCGCCGAAGAGCAGTTTATCAAACCATATCAAGAGATTTTGGATGCTTGGCTTGCCGAAAAATAAGCGATAAGTATTAATCAATCAGCCGATGAATGTTTATCGGTTGGTTGATTAAAATTTTTGGTATAATGGCAAATTTAGTTTAGGAAAATATAATGAGCAAAATTTTACTTCCCACATCCACCGCAGGCAGTTTGCCAAAACCATCTTGGCTTGCTGAACCTGAAAAACTGTGGTCAGAATGGAAATTTGAGGGCGATGAGTTATTACAAGCCAAACAAGATGCTCTGTTGGTGTCGCTTACTGAGCAAACCCATGCAGGCATTGACATTGTCAGCGATGGCGAACAGACTCGTCAGCATTTTGTTACCACATTCATTGAGCATTTGGATGGCGTAGATTTTAATCAGCGTGAAACTGTTCGCATTCGCAACCGCTATGATGCCAGCGTGCCAAGCGTGGTAGGTGAGGTGTCTCGCCCAAAATCGGTATTTGTAGACGATGCCAAATTTTTACGCGCTCATACTGACAAACTCATCAAATGGGCATTGCCTGGCCCTATGACGATGATTGATACTTTGTATGATGGTCATTACAAAAGCCGTGAAAAGCTCGCGTGGGAATTTGCCAAAATCCTAAACGAAGAAGCCCGTGAATTAGAGGCGGCAGGCGTGGACATCATTCAGTTTGATGAACCTGCGTTTAATGTATTTTTTGATGAGGTGAATGATTGGGGTGTTGCAACCTTAGAGCGTGCCATCTCTGGGTTAAAATGCCAAACAGCGGTGCATATCTGCTATGGTTATGGCATTAAGGCAAATACCGATTGGAAGCAGACACTTGGCAATGAATGGCGACAGTACGAGGAGAGTTTCCCAAAACTTCAACAATCAAAAATTGACATTGTCTCATTAGAGTGTCAAAATTCACATGTGCCAATGGATTTGATTGAACTCATTCGTGGCAAAACCGTCATGGTGGGTGCAATTGATGTGGCAACAAACCAAATTGAAACGCCTGAGCAAGTGGCAGATACGCTTCGTAAGGCGTTACAGTTTGTGGACGCTGATAAATTATACCCATCAACCAACTGTGGCATGGCACCCTTGTCTCGCACAGTGGCTCGTGGCAAGCTCAATGCCCTAAGTGAAGGGGCGGCGATTGTTCGCCGTGAACTGCTTGGTAAATAACTAAGATTAAAACTGAGTTTGTGAAACCGTGCTTATTAGCAAAAAATTTATCATAAGTCAGTTTTGAATACAAAAATAACTTTAAGGGTGTATCAACTACATCCTTTTTAATTTTAAATGGGAAAATCATGGTAGAAAAATTAATTTTTAAAGATGCCATGGCGCGCCTAGCTACTGCTGTTCATATCGTCACTACCGATGGCGATACAGGTCGTCATGGGTTTACCGCATCGGCGGTATGTAGTGTGACAGATTCGCCACCGTCACTGCTTGTGTGTATGAATGCCAATGCTCGCTCTTATGAACATTTTATCGCCAATCAAATATTGGCAGTTAATACTTTATCCGCTGAGCAGGCACATTTATCAGATGTTTTTGCATCACCACTTGAATCAAAGGCACGATTTGAGCATGCTGATTGGAGTGTGTTAAGTACAGGCGCACCAGTTTTAACAGATGCTTTGGTTAGTTTTGATTGTGAAATTCAAACCATCCAAGATGTTGGTACGCACAGTATTTTTATTTGTAAAATTATCGCCATTCGAAAAGGTGAGAATGAAAAGCGCAGTTTGGTTTATTTTGATAGGCAATATCATAAAATAGGTCAACCAGTTGCCATTGACAGACAGCCTGCATCGCCTCAAGTTCAAAAAGTGGACTAAAAGTGATTTGATGATGAACAAGAAAAAGTTTTTAAGCCTTGGTCGTTGGCCGGGGCTTTTTTCTGTAAATGACAAAGAATAGTCAAAGATGGCATTAGATATCATACCAAAATTATTGCTATACTATGTCACTATGTTTTTTAATATTAAATCAATCTATCGGAATAAAAATCATGACTTTGCAATCACCTAATGATTTTGATCAAGCTGGTAAAACTTCCCACATGCAACGCTTTTTAAAAGGTGTTGAGTGGTTGGGGAATTTATTGCCCCATCCTGTGGTTTTATTTATTTGGATGTCGGTCATTTTACTGGGATTATCAGCCATCTTATCTGCCATGGATGTTGCTGTCATTGACCCACGCCCTGAGGGTGCCAAAGGTCGTGCTGAAGATGGCATGATTTATGTTGTCAATTTGCTCAATGGCGAAGGCTTGGCAAAAATTGTTGAAAATTTAGTCAAAAATTTTACAGGGTTTGTGCCTTTGGGTACCGTGCTGGTGGCCTTACTGGGTGTGGGTATTGCTGAGTATTCTGGAATGATTTCAGCGGCACTGCGTGGCATGGTTATGAATGCCCCCAAAAAAATAGTCACTTTAGTCGTGGTATTTGCTGGTATTATGTCAAATACTGCCGCTGAGCTTGGCTATGTGGTACTAATTCCATTGGCTGCCATGATTTTTCATGCTTTAGGAAGACACCCTTTGGCAGGTTTGGCTGCTGCTTTTGCAGGTGTTTCAGGCGGTTATAGTGCCAATTTACTGCTTGGTACGGTCGATCCATTATTATCAGGTATTAGCCAAGAAGCTGCCCGTATCATTGACCCAAATTATATGGTTGGTGCAGAAGCCAATTGGTATTTTATGGCAGTCAGTACTTTTTTAATCAGTGCCTTGGGTTACTTGGTTACTGAAAAAATTGTTGAACCCAGTCTTGGTAAATACAACCCCCATGATGCTGATGACCCTACCGTGCTTGATAATAAAATTGAGCAGTTAAATGCCCTTGAGAAAAAAGGTCTGGTTTGGGCGGGGGTAAGTATGCTGATTTTTTGTTTACTGTTGGCATGGACGGTTGTACCAGAAAATGGTATTTTAAGACATCCTGAAACAGGACTGATCGCAGGGTCGCCATTTTTACATGGTATTGTTGTATTTATTTTTGTATTTTTTGCCATCCCTGGCTATATCTATGGCAAAGTGACTGGCAGTATTAAAACAAATCAAGATGTTGTCAATGCGATGAGTCAAGCAATGAGTTCATTGAGTATGTATATTGTGCTTGTGTTCTTTGCTGCACAGTTTACCGCTTTTTTTAATTGGTCAAATTTAGGATCAGTCATGGCGGTGTCAGGTGCTAATTTTTTAAATGAGATTGGCTTAACAGGACCTTTGCTACTGATTGGATTTATTTTAATTTGTGCCTTAGTGAATTTGATGTTAGGTTCAGCATCGGCACAGTGGGCGATTACGGCACCAATTTTTATTCCGATGCTGATGCTAACAGGCTATGCACCTGAGATGATTCAGGCTGCTTACCGCATTGGCGACAGTACAACCAATATCATCACACCGATGATGAGTTATTTTGGATTAATCATGGCAGTTGCAATTCGTTATAAGAAAGATACGGGTGTTGGTACTTTAATGGCGATGATGTTACCTTATTCGATGATATTTTTGTTCGGTTGGATGCTTTTATTTTATCTTTGGGTATTTGTATTTGGTTTACCTGTCGGTCCAGGTTCGGCAACCTATTATCACATGGGCTAAATCAGAAAGACTAAAAGTTATTTGAACCTAAAAAAGAGATAATTTTTGGTTGTAAGTTAGTCATTCATTTAAAACTTATTAATTTTATTATTTTTAGTTTTATAAATTTAATTAAAGATATTTAAAATTATCGGTAGGCTCATGAATCAAATTTTGAGATAATAGCTTTGTTGGAGCAAGTTTGGCTAAATCTCTCAAGCCATTAATGGTTTATATTCAAAATATTAATGATTTGATGGCTGTTAATCAGCTGACCTAATGAGCCAACTTTCTTTGATATTCTAAAATTCATTAACCCACCGAGTAGGAAGGAAAATTATGAGTGAAATGAAATGCCCTTATGACCATACCAACTTGACCATGAGTAATGGCGCGCCTGTTATTGACAACCAAAATTCAATGACCGCAGGTGCCAGAGGGCCACTGCTTGCCCAAGATTTATGGCTCAATGAAAAACTTGCTGACTTTGCCCGTGAGGTCATTCCAGAACGCCGCATGCACGCCAAAGGCTCAGGCGCATTTGGCACATTCACGGTAACGCACGACATCACCCAATACACCCGTGCTAAGATTTTTAGCGAAGTGGGCAAAAAAACCGAAATGTTCGCTCGTTTTACCACCGTGGCAGGTGAGCGGGGGGCGGCTGATGCGGAGCGTGATATCCGTGGTTTTGCCCTAAAATTCTACACCGAAGAGGGTAATTGGGACATGGTGGGTAATAACACGCCTGTTTTCTTTTTAAGAGACCCAAAAAAATTCCCTGATTTAAATAAAGCGGTTAAACGAGACCCACGCACCAACATGCGTTCTGCCACCAATAACTGGGATTTTTGGACACTGCTGCCAGAGGCGTTTCATCAGGTGACCATTGTCATGAGCGACCGTGGCATTCCTAAATCTTATCGTCATATGCACGGCTTTGGCTCGCACACTTATAGCTTTATCAATGCTGACAATGAACGCTTTTGGGTCAAATTTCACTTTCGCACCCAACAAGGCATTGAAAATCTAACCGATGCCGAAGCTGAAATGGTGGTTGGTAAAGACCGTGAGAGCAATCAGCGTGATTTGTTTGATGCCATTGAGCGTGGCGATTTCCCAAAATGGACAATGTATGTGCAAATCATGCCAGAAACCGATGCCCAAACTGTGCCTTATCACCCATTTGATTTAACCAAAGTGTGGCCAAAAGGCGACTATCCGCTCATTGAAGTGGGTGAGTTTGAGTTAAATAAAAACCCTGAAAACTTCTTTTTAGACGTTGAACAATCCGCTTTTGCCCCAAGCAACCTAGTCCCGGGCATCAGTGTGTCCCCTGACCGCATGCTCCAAGCACGCCTATTTAACTATGCTGATGCGCAGCGTTATCGTTTGGGCGTCAATCGTAACCAAATTCCAGTGAATGCCCCACGCTGTCCTGTGTACTCAAACCAAAGAGACGGACAAGGGCGAGTGGGCGATAACTATGGCGGTCGTCCGCACTATGAACCGAACAGTTTTGGACAATGGCAAGACCAGCCGCATTTGGCTGAACCAGCATTAAAAATTCATGGCGATGCTAAGTTTTGGGATTATCGTGAGAATGATGATGATTATTTTAGCCAACCCAGAGCCTTGTTTGAGTTGATGAGCGATGAGCAAAAACAGGCGTTATTTGGTAATACGGCTCGTGCGATGGGCGATGCCCCTGATTTTATTAAATACCGCCATATCCGTAATTGCGATAAATGCCACCCTGATTATGCCATGGGTGTGGCCAAAGCGTTAGGCCTTACGGTTGAAGATGCCAAAAATGCGTATGAGAGCGACCCTGCTCGCCATCTGCCCAGCTTTTTATAATTCAGTGATAATCATAAAAGCTGTTTAGATAGAACGGCACCCCAAAAGCTAACTTTTGGGGTGTTTTTTATGGTTAAGTTCAATCATGATAAAAAATCCGCCAATAAATTGACGGATTTTGTATTTAACCACCGAAGTCATCTAATAAGATATTTTCATCTTCGACACCCAGTGATTTGAGCATACTGATGACAGCAGCATTCATAACTGGAGGCCCACACATATAGAATTCACAATCTTCTGGTGCAGGGTGATCTTTAAGATAGTTTTCATATAAGACATTGTGGATAAAGCCAGTATAACCTTCCCAGTTATCTTCAGGCTGGGGGTCTGACAGTGCGACATGCCATTCAAAGTTGTCAAATTCTTCTGCCAAGCCATCATAATCTTCAACATAGAACATTTCACGCTTTGAGCGAGCACCATACCAAAACGAGATCTTACGAGTTGATTTTAGGCGTTTTAGCTGGTCAAAAATGTGCGAACGCATAGGCGCCATACCAGCACCACCGCCGATAAAGACCATTTCGGCATCGGTATCTTTGGCAAAGAATTCACCATAAGGGCCTGATACAGTAATCTTATCACCTGGTTTTAGGCTGAATACATAAGATGACATCTTACCTGGTGGAATACTTTCAGGAGCTCTTGGCGGCGGACTTGCGATACGGATATTAAATTTAATAATACCTTTTTCTTCTGGATAGTTTGCCATTGAATAGGCACGAATGACAGGCTCATCAACTGTTGATGTGTAACGCCATAAATTAAAATTATCCCAATCTTCGTGATATTCTTTGGCGATGTCAAAGTCTTTATAATGTACAGTATGAGGCGGTGCTTCTAGTTGCACATAGCCACCAGCACGAAATGGTACAACTTCACCTTCAGGAATCTTCAAGGTCAACTCTTTAATGAATGTTGCAACATTATCATTTGAAATAACTTCACATTCCCATTTTTGTACATCAAAAAATTCTGGGTCAATCTCAATCTTCATATCTTGTTTGACTGCCACTTGGCATGCCAAACGCATATTGTCACGGATTTCACCTTGAGTAAAATGCCCCTCTTCGGTGGGCAAAATTGAACCGCCGCCTTCAGTTACTTTACAGCGACATTGCCCACATGTGCCACCGCCACCACATGCTGAAGATAAAAATATGCCTTCGTTAGCAAGGGTTTGTAGTAGCTTACCACCTGCGGGAGTAACCACATCATTATCTGGATTGTCATTAATGCGGATGGTGACATCGCCAGAACTCACCAGCTTGGAGCGAGCCACCAAAATGACAGCAACCAAGCTCATGATAATAATGGTAAACATGATAACACCGCCAATTGCGGTACCAAATTCCATGATACTTTCTCCTATCTATTTATAGCGACATACCGCCAAATGACATAAAGCCCAAGGACATAAGCCCAACGGTAATAAAGGTGATGCCAAGACCACGAAGCGGTGCAGGTACATCTGAATATTTAAGCTTTTCACGAATCCCTGCAAGTGCAGAAATCGCTAATGCCCATCCCAAACCTGACCCAATACCATATACAATAGACTCACCAAAATTATAATCACGCTCAACCATAAACAATACACCACCCATGATGGCACAGTTCACTGTAATCAAGGGTAAAAACACCCCCAAAGCGTTGTATAAAGACGGTACAAATTTATCCAAAAACATCTCTAAAATCTGTACTGTCGCAGCAATCAATGCAATATAGCTTAATAATCCCAAAAAGCTTAAATCAACATTAGGATAGCCTGCCCATGCCAAGGCACCGTCTTTTAATAAGAATTGATACAATAAGTTGTTCAATGGCACACAGATTGCCATGACGGCAATTACTGCAACACCTAAACCAATTGCCGTTGATACTTTTTTAGATACTGCCAAAAAGGTACACATGCCCAAAAAGAAAGCAAGTGCCATATTCTCAATAAATACTGAGGTGATAAATAAACTGACATAATGTCCCATCAGTGACCTCCTCCGTGTGATAAGCCTTTAGATTGAGGTTTCATGATAAATTCAGCAGCTTCTTGCTGGTCTTTTTTCCAAAGACGAATAATTGCAATAAAACCTGCAATCACAAAGAATGAAGAGGGCGGTAGTAACAACAAACCATTGGGAATATACCAGCCACCTTCGGTGATTTTTTCAAGCAAAGTAATACCAAACCAGCTGCCATTACCAATGACTTCACGGACTGTTGCCACAAAAATCAATACTGCTGAATAACCAAGTCCATTACCAATACCATCTAAAAAGCTTGGGATGGGTGGATTGCTCATGGCAAAGGCTTCAGCACGACCCATGACGATACAGTTTGTGATGATTAAGCCGACAAATACCGATAATGAACGGCTGATTTCATAAGCAAAGGCTTGTAAAATTTGGTCAACCACGATCACCAGTGAAGCGATAATCACCATTTGTACGATAATACGAATGGATGAGGGGATTTTGTTACGGATAATGGAGATAAAGAAACTTGAAAATGCTGTAACTAAGGTTAATGCGATACACATGACCAAAGCGTTTGCAACACTTGTGGTAACCGCAAGTGCTGAACAAATACCCAAAATTTGTAGTGCAATTGGGTTATTATTAAAAATTGGTGTCGTTAAAATACTTTTGGTATCAGCCATGATTATACTCCTTCACCCTTGTCTGCTTGACCAGCCCTTAGGTTGTCCAAAAATGGCTTATAACCATCTTCGCCAATCCAGTACTGAAGTAGATTATTGACACCACGGATGGTCAAGGTAGCACCACTGATGCCATCAATTTGACTCTCACGTGCGGTGCCTGATTTGACAACGGCAATTTTTCTTGAGCCGTCGTCATTATACAGCTCTTTATCCACCCATGTGGCTTGCCATTGTGCTTCTTCAATGCGTGAACCCAAGCCAGGGGTTTCTTTGTGTTGATAAAAATTAACCCCTTTAATGGTATTTAAATCTTTATCCAAGGTCAAAAGACCAAAAATTGGTCCCCATAAACCAGCACCATGAATGGGCAGCACAATTTGCTCAAGCTGACCATTGGTATCTTTTGCCAAATATACTTTGGCAAAATTTGGTTTGCCTCCAATTTTGGCAATATCATTTGTTAATGAAGTAGATAGGCTGGGTGTGCGAGCTGCTTTTGAGACATTGTAGCTATTGACATCACTGATACCAGACGCCATAATTTCTTGCTCTGTTGCAAATTGACCTGTTTGTAGATTGACCAAGCGTATTTCAAAATCAGCAAAACGCTCTGCAATGACATCGGCTGACTCTGTTTCTGGGTCGTACATATCTGCCGCCATCAAGATATTTTTATTCAAATCCAGACGGGCGTTTTCTTGCTGCTTTGGCTTAAGACCAACAGCAACCGCAGAAACCATGACCGAACAGACCAAGCACAAAATCAGTGCCGTGGCTGCGGTACTTACATTATTATTCTTGGTTGACATGGCTTAATCTCCGTGCGTTTTGGCGTTTGATATTAGCTTGAGTGACAAAATAGTCAAACAGTGGGGCAAACAAGTTGGCAAACAAGATGGCTAACATGATACCCTCTGGAAAAGCAGGGTTTGCCACACGGACAGCCACCGTCATAACACCGATAAGTAGACCGTAGCACCAGCGACCAATGTTAGTATGGGCAGCTGAAACAGGGTCGGTTGCCATAAATACTGCACCAAACATAAAGCCACCAATCACCAAGTGCCAATGAGCAGGTAGGCTCATCATCACATTTTTGTCTGAACCAAACACATTAAACAGTAAGGCAGTAACAACCAAACCAATGACTGAGCCTGCAATCACACGCCAAGAAGCAATGCGAGTCCAAAGAAGTCCAACCATACCAATTAAGATGGCAAGTGTTGACACTTCACCGATTGAGCCTTGCATATTACCCAAAAATGCATCCATCCAAGTGATGGTCTGACCGTAGGCATCGACAAACTGATCTGGGCTAACGCCTATGGCAGCTAGACCTAATGGCGTTGCACCCGAAAAGCCATCTATAGCGGTCCAAATGGCATCGCCTGACATATAAGCAGGATAGCTAAAGTACAAAAATGCCCGACCTGCCAAGGCAGGGTTAAGAAAGTTTTTGCCTGTGCCACCAAATACTTCTTTAGCAACCACAACCCCAAAAGTGATGCCTAAAGCTACTTGCCATAACGGAATATCTGGGGGGAGCGAGAGTGCGAATAATACTGAAGTCACAAAGAAGCCTTCATTAACTTCATGACCACGCACAACCGCAAAAATAATCTCCCAAAGAATGCCGACCGCAAAAGTTACGGCATAAATGGGTAAAAATTGCATCGCCCCATAAACAAAACTTGCCCAAATACTATTTGGGTCATAGCCTGCCATATTCGTGATGATGGTACGCCAGCCTTCTGGTGTAATCCCCATGGCTTGGATGGCACTTAGTGCCTGAAATCCGACATTATACATACCCCAAAACATCGCTGGGAATGTACAAAGCCAAACGGTAATCATGATACGCTTTAGGTCGACGCCGTCACGCACATGCGATGCACTATAAGTTTGAGATGATGGCTGACGAAAGAAAGTGTCAAACATCTCAAATACAGCATAATATTTTTCGTACTTGCCACCTTTGGTAAAGGATGGCTCCATACGGTCAAAGATATTGTGAATGAACTTCATGGTTAGCCTTCCTGCTCAATACGGGTCAAGTTATCACGCAAAATATCACCGAACTCATATTTGCCTGGCGATACGAAAGTACACAGTGCCAAATCTTCTTCATCAAGCTCAAGTGCACCCAATTCAACCGCACTGATGATATCTTCGACAATCAAAGCACGCAGTAGCTGGGTAGGTAGATAGTCTTGAGGCATGACAGTTTCAAATAAGCCGATTGGTACCATGGCACGAGGCGAGCCGTTGGTACTGGTCGTAAAATCGTATTTTTTGCCTTTAAAAAACTGTGAAATATAAATTGGCAATTTTGAAAAACGATTTGCCCCTGGTGTAAAAAAGTGAAGTGCAGGGCGTTCACGACCTTCGGTAAGTACAGAGACTTGATTATGAAAGCGGCCCAAAAATGCCGTAGCACCAACAGCTGTGCGACCTGATAGAACAGAGCCTGAAATGACACGGTTATCGTCGCCGTTGAGTTCACCTTGGGTCAATTCGGTCAAATCAGCACCTCGAGTGGTACGCACCAAGCGAGGATTGGCCACTGCTGGACCTGCCAAACTGATCAGACGCTCTGTGTAAATGCGACCTGTGGTAAATAGCTTACCAATGGCGATGACATCTTGATAATTAATCGTCCAAACTAAGCTGCCTCGTGCCAAAGGGTGTAAAAAGTGAATGTGCGTACCTGCGTTGCCTGCTGGATGTACACCAGTAAACCCTTCATAGATGGTATCGTTACCGTCAGCGGTTTTACTTAAGGTCTCAGGTACAATATCACCATGACAGACATAGGTTTTTGGGGATAGCGTTGATAAAATTGCCAAGCCATCATTAAATGCTTGTATTTCTTCAAATAATACGGTGGCAGGGTCAACAGCCAAAGGATTGGTATCTGTTGCCGTCACAAAAATGGCAGAAGGTATGCTATTAATTTCTGGTGTACGGCTAAAAGGACGAGTGCGTAGGGCGGTCCATTCACCTGAAGCGACCAACTGCTCAACAACTGTCTTGCGATCCAGCATTGACAAATCTTCAGAGCGATAAGCATTAAAAGTGATTTCTTCACTTGCATTTGGATCGACGGCGATGACCAAGCTTTCAAATACTCGTCGTTCGCCACGATTGACAGCAACGACAGTGCCGCCAACTGGTGCTGTATAAAGGACGCCTGCTCGTTTTTTGTCTTCGTAAAGCACCTGTCCTTTGGTGACCTTATCACCTTCTTTGACATGCATGGTCGGACGCATGCCGACATAATCGTAGCCGACTAACGCCACCTTAGTGGGCGTGTGCTCGCTAATCTGCTTGGAGGGCTCGCCAGTGATTGGCAGATCCAAGCCTTTTTTGATGGTAATCATAAGCGGATACTTAAATTAAGACCAAAACATACCAGCCTTCACCAAGTGGTGATTAATTGGCTGGACACCAAGTTTCCTAAAAACATCCAAAGCCGTGCGACCGATGAGTGGCGGGCTGATTTTGTCTAAAGGAGTCAGTATGAAACTTTGATGAACTTTGAAAAAAATTGGCAACTGACTTTATTGCTCAATTCTTGCCAAAAAAACGATTGTTCACACCATTAATCTAACAATTATACGCTAAAACGCTCAAAATTTACAGTCTTAAAGACAATTTCTATGGCAAAAATTCATGAAAATATTTGAAAAATCAATGAATGACAGTCAAAAAGATGAAACATTTACCCAATGAATTAAGTGGTATTTTGATTGAATAAGTTGCCTAATTATTAAGATATCGCTCGCTATTTTTGAGTAATGCCACCTCATTTTGGATAAAAACTGGCAAATTGTCCATGAAAAATCAGTCAATAACTGCTAAAATACCTTCCTTAATTTGACACAATTTTAAGGAAAATTCAGATGTCTATGCTGATTATACCCGCCATTGACCTCAAAGATGGTCAATGTGTTCGTCTCAAGCAAGGTCGCATGGAAGATGATACGGTTTTTGGGAGTGATCCTGTTGCAATGGCAAGCCAATGGGTCGCCCAAGGTGCACGCCGTCTGCACTTAGTGGATTTAAATGGTGCATTTGATGGCGTACCTGTGCATAAAGATGTGGTGACTGCCATTGCCAAAGCACATCCGCAGTTGCCCATTCAGCTTGGTGGTGGCGTGCGTAGTCTTAGCACCATTGAGCATTATTTGGCAGCTGGGCTAGACTTCATCATCATTGGTACTAAAGCGGTTGAAGCACCTGAATTTGTAGAAGAGGCGTGTCGTGAATTTGCAGGGCATATTATTGTAGGTATTGATGCCAAAGATGGTATGGTGGCAACGCATGGCTGGGCTAATGTTACTGATATCAAGGCAACCGAGCTTGCCAAGCGTTTTGCTAATGCTGGCGTGTCAAGTATCGTCTATACCGATATCGCCAAAGATGGCATGATGCAGGGTGTGAATATCGAACAGACGGTTGAGTTGGCTAGCTTTAGTGGTCTGCCAGTCATCGCATCTGGCGGCGTAACCAATCTTGATGACATCGTGGCACTCAAGCCATATGGCGATTATCTGTTGGGTGCGATTACGGGTCGTGCGATTTATGAAGGGACATTGAATTTGTCGGTAGCACAAGCACTCTTGGATGCGTAATTTGATGACTTACACTACCCTGAATATGATTTTTCAGGGTAGTTTTTGATTTGTCAATGCCCTTGGTGTGTTTGATTGGCTGTTAAGCTTGCCCAAATGCACAGCAGGCAAGCTTTGAATGATTTTGATCAGATTATTTTGACTTATTTGATTTTCGGCGATGCTTTTTAGACCTCTCATTTTTGGTATCTGATTTGTCATTGGTAGGCTTAGAGGGTATCATTTGGCTGTCGCCATTTTTGTCAATACGATTTAATTGCTCAATTAAGCAAAAATCAATTTGTAATAAATCCATATTGACGCCAGCAACTTGAATAATAAGCCCATCACCCAAGCCAAATCTTGAGCCTCGTTCACCAATAAGCTTTTGTTCACGCTCATCGTAAGTAAAATATTCATCACCCAGTTGTGAGATGTGAATTAATCCTTCAATAAACAACGCATCCAGCGTCACAAATAAGCCAAAATTGGTCACTGTGGTTACCGTTGCATTAAACTCATCGCCAATATGTCGCTGCATATAATGACATTTTAGCCAAGTTTCAACATCACGAGCAGCCTCTTCAGCACGCCGTTCTGTCAAACTGGTTTGCTCGCCTGCATCATCTAAAGAGCGATAAATGGGTGTTGCAGGTTTTTGGTGAGTCACCTTATCTTTGATGGCACGATGTAGCATCAAATCAGGGTAACGGCGGATTGGGCTGGTAAAATGACTATATTCATCATAAGCCAAGCCAAAATGCCCAATATTATCAGGGCTATAATTTGCTTGCATCATTGAGCGTAACAACATACTATGAATACTGATGGCATCAGGTCGGTCGGCAGTGGCTTTGATAATTCTTTGATAGTCTTCATGCGTTGGTGCTTCACTCGGAAAGCTTAGCCCAAAACTTTTAACATATTCATGTAGCCGTGCTGATTTTTCATCATTAGGCTTATCATGATTGCGGTATAAAACGGGTAATTCATGTTTGAGCGAAAAATTGGCAGCACAAGTATTGGCAAGTAGCATCATCTCCTCGATGAGCTTATGTGCATCGCCTCGGGTGCGTGCCACAATATCGATGATATCTCCTTGTTTGTCAAACTTAATGTAAGTTTCTGCGGTTTCAAATGCCATCGCACCACGATTTTCACGGCGTGCATCGAGTACCAAATAAAGCTGGTGTAAGGTATCGATGGATTTTAGCACTGCACTATTACGCACCAGTTCATCAGGTAGGGTTTCATTGGTTGGGTCATTGAAATAGGCATTGACTTGATTATAGGTCAATCTGGCTTGTGAGTGCATGATGGCAGGATAAAATTCATAACCTGTCACTTTGCCCGCCCGTGATAATTTAATATCAGCCACCATACATAAGCGGTCTACCTTGGGATTGAGTGAACATAAACCATTTGATAATGCCTCTGGCAGCATTGGAATCACACGGTGAGGAAAATAAACAGAGGTTCCTCGTGCATAAGCATCTTGGTCAAGTGCTGATTGCGGTGTGACATAATGACTGACATCAGCGATGGCAACAACAACACGATAATTACCGCCAGCGCGTTTTTCAGCATAAACTGCATCATCAAAATCACGAGAGTCTTCCCCGTCAATAGTAATCAGGGGAAGATGACGCAAATCCACACGATTTTTAAAGTCTGCATCGGTTGGCTCGTCAAACTTTGAGGCTTGTGTTAAAGCGGCTTGGCTAAATTCATGTGGAATACCATAATTATACAGTGTGGTTTCAATAATTAATTCACGGTCGTTTAAGCTGGTTAAAAGCTCAGTAATTTTACCAGTAGCAAATTCTTGATAAGTGGGTAAATCAATCAAGGAAACCTTCACATCATCACCAACGGCTGCATTCATTGTTTGGACATTCTCAGCGGTGACAGTAATAGGCTGATGGGCATTAGCACCTGATAATTGTACAAAATAACCCTCATCATCCAAGCTTAATTTACCGATAAACTCAAGTTGGCTCTGTTTAATCACTTGAATAATGCGTGCTTCAGTCTTGCCACGATACTCTGTTGCTACCGCTTCAACGGTATCACCATCAAACACAAGACGCATCTGCTTTTCGTGTAAAAATAAATCTGGCATATCGTCAAGTATAACAAAACCAAAACCTTTGGGATTGCAAGAAACTTGACCTGTTAATATGGTTGGCAATGGTGCGATGCTAAAATGGATGCCATCGATACGCTCAAGTTGCCCATCACGGAGCATGGCCTTAAGGCGGTTGGTGAGAGCAAAAAATTTATCTTCATCATCCAAAAACCCAAAGTGTATGGCAAGCGTTTCTTGCGTGGCAGGCTTACCTTGATTGGTGATATCCGCCACGGTTTGTAGAATCAATAGGCGTGAGGGAATGGGATTTTGATATTTTGATGCTTCAATATCAGCATTGGGGTCATTCCATTTGGTTTTTTTTGTTGTTTGAGTCATCGCTGGGCTACCTAACTGCTTATACCTAATATTTTTTTAAATTGACTATTGCATAAATTGTCTTTATTGTATCATAAAGCTAAAAGTTATGTGCGTTATCTGTGTTTTGGAGTGTGGCTGTGAATTATTTGGCTATCAAAAAATCAGAACTTTCTGAGAGTGATTTTAACTATCTGTGTCAAAAGATTGCGGAGATTGAGCAGCTTGTTATGCATGGCGATGCTTGGCATGCACAAGCAATTGCAGAGATGATGGGTCAATTTGGTACACAAATGTTAATACAGACAGATCATAGTAAATCTGATATTGATTGGAGAATGATGACGATTAAGGGATATTGTATTTATCAGCGTGTCTTTGAAAATAGTGAGCTACATCGTATTGGCACTCATCCAAATTTTCAAAGACAAGGGGTCGCCACTCAGCTAATGACTGGGTTGATTGCTGAGGTGATGCATGCCAAATGCCAACAACTGTTATTGGAGGTACGCAGTGATAATACCACCGCTATTACGCTTTATCAAAGCTTAGGATTTTTACGATTTGGTGTGCGTAAAAACTATTATCGTTTTGGTAATCAAAGTATAGATGCACTGATCATGCGTTTGGGTTTTGAAGATACCAACCATCATGTTTAGCGTGATAACCAGTCTTTTAATGAGATTTAGTATCGAAGCTTCAACACTCCGATACTATGGTGATCAATTCTGTGTCTGATGGTATGCCTATTTTTTCTTGGCAGGACCTAACAGCATGCCCATTTGGCGGCCTTCTACCTTAGGAGCTTGCTCAACGATGGCAATCTCAGCGGTATCTTCGATGATGCGATCAAGTTGAGCTTTACCAATTTCTTGGTGGGCCATTTCACGGCCACGGAAGCGAATACTGATTTTGACTTTGTCTTTATTTTCTAGAAATTCAACAATTTTACGCAATTTGACTTGATAGTCAGCTTCTTCAGTACCGGGACGCAGTTTAATTTCACGGACTTGAGTCTGCTTTTGATTCTTTTTGGCTTCTTTAGCTTTTTGTTTTTGTTCGTACAAATAGCGTTTATAATCCATAATTTTGCAGACAGGCGGTTTTGCATCAGCAACAATCTCAACCAAATCCAAATTTACATCCAAAGCAGCTTTTAGGGCAGTTTGAATGTCTACCACGCCCATTTGTTCGCCATCTTCTTTGACTAAGCGAACTTCTTTGGCACGGATTTCTTCATTGATGTTTAAACGGTTTGACGGTTTAATGGGTCATACTCCAAATAAAAAGATAGACCCTTATTTTACTTAAAAATGACAGGGATTTCAAGAGATTTTTAATGTCTGACTTCAACAACCAACCTTTGTCTTGCCAATTCATTGATTAACTCATCAAGATGACTTTTGTTGATGCCATCCAAATTTGCGTCCCATTCATCAAGAATGATGACATCAACATCGCTTATATTGTTATTAATTTGCATTAATTGAGATGATAATTTTTGACCTGTGGACTTTTTATGATTTTGATGAAAAAATAAATCATGGCTGACAGGCAAATAAAAAGCCCTGTTTGATAATAATGTTTTTAAATACAACAAAAAACTGCTTTTACCTGCCCCATTACGCCCTTTAATCGTCATTCTGCCATTTTTTGGCAAATGATTTAAATCAAAATCACTCAATGGCATGTTATTAACAAAAATCTCTTTAAAGTTAATTCTGCTTAATATGTCAATATCAGGCATATTTAACGAATTTTGCAAACCAATAAATCTGGCTTTAATGCCAGAAAAATTGGTTTGGTGGAAAACAAGTACCTGTCCCATTTGCAATAGCTGTATTTGTCTTGGTAATGTTGCAACCAACAATGATAAAAATACATAATCATTGTGGTGTTTGATAAATAAACAATCAAGCCCAATACAGGAATCATAAACAAAATCATACCAAAACTAGAAATTAATTGATTGAATGATTGGCTGTGAATATGATATTTTTTTGAGCGGTTAAAATTCTTTTTATAAATACGGTTAAAAATACCCACATTATATTGATTAAAAATAATCACATTGTCCCAAATTTTATTCAAAATGGCAATAAAATATATTCTGGATTTTTGAGATATTTTTGACATCTTAGATATTTGATTTTTATGGTAAAAAATAAAAAATTCCACCAATAAAAATCCAACAGCATACGCCACCAATAAATCATAATCAAGAAAAAATCCCAAGACTAAGATGTTAATCAATAAATTTAAAATCAGTGCCACACCATCAAATGCAAAGTCCAGCATGTCATCTATCACTGATTTACTCTCTTGACTAACAAAAACGGTGCTTTGGTCTTTGAGTTCTTTATTATTCAGCAAGACAGTTTTGCCAAAAAAAGTTGTCGTAAATTTTTGCACATAATTATTTAGTAGGTTAAATTTTGATTTTTCTAAATAAATGGTGGCAAAATAAGCAGGGACATAAACAATGATTAACGATAAAACAAAACCAGATAAATTTAGCAAAAAATCATCATTTTTAGCAATGTCTATGGCAAGATTGGCAATAAAATAGGTGGATAAGCCAACAATCATTTGTTGAATGAGTAAATAAATAAAGCAAAGGTATAATGATGGTGTGATGATTTTCATGATATCAATAAAGACAAATGGGTTGTCAACAAAATAATTTCGTTAAACATGGTTTTAAAAAATCCATTCAATGTCTTGAATGGATTTTTCTTAATAAACTTATTCTGTTTAAAAATTTAGCCGACCTTTTTTCTCAATCGCCCCATCTAATATTTTGATAAAGTCGTCAAGGTTCATACTGCCTAAGTTATCGCCCGTGCGAGTACGCACATTGACCGTGCCAGATTCCACTTCTTTATCACCCAAAATCAGCATAAACGGAATGCGTTCTAAGGTGCGTTCACGGATTTTAAAGCCAATTTTTTCGTTACGCAAATCACTGATGGCACGATAGCCTTTGGCATTTAGCTTGCTAACCACATCGCCCACGCTGTCAGCTTGCTTGTCGGTGATGTTCATCACAACCACTTGCTGAGGGGCAAGCCACGTAGGGAAGAGACCTGCATAATGTTCAATCAAAATGCCAATGAAGCGTTCAAATGACCCCAAAATCGCACGGTGGAGCATGACAGGGCGTTCACGCTCGCCTGATTCTCCCACAAACTCAGCGTTCAAGCGTTCAGGTAGGTTAAAGTCCAACTGTAATGTGCCACATTGCCAAACCCGTCCGATGCAATCTTGTAGGCTAAACTCAATCTTAGGACCATAAAACGCCCCTTCGCCTGCTTGTAGCTCCCAGTCAAGCCCAGCGTTATCTAAGGCGTCGGCTAGGGCTTGTTCTGCCAAGTCCCACAACTCGTCCGCCCCCACCCGTTTTTCTGGGCGAGTGGACAGCTTCATTTGAATGTGGTCAAATCCAAAGTCTTTATACACATCAAGGGTAAGTTTGATAAAATTAAGGGCTTCTTGCCTGATTTGGGCATTGGTGCAAAAGATGTGGGCATCGTCTTGGGTAAAGCCACGCACACGCATGATGCCATGCAAAGACCCTGATGGCTCGTTGCGGTGGCATGAGCCAAACTCAGCCAAGCGTAGGGGCAAATCACGGTAGGATTTTAAGCCTTGATTAAACACCTGCACATGACAAGGGCAGTTCATCGGTTTGATGGCGTAATCTCGTTTTTCGCTGGCGGTGGTGAACATCATCTCGCCATAGTTATCCCAATGCCCTGATTTTTCCCATAAGCTTCTGTCCACAATTTGCGGGGTTTTGATTTCAAGATAGCCGTTGTCTTTTTGTACTTTTCGCATATATTGTTCAAGTACTTGCCAGATTGTCCAGCCATTGGGGTGCCAAAACACCATGCCGGGGGCTTGCTCTTGCATGTGAAATAAGTTCAAGGCTTTACCGATTTTGCGATGGTCTCGCTTTTCGGCTTCTTCTAGGCGTTGTAAGTAGGCTTTAAGCTGTTTTTTGTCCGCCCATGCTGTGCCATAGATGCGTTGCAATTGTTCGTTTTTGGCGTCGCCACGCCAGTACGCACCGCTCATTTTGGTGAGTTTAAACGCCTTTAAAAAGCGAGTGTTGGGCACATGTGGGCCTCGGCACATGTCAATGTATTCTTGATGGTGATACAAGCCCATGTGGGTTTCATCAGGCATGTCCTCCACCAAGCGAAGTTTATAAGTCTCACCACGCTCCAAAAAGGTTTTGATGACTTCATCTCGTGGGGTCATTTTTTTGATGACATCATAATCTTGGTTGATGAGTTCTGTCATGCGAGCTTCAATCTTTGCCATGTCATCAAGGGTAAAAGGGCGTTCGCTATAAATGTCGTAATAAAAGCCATCATCAATGACAGGCCCGATGACCATTTTAACATCAGGGTAGAGCTGTTTGACCGCATGACCTAAAAGGTGGGCGGTTGAATGACGGATAATCTCCACGCCTGCATCATCTTTTGGGGTGATTATCTCTACCGTGGCATCGGTGGTGATGGGGTCGCTGGCATCGACCAACCGACCATTCACCCGACCTGCCACGGTGGCCTTGGCAAGCCCAGCACCGATACTTTGAGCCACTTGCATCACGGTGGTGTTACCGTCAAATTGTTTGATACTACCATCAGGTAGGGTAATTGCGACCATAATATTGCCTTAGTACCTTGATTAAAAATCTATTTATTAAGAATATGTTTGTTGATTGATATTCTCACCGCCAAACAAACTGATTAAAATTAATTTATAATATCTTTAAATTAATTTTCAAAAATGATAGACATCATTTGTAAAAAACTTAAATTAAAAGAGTATAAAATACTGGATTATAACAAAGTTTTTTATTGGTGGCGATAACTAAATGAGCGTATAATATGAATTTTGAGACATCATAAGTAATTTTATAAAATATTTTGCTTCTGGCAATTATGCTGGCGTACATCCAACCATCGTGCTGGTCTAATAAAACTGGGTCAGCGTTGGAGCATTCCCAATATTGCATTACCAAAATAACCTTTAAGGAGTAATTTTATGCATCGTATTTCTCTTGGGTATTTTACAGAAACTGATACAGATAAGCTACACGCTGCTTTTGATATTGATGGAGAATTTATGAGAGTTCTTGCTAAAGATTATTTAGAAGATGGATGTGTGGAAATGTACACGAAACAAGATAGTTCTTGGTTTTTTGATAGCTACATTGCTTTACAAAATAATTTTCCCTTTGATATAAGTATGGAAATTCTTGAAAAGATAAATATAGATCAAGTCTTTGGTGTATTTTGGGTTAATTATGAAAAAGATCTTGTCTGCAAAAAAGAGAAATACTAACTGTTGTTGATGATTTTTATATTGAAAAATTTCCATGGGAAGGTTAATAGGCGCTAAAAGCTTATAAATATAGCCTTGATTGCAATGAAAACCTTATATTTTTACAGTATTTTATTGGGTTTCTTATTAAAAATATTTTTATAAAAGTCTTATTTTTGATAATTTAATTTATCTCAAATATAAACTAAAATAAATAAAAATGGCAATATCTCCAAACTAAGATTACTGCTTATTATGGTTAGATATAGAAACTGCCACTTCTTTTGCTTAAATAGCCACAATAGCCACCACAAAACAGGCATTATATGAACAAGAAATAGCAATTATTCAAGGCGGAGCTCTTAGAATTGGGGGTGCGTGCTCTTCTTTGTATTCAAGTTCCCCAATGTCAAACACCTCATCCATTGGAAAAATAAATAACTATTTTAAAAAATAAAGTAAAAGACTATAAAAAAGAGCATCTAAGCGTTTTAGGTCAAGTTAATCCAGCTTATCTAGAAGACCAGGTAGCAAATGGTGGAGCTTTGATTTATATTGGTAAATTAACTGTAAAAACATTAGGTAAATTTGCAAACAAATCTCAAGCCAAGACAACATCCAAAACCACCTGAACTAAAAGCAGATCCTGCCCCACCGCAGGCACACTCATTCACACCATCCATG
>NZ_KV796859.1:0-973 GCF_001809255.1 Moraxella sp. HMSC061H09
TAAATGGTGTTGTAAATTTAGGAAAGCCTAGAACAAATGGCGGAGCTCAAGTTCAGAGGGCTACAAATGACGCTGTTCGAAAAAGACGAGAGTCCTATATTCGTTATAGCCCAAATTGGTCTTCGGGAAGCTTCAAGGCTTCTTATAGAAAATTAACACCTAACGCAAAAGGAAAAGTGAGTGATGATAGGGTAAAAACCAGATATATCAGCTCCGATGGTAGATACACCATAATCAAAGATAATGAAAATAACTATTATCGGATATATGATAATAGCAGAGGTCAGTATCTTGATAGCAATGGCAATATTGTCTCAACTGGACATTTACAAGGCAAAGATGCCAAAGATTATGTTCAGCAAAAAACCCATATTAGGAATTTAGATAATGAGTAATACCAGATTATATCCAGTATTTTGTCTTGAGAGGAATATAGAAATTAATGATCTTCCTAAAATGATTGACTGGGCATATGCAAATGCAGGTAGTCAAACTGTTGTTATTCTAAATGAGGAGGAGGTTCGGTATTATGAAAGCACGGGGCTGTGGGGGATAATATCGGAAGAAACAGATAATTGGCTGTTTGGATTACATGAGGATGACTGGATTTTTGATTTCGATATTATGCAAAACATTATTAATGCCATCAATAGCAAGTATATTAAGATAGACCAGACGGTTGGCAAAATATTATTCATATTGGATTATGCTATTGCAAATCAAAAATCAGTGGTGTTTTATTTGTGATGAAGCATGGTAGATACCATCTCTCCCACCCCAAGCCCATGTAGGCTGGGCTCAGTGAAACGAAAACCTAACAAATATTTGTTAAAAATCATCATGTTGGGTTACACTCTCGCTAACCCAACCTAAGAGCTCAAAACATCTTCAAAGACATCATCCATGACATCGATGGTGATACACTAGCACGCAACATCGCTCATAAACTTGCCGCAGGTTTAACAGGCTGTCT
>NZ_KV796860.1:0-24527 GCF_001809255.1 Moraxella sp. HMSC061H09
ACATGGAATGTTTTAAAGTCAAGCGGTTTTTTGTTTGTTTTTCTAAAACTTTAAATTTTAGAAAAATTCTTACTCGCTAGAGTAAGGATAATATTATAACTCATTAAAATTATATGTCAAGCATTAATTTTTATAATATATTTGGTGGCGATGAAGAGACTTGAACTCTTGACCTCACGATTATGAGTCGTGCGCTCTAACCAGCTGAGCTACATCGCCGTTACAGGTCGCAAATTATAGCATAAAGTTTTGGCTTGTCAACGATAAAATCAAAAAATTTTAAAATTTTATCAATCAATCATAGTAAAAGCTAATGATCATATAAAATCAAATAATCATGCAAATATTAGAAAAGTAAAGGCAGACCGATAAGCCGAGTTCTGTCGTGGACAATCATTCATCTAGGCATATCATTGCTGATATGCTCAAGCAACCTACCCGAACTCTGAGCGGGCAACCCATTGAGTTCCTATTTGGTCTTGCTACATGTGGAGTTTACCTTGCCGTGAGCTGTCGCCAGTCACGCGGTGGGCTCTTACCCCACCGTTTCACCCTTACCTATTTAATAGGCGGTCTATTCTCTGCTGCACTGGTCGTAGGCTTTCGCCCCCTAGCTGTTAGCTAGCACATTGCCCTATGTAGCCCGGACTTTCCTCCCGCACAATTGTGCCAGCGATTGTCTAGTCTGCCAAGTTATCATTATAACACATTTTATAAATCAGAGGTAAGTTTTTGATATTTTACCAGCAGCTCATCTTCGGTCTCTGGAAATTTTGGGTCTTTAGGAATGCAGTCTACAGGACAAATATCCACACACTGCGGTGTGTCGTAATGCCCAACGCATTCGGTACATAAGGCTGGATTGATCACATAAATATCATCGCCTGCAGAGATGGCTTCATTAGGGCAAACTGGTTCGCAAACATCGCAGTTAATACATTCTTCGGTGATTTTTAATGCCATAATACTGCCTATTTTATATTAAATTTTTGCTCAAATGCTATTAATACAGATTCAGGAACAAATTTACTAACATCACCACCAAGTTTTGCAACCTCACGCACCAAAGTTGATGAAATAAATGAGTACTCCTGAGATGGCGTTAAAAAAACTGCTTCAAAATCATCATCCAAACTTCGATTCATATTGGCAAGCCCAAATTCATACTCAAAATCACTGACTGCACGCAAACCTCGGAGTACCGCACTTACACCTTGCTCTTTGGCAAATTCAACCAACAACCCCTCAAAACCCACCACCGACACTTTAGGATTGTTCCCAAAATATTGCTCCACCAATGCCACACGCTCATCAAAATCAAATATTGGCTTTTTATGATGTGCAAATGCCACGGCAATGACCACCTCGTCAAATAACTTAAGCGCACGAGTCACCAAATCAATGTGCCCATTGGTTATGGGATCAAAAGTACCCGGATAAAGAACTTTTCTAGGAGTGGTTGTCATGGCGATACGCCTTTTGATTACAAAACAAAATGTCTATAGTAACAAAATTTTGTTGACTTTTAAATATGGTTGATTTTTAAATATAAAAATATAAAGGCAGAACTTATCCACCTTTATTGATTAAACCATAAATCATCAAAAGTGTGATAAATTTGGTCAATCATCGTTTGGCAAAGCCTTGATCTTGCAAGTAGTTGAGCATAAATGGACGCACTTCATCGCCAAAGGTTGCAGTGATTTGTGCCGCCCAATCCAAATCCAATCTGCGTCCTTGATAATATTCACGCACCACCTCATTATATTTGGTCAGCGTACTTTCATCTGGTATTTGATAAGTATCGGTTGAAACCAACACATCCAGTGGTAAGCGTGGACGCTGAGATTGATTAATTTTAGAGGACATATCTGGATGCCCCAAGCAAAGCCCAAATAAAGGTACAACATGCTTTGGCAAACCTAAAATCTCACCTGCACGGCGAATGTCATTACGCAAACTACCAATATACACGCCACCAAGCCCCAAACTCTCTGCAGCTGCTAGAATATTTTGTGCCATTAATGCTGCATCAATCGCTCCGATGATCATGACCTCCGTCCAATCTGTCTGCACCTTAGCAAGCTGATTATGGCGGTAACTATCCATACAAAAAACCAAATATTCAGCACAATCCTCAACATAAGCATGACCCAAACGCTTGCCATCAGCAAGTGCTTTTTGGTATTCTTCTTCGCTCATATCGCATGAAATTTGGCGTAACTGGGTACGCTTATTTTTATCCACCACACGAATGATACTGGCAGCCTGTAAAAAGCTTGAGGTTGAAACTGCACGCCCTGCTTCTAGTATTGCTGTCAACACTTTGTCATCAATCGGCTCATCTGTATATTTACGAATTGAGCGATGTTCAAGCAATGTTTTTAGGGTGGGTTGACTATTTAGCATATTTTTTCCTTAAAATTCATCAAAATCTTAGTTGAAATGGTTAAATCTTAGCTGTCCATCATGCATGCATTCATCTTAAACTTTGTATATTAGCAAATTATTTAAATATTGTACAATCGGTTAGCTTGAGTATGTTATATTTTAAAATAATCACTCATAAAATTTAGTTAAACTAACTATAATTGATGTCAGATGAATAACTGAATAATTTTTGTTATACTATGCCCAAACCAAGACATTGCTTTGGCAATCGTAAAAATAATAGAAGCAAGGACAAATTATGGCAAAAAAACCAAGTAATCAAATTTGTGCCAATAAAAAAGCACGACATGAATATTTCATCGAAGAAACCTATGAGGCAGGTTTAGTGCTTGAAGGCTGGGAGGTCAAATCGATTCGTGCAGGTAAAATGTCAATCACCGAAAGCTATGTCATTTTTAAAAATAATGAAGCATTTTTATTTGGTGCACATATTCAGCCACTATTAACCAGCTCAACACACATTAATCCAGATAATATCCGCACACGCAAGCTGTTACTCAATCGGCGTGAAATTGATAAGCTTTATGGCATGGTCAATCAAAAAGGTTATGCCGTGGTTGCCTTATCTTGTTATTGGAAACATGGTCGGGTGAAATGTGAAATTGCTTTGGCAAAGGGTAAAAAACTGCATGATAAAAGAGCAACGCTCAAAGAACGAGATTTTGCACGCGATAAGCAGCGAGGCTTTAAAAATCAGCTGTAATCTTGAGACAAACCAAACTACTTAAAATTTGGTCAATTTGATGCAAAAATCTATTTGGATGATTCATATGATCACAATATCACGCATAAAACCATTCATCTTTCTGACGGCTGTCATTTTAATTGGCTGTCAAGATAATACTGTTGAGCAAAATCTACAACCCATCAGCGATCACGCCAAAACAAATACTGCGTTAAGCGATGACCCAAAAAATGCACGCCAAAACGCTCATGAGTTTGAAAGTTTATTCAATGAACTTGACACAAGTGACACTCAAGAGATACAAAGCCCTCAACTGATCACTACCGCTGATGGTAAAGCTAAGCTTAATTGGTCTTATATTGATACTAAAACCAAGAAAGCCAACTTACAAGATTTTAACTATCCTTTTTTAATTGATAGTGAACCTGTGATGAATTATGCCAATGCCTTTAATATCAGTGCCAAACAAGCACAACATTCCATGGCATTATCTATGGCAAGCCCTGAAGTACTTGGTAAAATTGTTGATCAGCTTGGTAATCGATATATCGCTCATCAATTCCGTGATGGCAGCAACCCTGCACTAATCATTCAAGTAACGCCCAATATTGTCAATGAGCGGCACAGCTATATTATCTCTGATAAATTTGCTGAGGGCTTGGAGCTGCCCATTGAGATTGTATCAGCTCAAAACTCCCAATAAACCGATGAATTACCAAAGGTTTTATAATAATTAAATCAGTGTCTAACCTTGACTGAACCCAAATAAATGGCGAACATGGTCAGTATTGCACCTAGCCACTGTATTAAAGTGATGGTTTTATTTAACCAAAAATAATCCAGCACCAATGCCGCCACAGGCTCTGATAATAATAAAAGCCCTGTCACCGCCAAGCTTAGGCGTGGGATACTAAAAGTAATCGCACCAAATGCCAAGCACTGCATGACTGTGCCATAGACCAATATCCAGCCAAGTTCATGTGGTGTTTTAGGTAAAATGTGATCTTGATCCAGCCATAGCATCAAAGGCAACATCACGATCGCACCGCCCAAACCCACCAAAGCCATCAAGCTAAATAGTGGTGTTGGTTCATGATAATGCACTTGCCGAACCCAAGTCAAAGAAATTGCAAGGCAAGCACCTGAAATAATACCTGTGATAAAGCCCCAACCTGCCTGCATATTATGCCCAAACTCAGGGCTGGCAATTAGCACCACACCCATAACCGCCAGTATTAGACTAACAAGCTGTATCAGTTTTTGATGCTCAGCAAAAAAATAAAACCCAATGAAGGTTAAAAAGAAAATTTGTAAACTATTTAGCAATGTGGAAATGCCAGGACCTACTGCATGAATGCTCTCATGCCATAGTGCCAAATCAAGTCCAAGCGCTGCACCTGCAAGTAACGCATAAATCAAAGCAGATCTTGATTGGGGAAACTTTTGGCGAAATAGCCGTGCAAGCAGCACAAAAACTACCGATGAAATTGCCAATCTCCAAAATGACATTGCATAGGCACCAACATCGACATACGCCACAATTAAGCTGCCCATGCCAAACAGGATACACCCAATTAAAAGCCCAAGGATAGACAGAGTTTGGGGGTTATTTATCCAACGCATTTTTATACCTGATTATATAAAGCAATCAGTGCCAAAAATTCATCTTCTAAAACGACTGTAACGCCAAGTTTTTGGGCTTTTTCAAGCTTACTACCTGCTTTTTCACCAGCAAGTAGCCGTGTGGTCTTTGCTGAAACACTACCAGCAACTTTTGCACCCAAGGCAATGAGCTTATCTTTGGCTTCATCACGCCCCATACTGCCTAAAGTACCAGTCACCACCCAAGTCTCTCCAGTCAATGGCAATGATGATTTGTCAGGCGTATCCATTGCTTGCCAAGAAACACCAGCCTCAATCAGTGCCTGCACAACCTCAATATTATGCGATGCCCGAAAAAAATCATAAATTGATTGGGCAGTTATCTCACCAATATCAGGTACAGCTTGTAGTGCTTGTAAATCTGCCTCAATGATCGACTGTAATTCCCCAAACTGCTGCGCCAATGACAATGCTGTACTTTCGCCAACACCACGAATTCCCAAAGCAAAAATAAAACGAGGTAAGGTGGTCTGTTTTGATTTTTCAATAGCCGATAGCATTTTGGTGACTGATTTATCACCCATACCCTCTAGCGTTATTAAATACTCAGCCTGCTTGTGGAGTTTGTAAATATCTGCCACCGTCTGAACAAGCCCCATTTCAAAAAACTTAATCAGCCACTGACTGCCCAAACCATCAATATCCATGGCACGGCGAGAGACAAAATGAATCAATGCTTCTTGCTGCTGTGCGGCACAGTATAGCCCACCAGTACATCTTGCCAACGCCTCACCTTCTGGTAAGCTAATCGGTGATTGACAAACTGGGCAAACCGTTGGCAGGAGGATAGGTTTGGCATCGGTAGGGCGTAGCTCACCAATAACGCCAGATACCTTAGGAATGACATCACCTGCTCGATGCACATTGACCACATCTCCAACCATCACCCCAAGACGCTCAATCTCACCAAAATTATGCAAAGTCACATTACTGACCGTAACACCGCCCACAGTTATCGGCTCAAGTCTGCCCACAGGTGTCAAAGTCCCTGTACGCCCTACTTGCCACTCTACATCTATGAGTCGTGTGGGCACAGTTTCGGCGGGAAATTTGTAAGCTGTTGCCCAGCGTGGTTCACGGCTTAAGAACCCTAACCGTGCCTGTAAATTTAGATCATTCACCTTAATCACCAAACCATCGATTTCAAACGGTAGCTGGCTACGAGTTTTGATGACATGGGCATAAAATGCTTGAATCTCATCAAGACTCTTGGCAACCTTAAAAGGTGCTATCTCAAACCCAAGCTGACCAAGCCACTGCATTGCACCTGACTGCGTGGTGATACCATCAGGCAATCCATCATTCACTGAGTATCCAAAAAATGCCAACGGACGCGCGGCGGCGATGGCAGCATTTAACTGCCTTAGCGAACCTGCAGCAGCATTGCGAGGATTGGCAAAAGTCTTGATCCCTTGTGCGATGCTTTCACGATTTAATTTTTCAAAACCTGCTTTGGGCATCAACACCTCACCTCGAATCTCAAGCTGTTTGATTTGCTCACATCCTGTCAAAGTCAGTGGTAAATTACGAATGGTTCTGACATTATGCGTGATATCCTCGCCCACCTGCCCATCGCCTCGAGTGACAGCTTGGGCGAATTGACCATTTTGATACTTTAATGATACCGCCAAGCCATCAAGTTTTAGTTCCATTTCATACTCATCAATGGCGATACCCAATCGCTCATTGGCACGACGCAAAAACCCTGACAAATCATCAGCATTAAATACATTGCCCAGTGATAGCATCGGCACTTCATGAGCCACTTGTGTAAAAAAAGGCAGCGGCTCACCACCGACCGTATTAATCGGGCTATCAGGTTGTATCAAATTGGGATGCTGCTGCTCAAGCATCATTAATGTGCGACGCAGACCATCATATTCACCATCTGAAATCGTTGGTGCATCCATCACATAATACGCATGATTGTGACGCTTTAGCAGCTTAATTAAGGCACGCATTTGAGCGATAATTTGATCATTGGCTTTACTAGGATTATTTTTAGAGGTATCATTAAAAAAAGAAGTTTGGGTATTCATAAATCTACTTTGGGTATGATCATTGAGCTTAGGCGTCCTATTTTAGCAGAAATTTTATCGCTTTTTGAGTATTTCAATGATAGTAAATACTTAAAAATCTCTCAAAAAATTCAGCCAAAAATAATCAACCAACCGCACCATACTCGATCAAATTTTCATCACTTTGGCATAAATTTTGAATTATAATAATAGTTTTGACTGACCTGTCATGAACGCCACAAAACAATTTTTAGGCGTGGATTTTTATCAACTTAAGACCATCTTATGACCAAATTTTCTTTTAAAGCACATCTTGAACGCCAAAATATTGTGATCTCTTGGCAGCGTTATGGTATCGAAGCGCTTAACTTTATGGCACTTGGCTTATTTTCATCGCTGATTTTGGGTTTGATTATCAAAAATTTGGGTACATGGCTTGATTTACCATGGTTGGTTGAGATTGGCAAACAAGCACAAAGCCTAATGGGAGCGGCCATTGGTGCTGGTGTGGCCTATGCACTTAAAGCACCGCCATTGGTGTTATTCACCTCAATCACAACAGGCTTTGCAGGGGCGGCGATGGGCGGTCCTATCGGTGCATTCATAGCAGCATTAATTGGTGCAGAGTTTGGAAAATTTGTCCACCGTATGACACCTTTAGACATCATCGTCACACCTGCAACAACGCTGATTATCGGTATGGCGGTCGCAGGATTTATCAGTCCTGCCATTGACCAATTGATGATAAGCCTTGGGCAGTTGATCATGTGGGCGGTAGATTTATCGCCGATTGTGATGAGTATTATTGTGGCAATTGCGATGGGACTGATGTTAACTCTACCCATCTCAAGTGCAGCGATCGCCATCAGTCTTGGGCTTGGCGGTTTGGCAGCAGGGGCGGCAACAGTCGGTTGTGCGGCACAAATGATCGGTTTTGCGGTGATGAGCTATCGAGACAATGGTATCGGTGGTGCGATAGCATGTGGGCTGGGTACTAGCATGATTCAGGTACCCAATATCCTAAAAAACCCTAAAATCTGGCTACCACCCACTTTAGCAGGTGCTGTACTTGCTCCCTTTGCGACAGCGATTTTTGGTATGGTCAATATCCCTTCAGGTGCAGGCATGGGTACATCAGGCTTTGTCGGTCAGATTGGCACACTTGACGCCATGGGTATCAGCCCCATGACTTGGCTACTTATCATCAGCTTTCATGTCATTCTACCTGCAATATTAACTTGGATATTTGCCAAGCTATGCGACAAAAAAGGCTGGATTAAAACAGGCGATCTGTTACTTAATAAATAGCCAAAGCGCGCTATCGCCAAAGATTTTAGCAAGTGGATCAAGGGTTTTGTGAGTGGTTTTTGCTCAAATTTTCAAGACAAAAGCCAGTGCAATGATGGCAAAAAATTGCTATCATGCACGGTATCGCCAGACATTTCAATCATTAAACCGTGGCAAATCTTCTCAATTAAGGTACTATTATGACCACTTCTTTAAATATTCATGTCATTGATCACCCGCTTGTCCGTCATAAACTGTCGCTCATGCGTGAAAAAGAAACCAGCACTTATAAATTTCGCACGCTAACCAATGAGCTTGGGCGACTGATGGCGTACGAAGCGAGCCGTGATTTTGAGATTGAAAGCTTTAGCATGCAAGGCTGGTGTGGTGAAATTACAGGCGAGCAGATTAAAGGTAAAACTGTCACCATTGTACCAATTTTACGCGCAGGCTTGGGCATGCTTGATGGTGTACTTGATCTATTACCAACTGCCAAAATCTCTGTCGTTGGACTTCAGCGAGATGAAATGACACTAGAACCTGTGCCTTTTTTTGAGAAATTTGTCAGTGACATTGACCGTCGCCCTGCATTAATTTTGGATCCGATGTTGGCAACAGGGGGCAGTATGGTCGCTACGATTGATATGCTTAAAAAACATGGCTGCACTAACATCAAAGCATTGGTATTGGTCGCAGCACCTGAAGGCGTACGCTTAGTCAATAAGGCACACCCCGATGTCAAAATTTATACCGCCGCTTTAGACAGTCATCTTAATGAAAACGGCTACATCATTCCAGGTCTTGGTGATGCTGGTGATAAAATCTTTGGCACCAAACAGATTGGTTAACTCCATCTTTGGGAAAATAGGCACTTTTTATCTTAGGTTAAAAGTGCCTATTTTTATTTAGCTATTTATTTTCATTCAGCATACCAAAAATTATTTAAGCCAATCTATTTAAAGCTATTTAAAATTTTTGACAATATCAGATAATAGCTCATAAGAATCATGCTGTTTTTGGACATCATAAATATAGCTGACTGCCATCAGTTCATCGGCTTGAACTTGGCTTTGTAATTGTTCGAGCTGTTCTGCGACTGTCTTAGGAGAACCAAGCAAGCGACACGACATCATACTATCAGCCATCTGTACAATATGCGCTGGGATATGGGCAGCGATGTCTGTCGCTGGTGGCTTCATACCGCTACGCTGACCTGTTACTATATTTAAGAAAAACTGTAAACTTGTGCTAGCCAAAAACTCAGCTTCAGCATCGGTATCTGCAACAAATGCGTTTACGCCAACGATGACCTTAGGCGTATCAAGCACTGCTGATGGCTGAAAGTGATTACGATAAATCTGTACCGCTTGCGTTAAAAAGCGTGGTGCAAAGTGTGAGGCAAATGCATATGGCAGGCCCATTTGAGCCGCCAAATACGCACTTTCGGTACTAGAACCTAAGATATAAAGCGGCACTTTTAGACCTTTGGCAGGATAAGCACGCACTTTATTACTATCTGCATCATCACCAAAATAAAATTGCAACTCTTTGATATCATTTGGAAAACTCATCGCAAAATCATCATGATTACGACGGATGGCGCGTGCAGTCTCAGGATCTGTACCAGGTGCACGACCAAGCCCTAAATCCACTCGATTAGAATATAGGCTCGCCAATGTCCCATAGTACTCTGCTACCACAAAAGGTGAGTGATTGGGCAGCATAACACCACCTGAGCCGACACGAATGTGTGCCGTTTTATCCAATACACGCTGAATAAGCAGACTGGTCGCAGAGCTTGCCAAATATGGCATATTGTGGTGTTCGGCAATCCAAAAACGGCTCAGCCCTAATTTTTCGGCATGCTGAGCCAGTGCCACGGTATTATCCACTGCCTGAGCAAAGGTTTCGCCCTGACGAAATGGGGATAAGTCTAAAATGGATAAATCAGTCATCATTTTACCTTCTTTTTATGATCGTTCCGCCAAAATCCTGTTTGACAGTTTTGGACATCTGATCCATATATGGGGGCAAATGATGATATATAAACACAATGGCAGCATTGGGCTTTGAATTTACCTTTTGATTGTATGGATATGCAAAAATATAAAATATAATTACTATCGCTTTGTGACCGCAGGAAATTAAATTTTCATGTCGATAACAGTGATGCGATCTTGTTGCTTAAAAATTATATGCAGCAGGCGATTTCAACCTAATATATGGCTGTTCAAATCATTCTTGGATCGGTATCTTAAAATCTAAATATAAGACATCCCCAATATCTGGCATTAATCTTAATGATAGCTATGCATATCATTAGATTTTCTTGCTTTCAATAATAATGGAACAAAATTTTAGTAGAATAGTACAAACAATATTTGTGACAGTGGGACTGGCCGCATTCGGTGATATTTTAGCAGATCTAAATTACCTCAAGCTTTCGCTGAAATTATAGATTGCAAATAATCTATGTGTTTTGCTATCTACTTATAGCAACTGCAGCTGAGAGAGCACATTGTTATCTGACAGACCAGTTTTCAATTGGCCAATTTCTTGTTAATGCATGCTTGGCTAAAACTTCATCAGGTGTGATGCAAACAGGGTTATCAGACCATTCAAGTAAAGGAATATCATTTTTTGAATCTGAGTAAGCATAAGTACCTTCAAAATATAAATTCTCTCGTTCCATATTTTTAAGCCATTTATTTATATGGTAAAGCTTACCGTCTTTAAAGTTTGGTCTGTCGGTTAAAAAGCCAGTGAAAAGATCTTTTTGGATTTGCAAAGGTGTGGATAGTGTATTCTTAGAGTGTATTCCAAACAATTCTGCAATTGCAGGCACTAAAAAACTATTTGTAGCAGAGGTTATGACAACTTCATGCCCTAATCTTAAGTGGTTATTTATAGCGACAATACCCTTAGGACGCATAGCAGGTTTAATTTTCTTATCAATAAAGTTATTACGCAGCTGTAGAAGGACTGGCATAGTTTTGGATCTTAGGAATCGAGCTACGAATTCATTATATAAAGTTGCGTCAAGTGTTCCATCAATATAATTTTCGTAAAATTGTCGATTGGTTATTCCATAATCATCATCTGCCACCAATTTCTCTTCGACAATATATTGACCCCACATATAATCACTATCAACATCAATTAAAGTGTGGTCTAAATCAAACAAAGCCAGGGTTTTTATCTGAGAGTCTCTGTGAGTAATCATTTTATACCTTGAAGCAATCCTTAGGTTAATGATGCATTTTAGTAGCTAGTGTTTTGTATCCTAAGGTAGAAAATTAACTATCTAGGTTGATCACTTGTTCATCTTTGATTATTAAAAAAACCTTGCAATTGACTTTTAATTGGCTAATTTTGCCATGGTTCAGTACATCAACATCAAATATATCACCATAATCTGTTCTGACTTGGTAACGCACCACTCCCCCAGTCAAAGTTCTTTCAAGAATAACCCCTGGAATATCTCCATCATCCGTATCTAACAATATAGTTTCAGGTCTTATTGCCATCATCGAAAGTTGCTTGGCAGATTTGGATTTTACTGATTCAAAATATCCTATATTGTAATGTCCTATAAACCCCGCAGTAAACCTATTGTTAGGCTGAGTATATAGTGTGTCTGGCGTGGAATGTTGCTCAATCTTGCCCTTATTAAGCAAGACCACCTCGTCTGACATCGCTAAAGCTTCATCTTGATCATGAGTAACAAAAAGTGTAGTTAATCCCAATTCTTTTTGAATGCGCTTAATTTGCATGCGTAAACTTTTACGTAGTTTGGCATCTAGAGCGGATAATGGCTCATCTAACAAAAGCAAATCTGGCTCCATAACTAATGCTCTAGCCAGTGCAACACGCTGTTTTTGTCCACCAGATAAAGATTCTGGTTTTTGCTGAGCAAAAGAAGTTAACTCAACCAAATCAAGCACGTCTTTGACTTTAGTCAGTCTTTCTTCAAGAGAGACTTTTTTAATCTTTAATCCAAACTCTACATTATCTGCCACTGTCATGTTGGGGAAGAGAGCATAATTTTGAAATACCATGGCAATACGGCGTTTCTGGGGTTTTAAATAGGTAATATCTTGATTGTTTAATATAATTGAACCCTGATTCAATGTTTCCAGACCGGCAATACAACGTAACAAAGTTGACTTGCCGCAGCCTGAAGGACCAAGCAAGGTAACTAAACTACCCTTTTCTACATTTAAATTCAAATCATCTATAACGGTCAATGAACCGAAAGACTTATGTGCATTGTTTATTTGAATATAGCTCATTTTTTTCTCATTATTTGCGAATTGCTGAATCCATTTATGAAAGCTGTAATAATGATTAGAATACAAAAATAAGAGATTACTACAGCACTACTTAAATGTCCGGATTGGTTTTTTAAGTTAAATAAATAAGTTTGAATTGTTTCAAAATGGCCACCTATTAAAATGTTTACATAAACAAATTCACCTATTAAAAACGCTATAGAGATAAAGAAGGCCACTATAAACCCTGGCTTTAGATTTGGTAGTAGAATATAAGCAATTATCTGTGGTGTCGATGCACCTAGCAAATTGGCAGATTCAATCAAATCTTTTACCCCGATTGCTCTAAAATTATTATCCAAAGATCGGTATACAAAAGGGAGTACAATTGTGAAATAACAACCAATAAGAATAAACGTTGTACCGATTTTGCTACCAAGTATGCCAGAATATAGATCCAAAATACTAATTGATGCTACGATTGGTGGAACGGTAAACGGTAGTATCAGTATAAAATTAATCCAACGTTGCCATTGTGGTTTGCTAGTGTGTACAATAAGCAATACAGGAAAAATTAAAATAATACTTAATATAGCACTGCCAATACAGAGCACTAGCGAGTAAAAACAGGCCCACAAAAATCTTTCTTGAGTCCAAATTTCAAGCAACCACTTTATAGTCCATGATTCGGGCAATATGGACTGTGACCAATCGCCAGAAACCGCATAAACGCCTGTTGCCACAACAGGAATCATCATCAATGAAATCAGGGCAATTAAAAAGATTAGATGAAAATACTGCTTAATGCTTAATGGGGCTTTTTCTAGCCGATAGTCATTTTTATATGATAAACGCTTAGACATTACCAGCTTCCATATTTAGTCAATTTTGTAGCGGCTAAGTAAATACTGATGAACAAAAGTTATAATCAGCATTAATCCTACCAATATTAAGGCTAATGCCGCCGCCATATTAGGCTCTAAAGTTAAATTTCCTGCAATCATGGCAGCAATACGTATTGGCAAGATATTAAAGCTGCCAGATGTAAGTGCATAGGCAGTTGCATAGGCACCAAGTGCATTAGCAAATAAAATAATAAACGTACCTAAAATAGCAGGTGATAAAACAGGCAATCCAACTTTAAAAAAATATTGACGCGTACTAGCACCCAACAAGGCAGCACTTTCTTGCCATTCTCTTTTCAGGCCAGAAATTGCTGGGAATAGTAATAGTATAGCTACAGGAATTTGAAAATATGCATAGCTTAATAATATACCCTTAAATGAATAAATATCTATTAGATCATTTATCCCGAATCTTGATAATATTAAAGTAATTACCCCACTAGAGCCAAAAATAATCATCATTGCAAATGCCAAAGGAACACCGCTAAAGTTACTCAGCAATGTGTTTAGAGAAATTAAAGCTCTCCCCAGTGCTGAATCTTTGATTGCATATAGAGAATAGGCGCCCTGAAACCCAATAATAATACCAATCAAGCTGCTATATAAACTAATCTTTAAGGAAAGCACCAAAGCCTGTAAATAAAATTCGCTATTAAATATCTTTGAGAAATTCCCAAAACCAAACTCACCATACTCATTATAAAAAGCATTAAAAATAATTAGACCTAAGGGCAATAAAATAAACATTACTACCAATACAACAAAGGGGAGCAGTGCTAAATACTCTCCAAGACCTTTCAGGGCATTGTCAGCAAATCCACTATTTGGGTACTTGACTAAGATCACATTTGTGGTTTGCTCAGACCTAGACCTAAAGAATTTGGCTATCATTTTAATAAATTCCTACAAACCGTTTTATCATGCTCCACCTTAAGTAAAGTGCAGATTGTTCCACAAATCTCAGTTTGTTGAATTGGCTCATCCATATTCTTATTGGTAAATCTATCACCGATAGTATAAAAAGGCACTTCTCTTTCTTCTATTAAATTGCCACCATGAGATAGATCATTGTTCATACCATGATCCGAGGTTACAATTATTTGATACCCATCATCCAACCAAAGATTAATATAATTTGATAAAAGCATATCTGCTCTACGTGCGGCATTGCGATATTGCATACTATTTAGACCAAATCTATGTCCCGCATCATCTATATTCATAGAATGTACCAGTAAAAAATCTGGTCGGTAGATTTTGCGCAAATGGTCTGCATCGTCAAATAAATGGGAGTCTGGGTAAGCATCATCATAATAAAAATGGCCAAACTGGATAGGTAGACTTGAATCATTAGTATGTCTATCAAAAGCTGCTTGAAATGGACTGCGGTTATATAATTCACTAATCCAATAATAAGCGGCGGCGGCTGTCACTTTATTTGATTGAATGCAATAATTGAAAACACTTTTTTCTTTAGACAAACGATTGATTTGGTTGTGATAAATGCCGCTATCTGTTGGGCGCACACCTGTTAAAATACACTCATACAAGGGGCGCGACAAAGAGGGTAGTTCACACTGCAATTTATAAGCTTTGGCTTTGTGTTGTTCACACAAAGCCTGCAAAAAGCCCATACATGTTAAACCAACATCGGCATTTAACCCATCTAATACAACCAATATAACCTTATTAGTATTTTTCATTTTCTTAACTTTTTAACATATGCTGAATTAGGTGTTCAGATAATAGTTTACCAGAACCAACGCCAGTAATTATTGTTGATGTATAAGCACTCTCTCTTGCCACTGCTGAGGCAATTTTGCCGAACTCTCTTCCCACGCTTTAGCATCAGCAATAGGCCTGGCGTTAATATATTGGTTTTGAGGTAGCAGTCTTGATTGCACGTCTTTTGGAATTGTAAGATGGTCAATACGTACAGGGCGAGCATATCCACGAGCCAAATTTAATTGCCCCTTATCTGAGAGTATATACTCTCGCGTTAACATAGCAGCGTGAGGATTTTTGGCATACTTATTGATAATGGTGGCATAGCCAGACTGTACAGACCCATCGCTAGGGATTACCACATCAAAGCGTTCGCGATTAATCTGGTCTCGATAATTCAAACCATTAAAGTCCCATACTACTGCAACTTCAATCTCGCCTTTTTCTAAATTTGCTACCGAGGGATCAGCCATGCCAAGACGTTTTTGTTTAGCTAAATCGGTAAAATAGTCTAAAGCGGGGGTTAAATCAGCTTCTGTACCACCAAGTGCGTAATTTGCTGCCAAAACACCATTAACTGCTTGGCTAGCAGTTGAAACATCGCCAATGGTTACTTTGTATTTAGATCTCTTTAACTCATCCCAACTGGTAGGAATTTTATTAACTTTTTGCTTATCTGCTATAAAAGCAATTGCCCCTGTATAACCTATTACCCAATGACCATCTTTATCCTTTGCCCATTCAGGTATTTGATCCCAAGTGCTTGGCTTATAAGGTTGGGTTACTCCTTTATCAACTGCAACAGGGGCAAATGATGCTCCAACATCTCCAATGTCTGCGGTGGCATTTTCCTTTTCAGCTAGAAACTTTGCAATTTCTTGAGCTGAGCTCATATCTGTATCTTGGTGAGAAAGACCAAACTCGGTGTTAATATCATTCCAAGTTTCCTCCCAATTAGCCCATGTGTTTGGCATACCCACGCTGTTGACCCGACCCTCCGACTTGGCTTTTTCGATCAGCTCTTCTACAGAAAGCTGAGGCGTTGCGACTGCTTTATCATCTTGTTCGGCTGCATCTTTTGAGTTGGTACCACAGCTAGCGAGAAAGGGTATAGAGAATAAAAAAAATAAAGGGATTGATTTGGAGAATTGCATATAACTATCCTAGGTAAAGTCAATATTAAGACAATGAAAGAATAGTGTTTTCATATTAAATTTTAGTTACGCAATAATGACATTTATTTGAAAAATTTATACAGATTAATCATTGTATCAATCCTTCTAAAATTAGAAAAAGATAAGAATTCTAAATAAAAATGTGCTGTTCAAAACAAAAAGGGCTTCCAAATTAGAAATAATCAATATTGCTAAAATAGTAGTTAGTTCATAAGAAAAGAGGATCATAAATTTTGCAAGCTTAAAAGCACAATAGATGGGAGTAAGCAGGCATAGTGAGATAGTTTTTGCATCTAATAGTAACATTTTAAAGACAAATATTGATATTTTTAATTAATATTTCATTAACTTAAAAATAACATCTTTGGCAATAAAAGATGTTATTTTTATAGATCTTTGGCTGATTAAAAATAAGTCTATAATAAATCTCAACGTATATAATTGGTGTTAATTTTTAACAATTTGGTATCCAATTTAGGCACACAGAAATTTGTATATACTCATATACTTATAAGTCGTCAAATGGTAATACAAGATGACATTTTTCCAACCCCTTGATTTAAACAACAAAAAAGCCCAAATCTTTCGATTTGGACTTTTTAAAATTTGGAGCGGGAAACGAGATTCGAACTCGCGACCCCGACCTTGGCAAGGTCGTGCTCTACCAACTGAGCTATTCCCGCTGATCATCATTTGCTGTATGGATGTGTATTATACACGAAAAATACATACCGTCAAGCCATTTTTGCAAAAATTTTGCAATTATTTGTCAAAAACTGAAATCTTATGCCAACTTACTGATTTATAATAAAATTTTATCAATATGATCCATCAAACGCTTGATACCGTCAAACAAATACCCCATTTGGCAAACCAATGCGCTTCATCTTGAATATCAATGACGCACGCCTGATGTTCAGGTCGGTCGATTTTTACGGTCACATGCCAGTGATGATTATCAATGGTAAGTTTTAGCTGATGTTTGGATATCTCAAAACGCCCATGATTCGCAACGACAGATAAGCGTAATAAAAGCGCCAAATAAACCAAGCTCTTGCCCCCATTTTTGATAATTCGGTCGCAATCATCCCCATTAATGGTACGGCGATGATAACGAACCAACAAAGACAACTTTTCTTGATCAGTACGAGAAAACCCCGCCATATCTGCATGCCTGAGTAAATAGCTTGAATGCTTATGATAGCTACTATGCCCAATGGCAAGCCCTACTTCGTGTAATAAAGCTGCACGCCTAAGCATGTATTCACCTTCTATCGCTAAGCCTAAGGGTTTATGAACCTGATTAAACAGCGAGCCTGCCGTCTTGGCGACACGCTTGGCTTGTTTTTTATCGACACCAAATCGATCAATCAGCATCCCCACCGAGTCATCACGCACATCATGAAAATCCATGCGTGATAACATGTCATACATCACGCCTTCTCTGAGCGCGCCATCACAGTGCCTAAGCAGGCGAATCCCAAATACACGCATGATCGCAAGTAAGATCGCCACACCCGCAGGAAAGATGCCTTTGCGGTGCGACTTAACACCTGCCATATCGATGGCATCAATATGACCACAAGCAATCAAAGACGATTTTAATTGCTCTACGCCTGCCAAAGTAATCTCATCACCCAACCCAAACCCTGCGATTGCTTGTTGGATGGTCTTAATCGTACCCGATGATCCTACAGCTTCCTCAAAACCAGTTTTTTTATAGTGGCTGCCATACTTAATGATTTCTTTTTGGGCGACATAAATCGCCTTTTCAAAAGACAGTGCGTTGATGTTGCCATCTCCAAAAAACTGCTGAGTAAAACCTGCAACGCCCATTTGCGTGCTTTCGGTGAGTATGGGATTTAGATTTTTGCCGATAATCAGCTCTGTTGAGCCGCCACCAATATCAACCACAAACCTTTGCTGATGACTTGGGCAAGTGTGCGATACACCCAAATAAATCAGCCGTGCCTCTTCTCGTCCTGAGATAATCTCAATATGCACAGGTAAAATATCATTAGCACGCACGATAAATTCTTGGCTATTGACAGCACGCCTTAGTGTATTGGTCGCCACGACACGCAACCGAGAATTATTCACATCACCCAAACGCCCTGCAAATCGTGTCAAGCATTCAATACCACGATCAATGACAGCCGATGATAAGTGATTGCATTCATCAAGTCCCATCGCCAATTGTACTTTTTCGCTCATCGAAGCGATGCGTCTGAGCTGATCGCCATGGCGTTCAGCGATGGCCAAGTGAATACTATTTGAGCCGATATCGATAGCGGCTAATTTTTCGGTATCTGATAGGGGCATCTATTATATCACTTATGTTGACAAGGTCTGTGTAGAGATGGTTTGAATTTTAGGGAAGATGATACGAAACATAGAACCGACGCCTTCTTCTGAGCTGATTTCTAGGCGGGCGTTATGCTTATTTAGCACATGCTTAACAATGGCAAGTCCAAGCCCCGTCCCACCTGTCGCACGGCTACGCCCACTGTCTACCCGATAAAATCGCTCAGTCAGCCGCCCAAGATGCTCGCCACCAATCCCAATACCATTATCCGTCACCGACAGATGTACATCGCCATCATCTTCTTCATAGATGATATCAATCATGCCGCCTGACGGTGTATATTTGATGGCATTTAAAACCAAATTAATAATTGCACTGTACAAATAAGCCTCAATGCCCAAAATATTTTTATCAGTGTCCAGATGAATATCAATCAGATGCCCAGCTTGATTGCTGGCAGACGCTTGATCAAACACCTGCATCAACAGGCGTGGCATGTTGACCTCAGCCATTGGCTTGGTTTCGTCACTTTCAAGGCGTGACAGCATAAGTAAATCATTGATTAAGTCATTCATGCGAATGGCTTGCTCGTGCATGAGTTTTAGTCCACGCATCCATGCAGGTTTAATATCATCAGTTAGTGTAAAATTTTCAAGATAACCCAAAATCACCGTCAAAGGCGTGCGTAATTCATGCGATACATTACCCACAAAGTCTGTCCGCATCTGCTCAAGCTGCTGCATGTGTGTATAATCTTTGATGATGACAGCACAGCGATTATCAACCAGTCGCATCAAGCTTAGATTTAGGACATTACCTATAATTGTAGGGTGATTTTGGTAAAACGAACTGGGCAAGCTTTGGTCTTGATAAATATCATAAAGCTTTTTAAATACGCTATTTTTAAATATCATACTTGGCAAGATAGGAGCATGCGTATCATTAGAGGTGATGGCAAGTAAGCTTTTGGCGGCAGGATTGATGTACTCAATTATCAAGCGACTCATATCCATGACCACAATACCATCGGTCAAATTCTCTACCAATAAACCAAAATCGACCGCAGAGTATTTCATCATGATTTATCCGAAAACCGATAACCTGTACCACGTACTGTTTGAATCAGTGTATCTGCCCCATAAGGTGCCAGCAGCTTACGCAGACGGCGAATATGTACATCTATCGTACGCTCATCAATATAAACATTACCACCCCACACTGCATCTAGGATCTGAGCACGTGTATAGGCTCGCTCTGAGTGCGTCACAAAAAAGCAAAGCAGACGGTATTCGGTAATACTCATAGTAATCTCAGTACCACCTGCCATAACTCTTTGACTGGCTGTGTTGATGGATAAATTGCCCACCTGCATCAGCTCTTTGCCCATGTCGATGCCTGTGCGACGAAGCACTGCCTTGACTCGGCTGATCAATTCTCGAGTACTAAAAGGCTTGGTAATATAATCATCAACACCAGCATCCAATCCATAAACTTTATTATCTTCTTCACCTTTGGCGGTGAGCATAATGATAGGAATGTCAGCGGTTGCTGGGTTTTTCTTGAGTCTGCGCGCAAAATCAATCCCAGACTCTCCATGTGGCATCATCCAATCCAATAAAATCAAATCAGGTTTTTCGTCGACCACAGCCACATAAGCACCTTGGGTGTCATAGGCTTGAACCACATCAAAATCTGATAAATCTAAAGTCCCTGCAATCAGCTCATTGATGGCAGGCTCATCTTCAACAACCAAGATTTTTGCATTCATAGATGACGAACTCCCTAAAACGGCTTTTGGGTAGATTGAATAAGGCTTTTGGGTAAGGGCTGAGTTAAATTGTAACATAAATATTGTCCGATAACAGCCACAAATCATGGCTTAATTCGTTTAACAAACTTTAATTAATTCATAAAAGTAAGAAGACATCGATCAAAATACGACACCTTTGATCGCCCCACCAAAGCTTGGGCCCAAGACAGAGAATCTTGCTTGATCAATCAGCCGTGACGACCAGCGATATAATCTGCCGTTGCTTGATTTTGCGGATTGTTGAAGATTTGGCTAGTTTCGCCCATCTCAATCATATCGCCCAAATACATATAAGCGGTGAAGTCAGAGCAGCGAACCGCTTGCTGCATGTTATGCGTTACGATTGCGATGGTATAGTCTTGTTTTAGATCATGGATCAGCTCTTCGATCGCACCTGTTGATATGGGGTCTAGTGCTGATGTCGGCTCATCAAGTAGCAACACTTCAGGGCGCGTCGCCACACTGCGAGCGATACATAGACGCTGCTGCTGACCGCCTGATAAAGATAGACCTGATTTTTTCAACTTGTCTTTTACTTCATTCCATAGGGCAGATTTTTGAAGTGCCCATTCAACGCGATCGTCAAGCTCAGATTTAGATAAATTTTCATATAACTTCACACCAAACGCCACATTATCATAAATTGACATAGCAAATGGGGTTGGCTTTTGAAACACCATGCCAACGCGCGCGCGTAGCAAGTTAACATCGACGCGGCTGTCTAAGATATTTTGGTTATCCAAGATAATCTCACCTGTTGCACGCATACCTGAGTACAGGTCATACATACGGTTTAGCGTGCGCAAAAGCGTTGATTTACCACAGCCTGATGGACCGATGAAGGCCGTAACTTTTTTATCCAAAATATCTAAATTGATATTTTTGAGCGCCTTATAATCACCATAATAAAAGTCAAGATTACGCACTTGTACTTTGGCGGCAGTTTGGCTTAGAGTTTTGTCATCAGTATTGCTATTAGTAAACGCTGTGTTCATGGTTGGATTTAGACTTTGGTTAAGTGTATTCATGTTGAGTTTTCCTTATATTTGGCAATTGTTCAAACACTTTGGCTATGTTGGCTAAGATCAATTGACTCTTAATGCGCTTTGGACGATAAAGCACGAGCGATGATGTTTAACAGTAATACCGCAAAAGTGATCAGTAGCGCCGCTGCCCATGCCAAAGCATGCCAGTTGTCATACGGACTCATCGCAAACTGATAGATGGTATTTGGTAAGTTTGCCATCGCTTGAGACATATCCGTGCTAAAGTATTGGTTATTTAGCGCGGTAAATAGTAACGGCGCAGTTTCGCCAGCAATACGAGCAAAAGCAAGCAGCACGCCTGTAATCACACCTGCTTTGGCGGATTTTAGGGTAATGTGGCTGACCAATTTATATTTTGGTGTGCCTAGTGCATAGCCTGCTTCGCGCAGGTTATTGGGCACAAGTAGCAGCATGCTTTCTGTGGTACGCACCACCACAGGAATCACAATCACCGCCAAGGCAACAACGCCCGCCCAGCCTGAGAATCCGCGACCTTGAACCATCAAAGCAAATACGAATAAACCAATCACAATAGAAGGTGCTGACAGCAAAATGTCATTCATAAAGCGCGTGGCACGACCAAGCCAGCCACCTTGGTCAAATTCTGCTAAGTACACGCCCGTTAAAATCCCAATCGGTGTACCCACCGCAAGACCAGCAAAAGAAATCATGATTGAACCGACAATGGCGTTACGCAGACCACCTTCGACCATCGGCGGTGGTGTATCCATACCAAACACAGGCATAGACATCAAGCCTTGGATACCTTGGGCAAATAATGTCACCAAAATCCAAGCCAACCAAAACAGACCAAAAGTCATCGCAACAACGGTCAATCCCATCGCAAAGCGGCTCACCGCACGGCGGCGATGATACTTTGGTATATGGATGCGATTGGCAAAATTTGCTTTTTCATTAATCATGGTATTATCCTTATTTTTCAACTCGCTTGTCGATCTTCATCAGCATAAGCTTAGAGGCTGATAATACAATGAAACTAATCACAAACAGAATCAAACCTAAGTGTAGCAGCGACGATAAGTGCATCTCGCTTGAGGCTTCAGCAAATTCGTTAGCCAAGGCTGAGGTGATCGATACCCCAGAAGTAAATAGGCTTGTATTGATATTAAAGGTGTTACCAATCAAAAAAGTCACCGCCATGGTCTCACCAAGCGCACGACCCAAGCCCAAAATCAGACCACCGACCACACCCGCTTTGGTATAAGGCAGCACAACTTTGGTAACAACTTCCCAAGTAGTCGCACCCATGCCATACGCTGACTCTTTTAGCAAATCAGGCACCACCAAAAACACATCGCGCATGGTCGCAGCGATGAATGGAATGATCATAATGGCAAGTACCAAACCTGCTGTGAAAAGACCGATACCAATAGGCGCACCAACAAACATCTGACCGATGATCGGCAGTCCTGCCAAATGATTGATTAGCCATGGCTGCACGGTATCACCGAACCAAGGGGCAAAGACAAACAAACCCCACATACCATAGATAATCGATGGAATACCAGCCAGCAGCTCAATGGCGATACCCAATGGCTTTTTTAGGAAGTTTGGGCAAAGTTCTGTCAAAAAGACAGCAATACCAAAACTGACTGGCACGGCAATCACGACCGCGATAATGGAGGTAACGATTGTGCCATAAATTGGTGCCAACGCACCGAACTGACCAGCGACTGGATCCCAGTTACTGCTGGTATAAAAATTTAAACCAAATTCGCGAATACTCGGTATTGCACCAAAGACTAGTGACAGCATGATACCGCCTAAAGTTAAAAGTACAAGCAGTGCAGACAGTTTGGTTGTCCAAACAAAAGCACCGTCAAGTCGCTTTTGGCGACTGAGTCTGGCGGCGAGTGCGGAATTTTGGGTGGTCATTTGGGAATTCCCCTGATTTTGCTAAATTGGCTGTATTTTAAGAAATAATGGGCTTGCCAATTCTGACAAGCCACATTTCAAGAAGTCATCGCAGCTTATAGGGCAGCTTATTGTGCATAAACTGCATTACCGCTTGAGTCTTTCACTTCGTTCCAGCTTGCCTTGAACAGCTCAACCGCTTTGTCGCTGAATGGTACATAGTCAAGATCTAGCGCTGCTTGGTCACCATTGGTGTATGCCCAGTCAAAGAATCTTAGAACACCAGCAACTTGCTCAGGATTTTCTGGGTTTTTGTGTACGATGATGAAAGTTGCGGCAGCGATTGGCCAAGCGCCTGCAGTTTCTGAGTTGGTTAGCACTTGGTTAAAGCCAGGTGCTGCTGACCAATTGATGTCACCTGCAGCAGCGAAGCTGTCAGCTGATGGCTGAACAAATTTGCCAGCGGCGTTTTTAAGTGCTACATGAGACATACCATTTTGCTTGGCGTAGGCGTACTCTACATAGCCGATTGAGTTTTTGATGCGACTAACATAGCTTGCTACACCTTCGTTACCTTTACCAGCAGCGCCTGAAGAAGCGGTTGGCCATTTGATGGCTTTGTCCACACCCACTGAGCCTGCCCAGTCAGTTGAAACTTTATTTAGGTAGTCAGTGAAGTTAAAGGTCGTGCCTGAACCGTCTGAACGGAATACTGTGGTGATGTCAGCATCTGGCAGTGTCAAATCTGGGTTAAGTGCAACAATCGAAGGGTCGTTCCACTTCGTCACTTTACCCAAGTAGATATTTGCCAAAGTTTCGCCATCTAGCTTAAGCGCGCCAGCTTCGATACCTTCGATATTCACCACAGGTACAACACCGCCGATCACTGTTGGGAACTGGATTAGGTTTTCAGCATTTAGCTCATCCACAGTCAATGGCGCATCTGAAGCACCGAAGTCAACAGTTTTAGCGATGATTTGCTTGATACCACCTGATGAACCGATTGATTGATAGTTCACTTGACCGCTGGTAGCTTCTTTGAAATCAGCTGACCATTTGGCATAGATTGGTTGTGGGAAAGATGCACCTGCACCTGTGATGTTGATAGCAACTTGTTCCATAGCGGCTGGGGCAGCGTCAGCTGGAGCTGCTGTCGTTGCAGCTGGTTCTGGCTGAGTTGCAGCAGATTGTTCGTCTTTTTTGCTACAAGCAGTTAGCGCGATAACAGCAGCGACAGATAGGCCAATCAATTTGATGTTCGTTTTCATCATAACTCCGTTGGGTAAACTCTATTAAGGATATAGATGTTAAA
>NZ_KV796860.1:24627-60920 GCF_001809255.1 Moraxella sp. HMSC061H09
AAAGCTAAGGAGATTTATCACATAAGTTATGCGTATTGTAAAAATCGTGCATGACGATTTAATGACTGATAGATGACGGTTATATGAAAATTATATGACAATTTGATGACAAGGCTTTTGGCGGGTAGGTCAGGCGAGCTTTAAATAAAATGGCTTTTTAAAAATAGCTACTTAAATAGTGGTTCTATAAACGATGATGATTTGTGAATTTTTTATTGAGATGGCTAGGCTTATGGATGGCTTTGGTTTATAATCACAATAAGCATGACAATTTTAAGGCATTAAAGTCATTACAGCAGGGTAAATATGCAAAATTTTATCAAAAAAAATATTTTGGCAGTGACTTTGGCAGCGGCTACGACCACAACCATAGTTGGCTGTGCTAGCACAACCAGTACAGGCGTGGTAGGTGCTGACCGAAAACAGCTATTGTTAATTTCAAGTCAAGAAATCATGCAGCTATCTCATCAAGCCTATTTACAAACCATCAATGAAGCACGCACCAAAGGTCGGCTTGATAACAATACCGCTCAAGTTCGACGCCTTCACCGCATCGCCAATCGTCTGATTCCACAAACGGCCGTTTTGCGCCCAGATGCGACCCGTTGGGATTGGAAAGTACACGCCATCACCGACAATCAAATCAATGCTTATGTCATGCCGAGCGGTAAAATTGTCTTTTATACTGGCATTATTGAGCGTCTTAGATTAACTGATGCTGAAATTGCAGCTGTCATGGGACATGAAATGGCACATGCTTTGCGTGAACATTCACGAGAAAAAGCCAGTCGTCATATTGCTACCCAAGGTGTGCTTAGTATTGCCGTGAATGCCCTTGGATTGTCAGGTGGGCAAGCACAATTGGTTGGCTTGGCAGGTCGGCTTGGATTGGATTTACCGCACTCACGCACCCAAGAAGCAGAAGCTGATAAAATTGGCATTGAGCTGATGGCTCGTGCAGGCTATGACCCAAATGCTGCGATCACTTTGTGGCAAAAAATGCAGTCAGCTGGCGGTAATGGCGTGCCACAGTTTTTAAGCACACACCCAAGCTCCACCAATCGCATTGCCAATTTAAAAGCCTTAGTCCCAACAGTGATGCCGCTATATCAGACATCACAAAACATTCATTAACCCAATTAAACAGCTTAAATTAAGTCATTATCATGAATAATCAAACAGCAAAGGCATTAACTGCAGCACTACAAGCACTCAGCCCAAGTATACTATCATTGCAAAATGAAAGCCATATGCACGCTGGCTATTTTGAAGGCAAAGAAAGCCACTTTAAGCTTGTGATCGTCAGCGACGCTTTTGAAAAACAGCGTCTGGCAGCTCGCCATCAGACAGTCTATGCCTTGGCTCAGCCTTTTTTAACTGTCAACGGCGGTATGGTGCATGCCCTTGCTATTCACGCTTATACGCCTAGCGAATGGGTGCAGCTTGAGCAAACGCCCAACAGCCCCTTGTGTGCTTCTCGTCGCTAAGCCAGCATTGACGCCCAATGGTTTATGGTCAAATAAAAACTTAAAATGACCTTCATTGGGGTTTTGTGATGAAAAAATTCATCATCACAGTAGCGTCTATGGTGGTGTTATCAGGCTGTGCCACCACGGCCAATATCACACCACAGTATGTCAATCCCAATATTTATCACAGCTATGACTACACTTAGCTTCATTCAGAGAGTATACCGCACACCACTTTGATTAAAAAAGCTCAAAATGCACAAATTGGCTTATCTGCTTCTGACATGAGTATCGGCGTGACAAGCGGTCGCCACGGTATCTATCCAAAGATTAGCTGGAAGATAGACGCCAACAGCCGAGCGTACATTGCCAAAAAGCAGATGCTATCTTACTTATACGGTGAGCATGCTAGACACTGTATATTTATCCAAGGTATCAAGATTTACGGAGAATAACCGATGAGCATACAAGGTCTACTGCCTCGTTGGATTTTACAGCTCATTCAGCACCCACGCACTGCTTTATCGGACATTCCAACTGGACTGATGATGGCAGTGCTGGTTATCCCCCAAAGTTTAGGCTACGCAACCTTAGCAGGATTACCACCCATCATGGGTCTGTATGCTGCCATTACCCCTGTGATTGTCTATGCATGGATAGGTGCCAGTAGTGTCTCCTCCATCGGTCCTGTGGCAATTACTGCCATCATGACTGCATCGGCACTGTCTGGCTACGCTACAGGCAGCTTACAATATATTTCACTTGCCATTGTTCTTGCCTTTATGGTAGGCGGGATTTTATTGATTGCTGGACTGATTCGTTTGGGCTGGATTATGCAGTTTGTCAGTCGTGGTGTCGCCTCAGGATTTATCAGTGGGGCAGCGGTATTAATTATTTTTAGTCAACTCAAGCACATCATTGGCATACCTCTAAATACCGACAGCTTAATCAACTTATTTTTAAGTATTTACACCAGCACTCAGCCCATCCATTTGCCGACAGCGTTACTTGGGATTGGTGCCACCTTGTTATTTATTATCAGCCGTTATGGTGAATCGATAATTTGGGGCTGGCTACCCACTCAGTGGCGTGGGTTTGGCAATCGCTTTTTTGTCATTTTAATTGTTGCCATCTCTATTTGGCTGAGCCATCATATCGGATTTGAGCAAATGCAGATCAGATTGCTACAACCTTTGCCCACAGGATTGCCAAAGATTACCTTACCCAATTTTTCTGCAACCACTTTACTAGATTTATTACCCTCGGCACTCTTGATCGCACTAATCGCTTTTATCTCATCAAGTACGATTTCTGCACAGCAGGCACGGATACGAGGTGAGTCATACGATGCCAACAAGGAACTTGGTGGCTTGGGCTTAGCGAATATCACCAGCGGCCTCTTTGGTGGTTTTGCGGTCTCAGGGGGCATTTCACGCACCAGCCTAAACCTATCTGTGGGTGCCAAAACACCATTGGCATCCATCATTTGTGCTTTGGGTGTATTGCTGATTTTGCTTGTTTTCGGGCAATATTTGACAGGCCTGCCCTACGCTATCTTAGCAGCAGTCATCATCAGCTCTGTCATCTCAATGATTGATACCAAAACCTTGATCAATGCATGGCAGCTGGATAAATCCGATGCCATCTGTTTTGGCATTACTTTTTTCACCTCAATTCTTTTCGGTTTAAATAGCGGTTTGGTTGTCGGGCTTTTGGCAAGTTTTGCAATGATGATTTATCGGACACACCAAGTACACATTGCGATCGTGGGGCGTGTTGGCGACAGCGAGCATTTTCGCAATATTGAGCGGCATACAGCAACTACTTTTGATGGGCTGTTACTTTTACGCATCGATGAAAGCCTGTATTTTGGTAATGCTCAGTCTGTTCATGCCAATTTAATGCGATTGTCTGATGATACCAACATTCATGATATTGTGCTGATTATGACTGCGGTCAATCATATCGATTTATCCGCCCAAGAGATGCTATGTGCCTTTAATCAAAGCTGTATCAAGCGAGGTCAGCACCTACATTTGGCCGAGGTGAAGGGCCCTATGATGGATATTTTAAAGACCAGTCCTGTGATTGAAAATCTGTCAGGGTGCATTTTTTTAAGTGCCAATCAAGCCGTACAAAGTCTAACCAAGCCTAGCACAGATCTTTAAATACCGCTGCGGTCTTATTTTATGTTTAAAATTACACTGACAACCATGTCATACCGTCATAAGCTTATGCCAAATCAAAATTGCAAGTTATCTTGCCATTGGGTATCATAAATTAAAACACATATTAAGGATTTACCCATGCATAGTCAAATCACCCTTTACAAACAAATCCATCCCAAGCAGTGTGATGGGCTTGCCAAATTGGGCTTTAAAAGCCTGATCAATCTGCGTTTTGATGATGAGATTAAAGGACAACCCAAAGGGTATGACATCGCTCAAAGTGCTAAAAACGCTGGACTTAGCTATCACACTCTGCCCATTGGTATTGATGACATTCATCTTGCACAAGCCCAAGCATTCGCCGATCTGATTAACCACGCACCAAAACCTGTGATGGTATTTTGTGGCACAGGCTCACGCGCCAAGCGTCTGTATCAATGTGCCGTCGTTTCTGGGCTAATCTGATGGATTTGGTGCATGATCTTTGGGTCATCAGCCAATAAATACACCGCCCTAAAATGGCACTGGACTGACCCAATCCATCCAAATGCCGTGCGTTGGGTGCTTTAAGCGAAGCTTGTGTGCATGCAAATTCAACCGATTTGACAGTTTGAGTGCCACATCTTCAGCATAAATGGGATCACCAATCATCACATGGCCCAAATGCACCATATGCACCCTAAGCTGATGGCTACGCCCTGTGATGGGTTTGAGTGCCACTCGAGTCACAGGATATGCCCTACCATTGTCATCACAGCGTAATTCATGATGCATCACCTCATAATGAGTCAACGCCCGTTTATTCCAATCCATATCAACAATATGGCGTGGCTTAGTGGTTGGTTCATAGCGTACAGGTACATCGACGACACCCTTTTTATCATCTATCATCAGTGTTCCAAACACAACCGCTTGATATTCTTTTTGGGGAATACGGTCAATGAACTGCTTACTAATGTGCGTTTGAGCCTCACTGGATTTGGCAAAAATAATCAGCCCTGAAGTGTCCATATCCAATCGATGGATCAGCCTAATATTTGGATTGATACGCAAAAGTCGTGACTGCAAACTGACCTTTAGCATGCGTCCATCAACACTCAAGAGTCCAGCTGGTTTATCCAGCACCCAAATGTCCTCATCTTCATAAATGGTAATTGATTTGGCAAATTCATGAAAAAATAGGTCATCATGCGAAAGCTCTAGTGCATTCATACGCAAAATATCAGCATCAGTTAAGGTCATCTTTTATTTGCTCAATCAGTAAATTTAATAAATTCAATTGCCATGCCCAAGGCTTGGGGTAAAAAGGCTGTTATTATATCATGACTTGACATTTAAGCTGACATCTTGAATTTTTTTACAAGAAACCACATAATACTTAATCATGGCAATTGCCATTTATTCACTGTAAAACTGTTAAATTAAAAAGGAAGCAAATTATGTCAATTATTAACGCTACTGATGCAAGCTTTGATACCGATGTTGTAAATTCTGATGGCTTGGTTTTGGTTGATTTTTGGGCTGCGTGGTGTGGTCCATGTAAAGCCATCGCTCCTGTGCTAGAAGAGCTGGCTGAAGATTATCAAGGTCGTGTCAAGATTGTCAAAGTTGATGTTGATGCCAACCCACAATCTGCAGCTCGTTTTGGTATTCGCAGCATCCCGACCTTATTTGTTTTTAAAAATGGTGAGCGGGTAGAAACTGTGGTTGGTGGTCGTCCAAAATCTGAGTTTGCCGCTTTGCTTGACAAGCATTTATAATAAATCAACTTATCTTAAGACCTGATTTGATCCACGGTTCAAATCAGGTTTATTTTTGCATAAAATGTTTGATAATTTACCCGAAGTTCACCCTAACTCTTGACAAATGCTTGATTTACGCTTAATATGGACGCACCTGCAATCGATTTCTTGAGATTGCATTTTTCTTTTTCTATACCTTGCAAAACCATCACTGCCTATTTTGGGTGTATCATCACACATCTTACCTATCTATGAACTTAACTGAATTAAAAAGTAAATCCGTTGGCGAGCTGCTTGCTATTGCTGAGCATATGGGTTTGGATAATATGGCTCGCAGTCGTAAACAAGACATTATTTTCGCCATTTTAAAGACACATGCTAGAAATGGTGAAGCAATTTATGGCAATGGCGTGCTTGAGATTTTACCTGATGGATTTGGTTTTTTACGCTCAAGTGAAGGTTCATACTTGGCAGGACCAGACGATATTTATGTCAGCCCAAGCCAAATACGCAGATTTAATTTGCAAACAGGCGACTCCATCGCAGGGCAGATCCGCCCGCCTAAAGACTCAGAAAGATATTTTGCTCTCTTAAAGGTGAGTGAAATTAACTTTGATACGCCTGATCGTAGTCGCCACAAGCTGATTTTTGAAAATCTTACCCCACTTTTCCCCACCCAGCAACTGGTACTTGAAGCAGGCAATGGCACGACCGAGGACTTAACAGGCCGCATTATTGATTTGATTGCACCCATTGGTAAAGGTCAACGCTCTATCATCGTTGCACCGCCCAAAGCTGGTAAAACGGTACTACTACAGACCATCGCCCAAGCCATCACCAAAAATCATCCTGAATGCTACTTGATCGTTCTGCTCATTGATGAACGCCCCGAGGAAGTCACCGAGATGCAACGCACCGTTTGGGGAGAAGTTGTTGCCTCTACTTTTGATGAACCACCACAACGCCATATCCAAGTCGCCGAAATGGTTATCGAAAAAGCCAAGCGCTTGGTTGAGCATAAGCAAGATGTGGTGATCTTACTTGATTCTATCACTCGCTTGGCGCGTGCTTATAATACTGTCATCCCATCAAGTGGCAAAGTGCTGACAGGTGGGGTGGATGCTCATGCACTTGAGCGTCCCAAGCGGTTTTTTGGAGCGGCACGAAATGTCGAAGAAGGCGGCAGCTTGACCATCATTTCAACCGCTTTGATTGACACAGGTTCAAAGATGGACAGTGTCATTTTTGAGGAATTCAAAGGCACGGGCAACCAAGAGATTACCTTGGAGCGTGAGCTTGCTGAACGGCGTATTTTCCCTGCCATCAATATCAAAAAATCCAGTACACGCCGAGAAGAACGCTTGCTAGATGAAGACACGCTACGCCGAGTTTGGATACTTCGTAAGCTCATGCAACCCATGGAAGACGCCCAAGCAACTGAGTTTTTACTTGAACGCCTAAAAGACTCAAAAACCAATGATGAATTTTTTGAGCAAATGGTCAAAAAATCTCAAAACTAAAATTATCGCTTTGGTTTAGGTATGCCCATACCCTAACTTATTTTTATTTTCATCACTGAATTGCCATTTTAAAAAATATGTGTTAGAATTTTTCAACACCAAAGTCTAACGGCAATTTATTGCCACTTACTTAAGGTGGCAAAAGTAAAGAAAAACAATATTTTGTTACATTTTTATTAAGCTAATAACAAAATTTTCTTTTTATCTTTGCTAAGTTGTTGTATACTGATACATATATGTGTCAACCTATGGATAGATGATTGATATGTTTAATCTGATATTTAGATTTAAACAATGCTCAATTAATTATCCATAGGTATTTTTCTGTCAAATATTTATTGAATATTTACCTCATTGGAGTTTATCATGCAAATCAAACTAATCGCATCTGCACTAATCGCTACTCTAGCACTAACTGCTTGCTCAAAACCACAAGAACAAGCTGAAGCAGCAGCTGACGCAACTGTTGCTGCCAACGAAGCATCTGCTGCTATGACTGGTGATGCAGCTGAAGCTGCGGCTGAAGCAGCAGCTGACGCAACTGCTGCTGCTATGACTGGGGATGCTATGACTGGTGATGCTGCTGCCACTGAAGCTGCTCACGCTGCTGCTGACCAAGCTCAAGCTAATGCTGAAGCTGCTCAAGCTGCTGCAACTGAAGCAACCGAACAAGCCAAATAATCATAAAACAGTTTTAACTGTTCCAAGTTATTTGCTGACACAAAAGAAGAATCCATTTTGGGTTCTTCTTTTTTTGTCTTGTATTGGTGGGCATGATAAAGTATTTTGCTTGACTTCATATGATGATTTGCTACAATCAAAGAAACACAACAACAACTGGGAGTCAATGATGAGTCAAATCTATCAAACAACCGCCAGCGTCAGTGGTGCAAGAACTGGCACTGCCACTCTTTTGGATGATGATAAAAGTTACAACATGGTTGCCCCTGGTACAAATCAAGCGGGCAATAACCCAGAGCAATTTTTTGCAATGGGATATGCTGCATGTTTTGATGGTGCTTTAGCGCTTGTCAAAAAATCAGCTGACAAATCATTTGATAGCAGAACCGAGGTAACCATTGAGCTTAACAAAGAAGGTGATTCCAACTTCTTTTTCACTGGTGCTATTCATGTTGTTGCCAGTAATGGCGATATCACCGAAGATGAGCTGTTATCATTGGTTGAAAAAACGCATACCGTTTGCCCCTACTCAAAAGCAGTTCAGGGCAATATTGACATGAAGCTGAGTGCTTCGGTAGAGTAATCGCAATTTAGCCATTTAAGCATTTATTTATGCCGCCCAAATCGTTCAGTTGCTTTGGGCGGTTTTATTTTCTGTTATTTTATTTTAATTTAAAAATATTAAATTTAATTAAGTTTAAATAAAATTACCCTAAGATAACCTAGGGTAATATGGCAAATGCACTTGCTAAGAATTGGTTAAGCTTCTACTACTGGGATTTTACCAATTTTAGCCTGCCAAATCTTTGGTGCTGTTGCATGTACCGAACTGCCGCTACTATCCACTGCCACAGTCACTGGCATATCACAAACCTCAAATTCATAAATCGCCTCCATACCAAGCTCAGGGAATGCCACAACTTTGGCATTTTTAATCGCCTTAGAAACCAAATAGGCCGAGCCACCCACTGCCATCAAATAGACCGCCTTATTATCAGCAATCGCTTGACAAGCTGCCTCACCACGCTCTGATTTACCAATCATACCCAATAAACCCGTTTGCTCCAGCATTTGACGGGTGAACTTATCCATGCGTGTTGCTGTTGTTGGGCCTGCAGGACCAACCACCTCATCACCCACAGGATCAACAGGACCAACATAGTAGATAATTTTATTGGTGAAATCAACTGGCAGCGTTTCACCATTATTGAGCATATCTGTCATGCGCTTGTGTGCAGCATCTCGGCCTGTGTAAATCTTACCACTCAGTAAAAGCACATCACCTGTTTGCCAATTGGCTATCTCTTCTTTGGTCAATGTATCGACATTGATACGCTTACCATTTTCAGGATTATAAGTCACATCTGGATACACATCCAAGCTTGGTGGCATAAGCTCAACGGGACCTGAACCATCAAGCTCAAATTCCACATGGCGAGTTGCTGCACAGTTTGGAATCATTGCCACAGGTTTTGAAGCGGCATGTGTTGGGTAATCTAAAATCTTGACATCCAATACCGTTGTCAATCCACCCAAACCTTGTGCACCAATACCCAACGCATTGACTTTATCATAAATTTCCAAGCGTAACGCTTCTGTCGTAGACAGCTGGGCACCAGAGTCGGCTTTTTGCTTAAGTTTATGAATATCGATATGGCTCATCAAAGATTCTTTGGCAAGCAGTGCTGCTTTTTCTGGTGTGCCACCAATACCAATACCCAAAATACCAGGTGGACACCAGCCTGCACCCATTGTGGGGATAGTTTTTAGTACCCAATCAACAATATCATCTGATGGATTTAGCATGGCAAGCTTTGATTTATTTTCAGAACCACCACCTTTGGCCGCACAAGTCACTTCCACTTTATCACCTGCCACAATCTGCATATGGATGACCGCTGGGGTATTATCTTTGGTATTTTGGCGTTTGCCTGCTGGGTCAGTCAATACCGAAGCGCGCAGGGTATTATCAGCATGATTATAAGCACGGCGAACTCCCTCATTAACCATATCTTCAACGCTCATGGTCGCATCCCAAGTGACATTCATCCCAACTTTTAAAAATACAGTTGCAATACCCGTATCTTGGCAAATGGGACGATGTCCTTCGGCACACATACGACTATTAACCAAAATTTGGGTCATGGCATCCTTGGCAGCAGGGTTTTCTTCACGCGCCAAAGCCTCAACCAAAGCTTCAATATAATCTGTCGGGTGATAGTAACTAATGTACTGAAATGCATCGGCGATACTTTGAATGAAATCATCTTGTTTAATGATGGTCATGGTTATTTTCCTTTTGGCTAATTTGTGTAAAACACAAACGGCTGGCTTTGCTTAAGTCATCTTAAGCTGATTTTAATAATCACACATTTGGTCAATGATGATATGCAAATATCAATCAGTTAAATCAGTGATTTTAGAGCGTGCCTACCATTTCATATGGTTGGTACAATAAATGATTAACTGGTGATTTAATCCATTTTTGCCAAAATCTGCGTCAATACATCAATCAATCGCTGATTTTGTGCTTGCGTACCCACACTAATACGCAAATAATCCTTGATGCGTGGCTGATTAAAATGACGCACAATCACACCTTCTTGGCGTAGTGCCTGACTTAAATCAGCTGCTTGATGGTTTGGCAAAGTTGCAAATACAAAATTTGCCGCTGAAGGCAATACGATAAAGCCAAGCGTCTGCAAGTCTTGGGTGAGTGCTTTGCGAAGCTTGATGACCTGAGTGCGTTTATCTTCAAAATATGCCACATCTTCAACACTGGCTTTGGCACCTGCTTGAGCCAAGCGGTCAAGTGGATAAGAATTAAAACTATTTTTCATTGCCATCAATGCGGCAATTAAATTTGGATTGGCAAAAGCCATGCCCACACGCAAACCTGCCAAGGCACGAGATTTTGAAAAAGTTTGGGTAATCACCAAATTATCAAACTGGCGAATCAGTCTCACCGCAGATGCCTGCTTGACATCATCAGCATAATCAATATATGCCTCATCAATGACAACAACCGCATCAGGGTGCATGGCAATCAGCTTTTTGATATCTTCGATGGGCAGCAACCGCCCTGTTGGTGCGTTGGGATTTGCCAAGATAATACCATCACACGACTGATGATACTCTTTTATATCAATGCTAAAATCGTCCTTAAGTGGGATACTTTGGGTTGTGACACCAAAGGTATCAGCATAAACAGGATAAAAGCTGTAGCTAATATCAGGCATCAATAATGGACGCTGTTTCATAAAAAAACATGCAAATACCAATGCCAATACTTCATCCGACCCATTACCAACAAACACCTCATCTAACCCAAGCCCATGATAATCTGCTAAAGTTTGGCGGAGTTCGTCTGACTCAGGTTCAGGATAAAGCCGCAATGCACAAGCCTCATCAGCAAGCACTGCCTGCATTGCCATCACTGCTTTTGGGCTTGGTGGATAGGGATTTTCGTTGGTATTTAGTTTAACCAAATTATCATGCTTGGGCTGCTCGCCAGGTACATAAGGGCTAAGGTTTTTTGCCTTAGTACTCCACAAACGGTTGTCAATACTCATGATTATCCGACACTTTTATTAAGATGTTAACTATGATGTGCTTATCTGCTGCAGAGATTTTGATTGTGCCAAATGATTCAAATCAATATCAATCATGATGACGATAGCGTGCCGATAAGGCATGAGCATCCAAGTTTTCTTGTACTGCCAAAATATCTGCTGTTTTTGCCAAAGGTTTGGCACCATTTGGTGTACAATAGATAAGCGAGGTTTTTTTGGTAAAATCATAGACCCCAAGTGGCGAGCTAAACCGTGCCGTGCCTGATGTTGGCAAGACATGGTTAGAACCTGCACAGTAATCGCCGATAGCTTCTGGCGTATGCCTTCCTAGAAAGACTGCTCCTGCATGGCGTACATATTGCTCCACTTCTTCAGGGTTATTCAGTGACAGCTCCAAATGCTCAGGGGCGACTTGATTGATGATGTTAATCCCTTCAGCTCGGTTTTTGACCAAAATCAACGCTCCACGACTGGCAAGAGCCTGCTTTGCGATATCCGCTTTTGGTAGTTCTGCCAACGCATGATCAATGGCATCTTTGACCGCATCTAACTGGCTTGGGCAAGTGGTAACAAAAATCGCCTGTGCTACAGTGTCATGCTCCGCCTGGGATAACAGATCCATAGCAAGCCAGTCAGCATTATCATCAGGTTCACCTTCGGCATAGACCAGCACTTCAGATGGCCCTGCAATCATATCAATGCCCACTTGTCCAAATACTGCACGCTTGGCAGCAGCAACATATTTATTGCCCGGTCCTGTAATTTTATCTACTTTGGCAATACTGTCTGTACCATATGCCAATGCTGCCACTGCCTGAGCCCCACCAATTGTAATGACGCTATCCACACCCGACAGATGTGCTGCCGCCAGTACCAAAGGATTTAGCTCGCCATTCGGTGCAGGAACAACCATCGTGATATGCCCAACGCCTGCGACTTTGGCAGGTATGGCATTCATCAAAACGCTAGACGGATAACTTGCCAATCCCCCCGGCACATAAATACCCACACGGTCAAGGGGTATGACTTTTTGTCCCAAACTATTGCCCAAATGATCGGTAAAGCGAAAACCCGCCTCGACTTGATGCTGATGAAACTCAAAAATCCGCTTAGCAGCGTATTGTAAGGCATGTTTGACATCATCAGCCAAACCGTCAAATGCCGCTTTTAATTGATCAGCACTGACAAACAGCTCATGCATACTCTTGGCTGGGTGCTTATCAAATTCTTGAGTGAGTTTAAGCACTGCGTCATCACCATCTTCTCGTACTGCGGCGATAATATCATTCACAGTAGCAATCAGCGTACTATCAGTTACCGTTTCAAAGGCAAGCAAATCTTTTAATTGGCTGGCAAAGTTATCATCTTGACTTTTTAGAATTTTTAAAGTTGGCATGGATACTCTTTTAATAAATACAAATTCAATACAAGTTTTATCATGATTAAATCTTGGTTACTTGATGAAATCAGCAAAGTTTGACTTTAGATAAGGCGAGATTATCAGCAAAATATGATATGGCTTTGCTCAAGATATATTTTACCCAACATGCTATCAGGAACAAGCGTATCATAAACAAAAAAGATGACACGACCTTTAAGCACCCTGCTCCAAGACAGCTTTTTCCAAAATTTGTAAAATTGGCTCAATCTGTACCAATTTACGCTTATAGCTGACAGGATTGACAATCAGGCGTGATGACACTTGGCAGATGGTTTCCAAAGGCTCTAAACCATTGGCACGCAAGGTATTTCCCGTATCTACGACATCCACAATCAAATCACCAAGCCCCACCAAAGGAGCAAGCTCCATAGAGCCATACAGCTTGATGATGTCTACTTGTTCACCACGAGACGCAAAATAGTTGCGTGCTACATTGGTGTATTTGGTGGCGATACGCAAGCGGCGATTAGGCAGTACTGCACCTTTGACACCTGCAGTCATCAGACGACATTTGGCGATGCCCAAGTCCAGCAGCTCATAAATCTGTGCATCATATTCGATCAAAACATCTTTACCCGCCACGCCAATATCTGCCGCCCCATGCTCTACATATGTCGGCACATCAGAAGCTCGCAAAATCAACAAACGAACATTGGGATGTGTGGTCGGAAAAATAAGCTTTCGAGACTGGTTAATATTTTCTAGCGGTACAATCCCTGCCTTAGCAAATAAAGGCAAGGTTTCGTCCAAAATTCGCCCTTTTGATAGAGCAATGGTTAAGCCTGAAAAATTTTCTGTCATGGTTATCATGAGTTACTACTGCCACAATTTAGATGGTAAAAGGTCAGAATTTTATTTGTTCAAAATGGCGTTAAAGTCTTGATAACTTTAGCCTTTGATACGCTCAATATTAACACCCAACCCACGCAGTTTATTTTCAACATCATCATAGCCACGGTCTATATGGTAAATGCGATCAATAACACTTTCACCTTCGGCACACGCCGCCGCCATCACAAGCGACATGGATGCTCGTAAATCGGTTGCCATAACGGGCGCTGGCATAAATTTTTCAACACCTTTAACAATGGCAGTATGACCATCGATGCGGATATTTGCCCCCATACGCTGAAGCTCTGGCACATGCATGAAACGATTTTCAAAGATATTTTCAATAATCGTGCTTGTACCTTCTGCCAAACAGCACACCGCCATCAACTGTGCCTGCATATCGGTTGGAAATCCTGGATGTACTTGAGTACGAATATCAACAGCTTTTGGACGCGTGGTCATCACTGCACGAATCCAGTCATCCCCTGTGGTAATGGTCGCACCCATGGCTTCAAATTTTTTGAGTACAGGATGTAAAAACTCTGCCGATGTATTGAGCACTAAGACATCACCACGGCTCATGAGTGCGCCTGCCAAATAAGAGCCTGTTTCGATACGATCTGCGATCACGCTGTATTCACAGCCATGCAAGCTCTCAACGCCCTCAATAACCATTGTTGTTGTGCCGATACCGCTGATTTTGGCACCCATGGCAACCAACATATTTGCCAAATCTACCACCTCAGGTTCAGTCGCACAGTTTTCTAAGCGTGTGGTACCCAAAGCAAGCGTTGCCGCCATGATGATATTTTCGGTACCACCGACCGTCACCATATCAAAGCTAAAATCACAGCCTATCAAGCGACCGCCTGCTGGTGCACGAGCTTTAACATAGCCATTTTCAACTTCGATAGTTGCACCCATGGCTTCTAGTGCCTTTAGGTGCTGATCCACAGGTCGTGAGCCAATAGAGCAGCCACCTGGTAAACTGACTTCCGCTTCACCAAAGCGTGCAAGCAATGGACCTAGCACCAAAATCGATGCACGCATCGTACGCACCAACTCATAAGGTGCATAATAATTTGTCACAACACTTGCATCTGCTGTGACCGTATTACCTTCTTTATAAATTTTTACGCCAGTACCTGCAATCAGTTCAATCAAAGTGGCTGTATCTTTTAGTGTCGGCACATTATGAAGCACCGTTTCACCATTGGGTAGTAGCATTGCTGCCAACAGTGGCAGAGCAGCATTTTTTGAACCTGAAATGGTGACCTCACCAATGATACGACTTGCCCCTATAATTTTAAACTTATCCATAACTTATCCCTAAGCTTAAGCTTTTTTGGCAGTATATTCTGCAGGCGTAAGCGCATGAATCGTCAAAGCGTGCATTGCACCGTTTTGGATATATTGATTAACAAGTGTATAAACCATCTGCTGACGCGCTACCAAACGCTTGCCCTCAAAGGCATCATCAACAATCAACAATTCAAATTTATTACCTTCATTCACCGCATCAATGTGGGCATCGGCAAAATGTGGGCGAAGTAGCTCAATTAAAGCTTGTGCATTCATAGGTTTTCTCATTGCCATAGGGCGGTTAATCCACCCAAAATAATTACATTATTATATCAAATCTGGCAACATTTATCATCAAATGCTGCCAAATATGCCACCAAATTACCATGATAGATGATGGTACAAATCGCTATTGAGAGATCTCAAATACAGGTGCTGTATTGGCTGGGGCTACATTACTGGCATTGGGTGTATAAATTTCTTGCAATATATAGCCACTATCTTCTTGCGTATCAGGCTTTGCCACCATGGCATCATAGCCATCATCGTTGGTATACGCCTGTGTATTCACTTCATGATTGGTATAACTTTCTAACTCCTGAACACTCACCAAAGTCGTCAAAGTTACCGCAGCCTCCATACCGGGTGTCGCTTGAATGGCTTCTAAGATATAACCTTGCTGCTCGGATGTCAAATAGCCCAGCACATAAGCGGTACGGTCACGAACAACAACCTTATATTGTGATGATTTAAGATGGCGGTTGGTTAGTAAGCGGGTATTGATTTTTGAGCGTAAATAATTTTCATGCAAAGTATGGCTTTGGCTTTTGGGTGTCTCAACGACAGTCAAATAATTAAAGACTTTTTCGACATCTCTCATCGAGTCAATCGTACGCCCAACTTCAATCTTAATCTGTTCACTGGGTACTTCGCCAGTCAATAAAACTTCTCGGCGAAAACTGGCAATATCAATACGCACTGTATTTGGACTGACACCCGGAATGGTTGCAAGATTACGGCGTGCGGTAAGCTCAATACTACTATCACTGATACGCTCAGGAATGGTGCGACCCATCGCATCAGCGCCGACACTTTGTGTGCCATTGCTGACACATGCTGTCAAACCAATCATTGCCATGCTCGTCAAAACGATTAATAATTTTTTCATCATGCTATGTTTCCATATTACTGGGATATATCTTATAGTAAAGCTACGGATTGCTTGATTGATTTTAATTCACGACCATTGAGCCAATCAAAACGCATTTTTTATCCATTCATGTTCAATCAATCCATCAACCAAATCAAAAGCCATGACATCAAAACGGTATGCATCATCAATATATTTGGGATAATTGATTAAAAATCGTTCTGCTGTTCGGTAGATTTTTGCCTGCTTTTTTGAGGTAACACTCTCAAGCGCTGTACCATACACAGAACTTGTTCGGCTACGCACTTCAACAAATACCGTACAAAATCTTGGCTGCACCAAACGGTGCGATTGCTCCAAAGGCTGTCTGGCGATAATATCAATCTCACCAACAAATGGGGTGGTAAAGTTGGTTAAAATAATTTCATAGCCTGCTTGTTTTAGCTTATCTACCGCCAACTGCTCAAACACATCGCCCTGCTTGCGTTTGATGGTTTTATTGTTTAACTGGCGACCCATCAGCGAATGCGTTTTACCACAACAGTTTTGGCAATTTTATCATGCCAGCCTTGTTTTTTCTTATCAAAACCAACCCAAATAAGTCCCAAACAAAGAATCACGGATGAAATCAGATAACTAAAATATCGCAATAATGCCCTTGGCACACTGATAAATTGCCCTGTTTTGGCATCACGGACTTGCAGCCCAAAGAGCATTTTACCTGGTGTTGCACCTTTTTTTACCCAAAACCAAACAACCGCCGCCGCCATCACTAAGTTTAGGATAGCATCCCCAGCACTATAAAGGATGGCATCCCCAACACTATAAAACGGTATTTGGTCAGCAGGCATGGCCATCATTTGCTGATAATTATAAAACCAATACGGTGCAATTATAATCATAATAATTAAATTATCGACAAGACATGCCACAAATCGTATCCAAAATCCTGCATATTCAAATTCAGAATCATCGTACTGAGGACTGTGCGACACTGCTGTATTTGTTACCATTGTTTACTCCTGTATTTTTATGGTCTAAGTCTATTGCTTAAGCTGCTTGATAAATTTGCTGGTAAATTGCTTAGAATAACAAAATTTTGTCATTTTCGCCATCAGTTATGTTATTTTGCGATGAAATTTTGGCAAATTTTAAGTAAAATGGTATCAAAACCATAGGAAGCTTTGATGAAATTACGAATTTTAAGTATTGGGCACAAAATGCCAAATTGGGTACAACAAGGCTTTGAAGAATACCTCAAACGCATTCAGCCCATGATTAGTGTTGAGATGGTGGAACTACCTCCCGCCAAACGCAGCAAAACCCCCTCACCTGCCGAGATTGATAAATATAAAGCCATCGAAGCGACGACAATTTTAAATGCCAAACATCCAAAAGAGCGATTATGGCTGCTTGAAGTTAAGGGTAAAATGCTGTCTACTGAGCATTTGAGTGATAAGCTGAGTGTGGCGATGCAAGATGGTGCAGATATTGCCTTGGTGATTGGTGGTGCTGATGGCGTTTCGCCTGAGATATTGCAAGCAGCAGATTTTAAATGGTCATTATCGGAGCTGACTTTGCCGCATCCGTTGGTACGTATCATTGTCATAGAGCAGTTGTATCGTGCGATGAGTCTGATTAATCATCACCCCTATCATCGTGGTGGGTAGAATGATTGGTTGTTCAAGTGATTTAGATTACTCAAGCTTAGGTGCTTGCCATATTTAACCAAAATCATTAAAAAACCGCTCAAAAGAGCGGTTTTTAAAGCCATATGATACTAAGGTTATTTATTCAACACCTTTCATGGTTAATTTAATACGACCACGATTATCAATGTCTTGAACTTGAACCTTGACAGTTTGACCTTCTTTTAGATAATCACTCACATTCTCCACACGCTCATCAGAGATTTGGCTGATGTGTACCAGACCATCTGTGCCTGGTAAAATGGTAACAAACGCCCCAAAATCAACAATACGAGCAACCGTACCTTCATACACTGTACCCACTTCAACCTCGGCGGTAATCGCCTCAATTTGAGTAATGGCGGCACGGGTTGATGCTTTATCTGTACCAAAAATACGAATTGTGCCGTTATCATCAATATCAATGGTTGCACCTGTATCCTCAGTCAGCTGACGAATGGTCGCCCCACCCTTACCAATCACATCACGGATTTTTTCAGGGTTGATAGTGATGGTGGCATAATTTGGTGCATGAGCGTTAATCTCAGTACGAGAGGTTGCGATGACCTCATTCATGGCATTTAGGATATGGATACGACCTGCGTGTGCTTGTTTTAGGGCTTGTTCCATAATATCGGCGGTAATGCCTTCAATCTTAATGTCCATTTGTAGAGCTGTGATACCATTTACCGAACCTGCAACTTTAAAGTCCATATCGCCCAAATGGTCTTCATCACCCAAAATGTCCGACAGCACAGCAAAACGCTCACCTTCTTTGACCAGTCCCATGGCGATGCCTGCAACAGGGGCTTTTAGCGGCACGCCTGCATCCATCAAAGATAACGACGCACCGCAGACAGACGCCATAGATGATGAACCATTTGACTCGGTGATTTCAGAGACCACACGAATGGTGTATGGGAAGCGTTCAGCGGCAGGTAACATCGCCTGAACACCACGGCGTGCCAAGCGACCATGTCCAATTTCACGGCGTTTTGGTGCACCTTCACGACCTGTCTCACCCACTGAATAATGTGGGAAATTATAGTGTAGCATAAAGTGATCTTGCTTTGTGCCTGCCAGCGTATCCACAAGGTTCACATCCCGTGTTGTACCCAAAGTGGTTACAACCAACGCTTGAGTTTCGCCACGAGTAAACAGTGCCGAGCCGTGTGTATAAGGCAAGACGCCCACTTGAATATCCAAGGCACGCACAGTCTCCAAATCACGCCCATCAATACGAGGCTTGCCTGATAAGATATTATCACGCACGGTACGATATTTTAGGGTTTCAAATAGCTCTTTAATTTGGGCGACTTTATCGGCATAGTCATCACTTGTCTCATCGCCTGCCAGTACCAAAGCTTCTGCGGCAAGCTCATCTAAGCGTGCGTAGCGGTCTTGTTTGACGGTAATCGTGTAGGCTTCACTAACTTTAGCGGTGAACTGCTCTTTTAGCTGAGTATTTAGCTCTTCATTGATGGCAGGGGCGACAAATTCTTGCTTGGCATTGCCTACCGCTTGGGCGAATGTATTGATATTATCAATCACCACCTGCTGCTGACCATGCCCATAAAGCACCGCCCCCAGCATTTGGTCTTCTGATAGCTCTTTAGCTTCAGATTCAACCATCAGTACCGCTGATTTGGTGCCTGCCACGACCAAATCCAAATCACTTTGCTTCATCTCAGCCAAAGTTGGGTTGAGTACATACTCGCCATTGATAAAACCAACACGAGCAGCACCGATAGGACCATTAAATGGTGCTGGTGAAATTGCTAACGCTGCTGATGCACCAATCATCGCTGCAATGTCAGCATCTTGGGTTTTATCTGATGAAATGACTGTTGCTGTTACCTGAATTTCGTTAAAGTAGCCCTCTGGAAATAGCGGACGGATTGGGCGATCAATCAAGCGAGAAGTCAGCGTCTCAAACTCTGACGCACGACCTTCACGCTTGCCATAACCGCCTGGGATTTTGCCCGAAGCATACATTTTTTCTTGATAATTCACCGTCAAAGGAAAAAAGTTTTGACCAGCAATGGCTTCAGGACGCACGACCACAGCAACCAAGACTGAAACGCCGCCCATATGCACAAGCACACTATTGGCTTGGCGAGCGATACGACCTGTTTCTAAAACAACTTGTTGGTTGCCATATTGAAATTCTTGACGAATGGGATTAAACATAAATTGATCCTTTTATATAATAGGCATTGATTGGCATAATCTAAAGCCCTAAGGCATAACATCGTTTCATGTCATGCCTTAGAGTTCTAAATTCATGCTCAATGCAATTGATGATTTAAATAACAAACAAATAATTAATAAAAAACGGCACGCAAAAGCACGCCGTTTTCGGTATCGTATACAGGTTAAAAACCCAATGCCACAAGGACAAATTAACGGCGTAGACCCAATGAACCGATTAAGTCAGTATAGCGGTTCAAATCTTTACCTTTTAGGTAGTCCAATAGCTTACGGCGTTGGTTAACCATGCGGATAAGACCACGGCGACTGTGGTGGTCGGCTTTGTGTGCTTTGAAATGGTCTTGTAAGTCATTAATGCGAGCGGTCAATAAAGCCACTTGCACCTCTGGGCTACCAGTATCATTCTCGCCACGCTGATATTTTGCAATTACCGCTTCACGATCTTTATTCGTTAACATCATTCATTCCTTACTAAGCAATGCAAATAAATTCAGGCAAGCATCGCATTGCTAAAGCTTACCTACGCCATTTGGCATCTAAAAATAAATTATAACAGTTTTTTAAACCGCTGTCAGCTGTTTTGCTGATTTTTATCACTTTTTACAAAAAGCCATCGATATATCGTACCGATGGGTTTTTTAGCAAGCTTAAAATCAGCAGTTTGCTAATTTTAAAAGTTATGGCGAAGACCTACTTTCGCACCATATTGATGAGCCTTAAGCTTGCTGTCTGTATCCAATTTATCATACTTACCCAGATAATTATACTCAACGCCAGCATCAACGCTAAGCTGTGGGTTGATGGCATATTGCGCCCCAGCCAGCACACCAAAGCCAACCTTGTTTTCTTGTTTTTGACTGTGGGTAGTTCTTGATTGGGCAGCAGCCGTTGTTGTCACTGTCGAAACAGTGCTTTTTATTTGGTTAATGCCCACACGAGCACCTGCATACGGCGTAAAACCTGACACTGTATCAAAATCATAAATGGCTGAAAGACCCAAAGACTGTGCCTTAAGCTCGCCTGAAGAGGTGATACTCGTGTTCGTGTTCGTTTGTGGTTGATAAGTGTAAGAAGAATTAATCTTACCATAATTTGTATAATCTAAGGCATAGCGAGCCAAGTCGGTATCTTTACCAAAGCTGATACCATAGCCCAAACCTTTATCTTCAAATTTATTGTCGTTGGGTCGATTGTCGTTATATTTTGCTTCTAGATTTGAATAACCAAGATCGGCTTGAACATAATAACCGTTATTAACCAAAACATTGGCTGCAGCGGCAGTTGAAAGACCTGCCAAGACTGTTGCTAAAATTAATTTTTTCATCATATACTCACATGAATTGTTATATCGGCTTATACTGATGATAAGCTCAACCATTTTACACTAAAATCATCCAAACCGTCAAGGTCAAGTACTGCTTGAAAGGCTGATCAGTTATGCGACCAATTTTTTAGGCTGTAATCTTCCGCTTTTAGATACCTCTGCCAGCCCAATAAATATATCTTGGGCATACAGTCGCACAAGCAACACATCATCAAACTCAAGCAAGCTATCTAGACGGTCTTTGACATTTAATCGTTGCCCCATTTTAATGCGTGCCGCCTCATCCGTTGTCAGTCTCAACATGGGCAAATGACCAAGCATCGCATCTGTGGGCAAAAGTCTGCCCAAGCGTTCATCCAAAGATGAATTCGCCAACTCACCAAGGCTTATCGCATCTGCCACATCAAATCCACCTGTACAGGTTCGGTGTAAGGCAATCAAATGCCCCACACAGTCCAAATGCTCTGCCACACTTTCACCCAGCACACGCACATAAGTCCCCTTTGAGCAAGAGACAATCAGTTTAATTGTGGTATTATCCAGTTTTGTGAGTGTCAAATTATGTATGATAATGGGTCTGGCATCACGCTCGACCACCTCGCCTAATCGTGCATATTCATACAATTTTTTACCATCTTTTTTTAAGGCGGAATACATAGGCGGTACTTGCATTTGTTTGCCTATTAAAGCATTGGCAATCCCATTAAGTGTTTGCTGATTAAAGCTTGGTACATCGGTGCGTTGTATCACCTGACCATATCTATCAGCAGTATCTGTTTTCACGCCTAAGCTTAACAGTGCGACATAACTTTTATCTGCATTAAGCCCATACTGTGCAAATTTGGTTGCCTCACCAAAACATATCGGTAAAAGCCCTGTTGCCATAGGGTCAAGCGTGCCTGTATGACCTGCTTTTTTAGAATCATACAACTCGGATTGATATAAATACTTAGCTTTTGCCAAAGCACTGTGTGAGCTGATATCAGCAGGTTTATCTAATAATAAAATGCCTGAAATCACCACTTTTTTGGTCGGCCGATTCATCATGATTTATCATCATCCAACTGATGCTCTTCATCCAGATAGTTTTTTTCACTTTCTTGGGTTTTTTGCATGGCTTGACCAACCAAGCTCATCATACGATTACCATGGGCGGTCACCTCATCGTAATGAAATCTTAAGCGTGGCGTGGTGCGTGTTTTCATGGTGCGTGCCAGCTCAGTTCGCAAAAATCCAGCAGCGGTATTAAGTACTTTTAAGCTTTGAGCATGTGCCTCACTGTTCATGCCACCATCTTGACTTGGCTCCAAAATCGTCACATAAACATCAGCATAGCCCAAATCAGGGCTAACCTTCACACTAGAAATGGTCACAAACCCCGTCAAGCGTGGGTCATTAATCTCATCTCGAATTAAAATGGCTAAAGTACGCTGAATTTGGTCAGCAAGTCGCTGTAATCGTTGATTCATAAGTCCTCTAAATAGATATACGATTAATAAAATGTTATTAAAATTCACCTCAGTATGATGGTGGTAGTATAGCCCATTTTTTTAATAAAACCAATGAATGACATTTTTGCCGATTGATCTTATTGTCTGCTTTTGCATTTGGTCATCTTACTCATTCAACATACTCGTTAAAAGTAGCACCGATTTTTACATAAAAGGCATGATAAAACGATAAATTCCATCAATCAGCTTGCCCATAGTCACCGATAATCAACATAATTTTCAAAAAATTATTAAATTTACTTAAAGTTACATTGGGTTACTTTGGTTTATAAATAGTTAATTGAATCATAATAATTTTTGACAAAAAACGCTTAGTACAAAATTTTAAATTCTTTATACTAAAAGTATCGCTAGACATCAAGAAGTAGCCAACAGATAAAAACAGATAAAAGAAAAGATAAATCATTTTATCGTTTTGATGATATTAGGTTACCTCGATAGTTTAAATTTGTATCTGAAGTTTAAGCGGTATATAAATTTAAGCGGTATATAAAAAGATTAGAAATCCTGATTGATCTATCAATCAGATCAACAAAACAAAGGGAGAAGTATGGTGAGTAAGTTAGTACGATTGTATGACATTGAAGCTACCAACCGTGAAGCATTGGGAAATGACTATTATAACCCAATTGGCAAAACTGCTTATGGCATCGGTCAAGAAAAACTTGGTAAAGTACAAGATGTATTGGTCGAGGTAGACACAGGTAAGATTCGCTACCTAGTGGTTGATGCTGGTGGTTGGTTCTTCTCAAAAGAGGTTTTGGTTCCAGCAGGCTTGTCTTGCATTGTTGGCGATGAGGTATATTTTGACAGTCTGACCAAAGAGCAAGTAGAAGCAATGGAAGGCTATGATCAAAATTATAGCTATACCTATGAAGAACAATATAACAAAGACCGTGAATTTTATGCAGCAGAGACACTGCCTGCAGAAAGCCGTCTTGAGTTAGATGAAAGCCATTATCATGCTCCAAATACGCTAGAATTGTTAGAAGAACGCTTAACAGTCAATAAAGACCATATCGTAGCAGGCATTGTTAGCCTTGGTAAGTATGTGGTTACCGAAGAACGCCGTATGGAAGTGGATTTAGAAGAAGAGCATGCTCACATTGAGCGTACCGCTGTAGATCGCCCAACAGATCGCCGTATTAATGATTCGGGTGCAGACACCATCAGCGTTGAGCTAGAAGCTGAGCGAGCCAATGTTACCAAACAAACTTATGTCACCGAAGAGGTCACCTTAGGCAAAACTTCAGAAACTCGTACAGAAACCATTTTAGAAACCATTCAGCGTGAAGAGCTTAATGTGGATGATTTAGGCAATGTGGTTGATAAAAATGGCAATGTGGTCAACTATGAAGGCATTACCGCTGATGAAGTACGCCGTGCTCGTGGTCTATAATCTGACCTAACCTAAACTTTGACTTGAATGAGTAAATCGCATCAGTCAAGCATCCAAAAAGTCAGGGCAATGCTCTGGCTTTTTTTAAATTTAATCAATACTGAAAAGCTGGGTTTGATTAATCCAAACCAAATCTCAAAGAAATTTTTAAAGACCTAAAATTTTAAGGAAATAAGACAATGAAAACACCGCATACAATTGATGATACTCAAACCTTAGAGCTTTTGGAAGAAAGGGCCGAAGTTCAAAAACAGCGTGTTAATACAGGTAAGGTGATTTTATCCAAAAAGATACACACACGCACCGTTAATATTCCCATCACCTTAACTGAAGAACATCTTGTCATCACCTATCAACAAGATGATGCCTCTTTGGCAACTCATGAACAGTTGTCAAATGATGATGACTTGGTTAATATTATTGACAACACAAAAGCCACACACGCCAAAATTACCATCAACGGTCAGGTGTGTTCATTAACACCAGATACACCAATTGAGATGTTGTTGTATTGTGAGACTGCGACGGTCACAAAAACAGCTCACGCCATTGAAGATATTCACCTAAACACCCAAACCATTCAGCGTGAGCATGTTTTTACCACCAAGCTACAAAAAGAAGTGCTGGATATACAAGAAGGTGAAAATTTAGTGATTCAAAATGATGACTTAGATTATGCCAAATGATTCATTTGGTAGATTTATCAGATAAAAGTTTGTTTCACTCATACAACGGCATATCATATCAATTAAAAAAGATTGGTGTATCAACACCAATCTTTTTGAACGATCAGACCAATAATTTATTAAAAATTTAATTAAAATTTATTAAATAAAATCAATAATTAAATGGAGTGACTAAATACTAACTTTTGGGCGTATCATTTGCATGATTTTAAACAATATACCCAAACGCCATCATCACCATTATAGCTCTCGTTTCACTTCATGGATCTCAAAGACCTCAATCTTATCACCCACGGCAACCTCATAGCCCTTGACCGCAAGACCGCATTCCATACCTGCTTTTACCTCATTGACATCGTCTTTGTAGCGACGCAAAGATTGTAAATGGCCTGTAAAGATGACTTTGTCATCACGCAAGACTCGGATTGGCTTATTGCGATAAATAGTACCTTCTTGAACCATACAGCCTGCGGCTGCGCCAAATTTACTTGAGCGGAAGACATCACGAACCTCAGCGATACCTAAAATCTGCTCACGATGCTCTGGTGCAAGCATGCCACTCATTGCTGCTTTGACATCATCAATAAGACCGTAGATAACGCTATAATAACGAATATCTATGCCCGCTTCATCTGCCTTGCGTTTACCTGCATTATCAGCACGGACATTAAAGCCAAGCAATACCGCTTCACTTGATTCTGCCAAGATGACATCAGATTCGGTAATCGCACCAACGCCTGAGCTGATCACACGCACTTTAACTTCATCAGTTGAAAGTTCGTCTAATGCATTTAATAACGCTTCTAGTGAACCACGGACATCTGTTTTTAAGATGATATTCAAAGTTGCAACTTCTGCCGATCCCATACTTTCAAATAAGGTATCAAGTCGCATTTTATTTTGACGATCAAGCGTGCGTTCACGCTCCCGTGCTGCCCGAAAATCAGCAACTTCACGGGCTTTTTTCTCATCAGATACCACTAAAAATTCACTGCCTGCTGCGGGTGCTTCTGGTAGACCCAAAATCTCAACAGGAATTGATGGGCCTGCGGTTTTGATGCGTTGACCATTTTCATCAGTCATGGCACGAACCTTACCATAGTATTCGCCTGCCAAAACCAAATCACCTTGATTTAATGTACCTCGCTTAACCAATAAGCTTGCCACAGCACCTCGTCCTTTATCCAAGCGTGATTCAATCACCACACCTTGGGCAGCACCATCAATCGGTGCCTCAAGCTCCATCAGTTCTGCTTGGATACTAATAACCTCCAAAAGCTCATCAATACCCATACCCGATTTGGCAGAGACTTTAACCATAGGAGTATCGCCACCCCACTCTTCTGGAATGACTTCTTTGACGGACAACTCATTAATCACACGATCTGGATCGGCGGTATCTTTATCCATCTTGTTAATCGCAACAATGAGCGGTGTCCCTGCAGCACGAGCATGATCGATGGCCTCTTCGGTTTGTGGCATCATGCCGTCATCAGCAGCAACCACAAGCACCACGATATCTGTTGCTTGAGCCCCTCGAGAACGCATGGCGGTAAAAGCAGCATGGCCTGGGGTATCTAAAAAGGTAATTAGACCACGATCTGTTGTTACATGATATGCACCGATATGCTGAGTAATACCGCCTGCTTCGCCGCTTGCAACTTTAGTAGTGCGGATTTTATCCAAAAGCGATGTCTTACCATGGTCAACATGACCCATGATGGTTACTACAGGTGGGCGTGTTTGGACATTACCTGATTTTTCATCAACAGCGACTTGTAAATCATCTTCTAGCTGGGTATCGCTGATCGGTACAAAGTTATGGCCAAATTCTTCGATGACAAGTGCAGCGGTCATTTGATCGATACTGTCTGACTCACGCACCATCTCACCCATCTTCATCAGTGATTTGATGACTTCACGCACCTTAACCGCCATTTTTTGTGCCAAATCGGATAAAACGATATTTTCACCAACCTCAACATTATGGACGATTTTTTCAACAGGCATTTCAAATTTATGTTTATTGGCTTGAGATGATTTTAAGCCCTTTGCACGGGTTTTCATTTCACGCTCTTCTTGCTGACCTTTGCGGCTTTTTTTACCGCCTTTGCCAGCAGTGCCTGTTGCACCTCGTTTAATTTCACGACGCTCTTTTTCAAATGATTCTTCAAGCGCAGCACCCACCAAGCCATCAGCCAACGGTGCATCGTCTTTGGTACGAACAATAGCGGCAGTCGCACCGTCATCAGCATCGCTATAGCGAGACGCCATTTGTTTCATCTGCTCAAGTGTGCGTTTTTGAGCTTCTTCGGCAGCTTTACGGCGTGTTTCTGCCTCCATCTGACGCAAACGCTCTTCTTCTGCTTCACGAGCTTCACGCGCTTTTTTGTCAGTTGCCGATTCTTTTTTGATGGGTTTGGCAGGTTTTTTCTTATCGGTTTTTTCTGCTTTATCAGCAGGCTTGGCGTCTTCTGGATTTTTTATCTTTTTGACGACAACCGTCGCATTAACCTCATGATTTTTTACAGGCTCACTGCTTGCACGCATCGCAGCCAAGGTTGCCGCTTGACGCTCGGCTGCTTCTTTTTTGCTGCGTTCGGCAGCTTGTTTTTCTTCGGCAGCTTTTAGGCGTGCTTCTTCGGCAGCCTTAGCTTGGGCTGCGATTTTCGCTTCAATCTTAGCTGGATCTGGTTTGTCATAGACGACTTTTTTGGTACGCACGACATTGACCGTTTTTGCCTTACCTGATGTGCCTGTCACTTGAGCGGTTGAGGTAGTTTTGGATTTTAAACTGATGCGAGATTTGGGTTTTTCACCATGGCTTTGCTTTAAAAAAGCCACCAGTTTATCTTGCTCGCTATCGGTAACAAGATCATTTTCGCCACGACTTGGTAGACCAGCATCGGCAAGTTGTTTTAGGATGGTTTCGGTTGTTGTTTTTGAAGTTTGTGCAAGTTGTTTAACTGTTTTTGCCATTCATATCACCTAATTGTTTTGGTTTGGCAAGTGGGCTTGGCACAACTGCCAAACACTGCCCACTTATGTATTGTCTGCCAAACCTTTAGGCTTGGCAAAGTTATTTTAATGGCTGTACGCTCATTGCTGTACGCCTACGACCGCTACACTCATGATTATTCGAACCATGATTGGCGTGCTGCCATAATGAATTTTCCAGCACTTTGGCTGTTCAAGCCCTCGATATCTTCGATATCAAAAATGGCTTGCTCTGCCAAATCATCCAGCGTAATGATATCACGCTCGGCCAATTTGTAAGCGATTGCTGGCGTCATGTCTTCTAAAGCCAAAAGCTCGGCACTTGGCTCTTTGATATTTTGCTGCTTGGCAATTTCATCACTGATGATGACTTCTTTGGCACGCTCTTGGATGGCAGTAATGGTTTCATCATCTAAGCCATCAATTTCATAGAATTCCTCTACTGGTGCATACGCCACAGTTTCAATATCGGCAAAACCCACTTCCGCCAACACTTCAGCCAAATCACGATCAAGCTCCAAGCGTTCATAAAATAGGTCAATCACTGCTTGATTTTCAGAAGCTTGGCGCTCGCTGTATTCAGACTCCAAAATCATGTTCAGCTTGTAGCCAGTTAATTCAGAAGCCAAGCGAACATTTTGACCTTGAGATCCAATGGCACGGGCTAATTGATCATTCGTTGCAAAAATCACTTCAGCAGTTTTAGCATCTTCATCAAGCACAAGACCAATGACATCAGCAGGCTCAAGCGCACTGATGATATATTGTGCTGGATCTTCATTCCAAACAATCACATCAATGCGTTCACCATCTAGCTCCTGTTGTACAGCTTGAATACGCGTACCACGCATACCAATACACGCACCCACAGGATCAATACGGTGATCATTGGTTTTTACCGAAATTTTAGCGCGTAAACCAGGTAAGCGAGCCACATCACGAATCTCAATAATCTGCTCACTAATCTCTGGCACTTCTTTATTCATCAAAGCAATCAGCATCTCATTGCTGGTCCGTGACAACATCAGCTGTGGGCTACGACCATCACGATTGACCTGAGATAAGATGGCAGAAACTCGGCTTTTGACACGCAATGTCTCACGCGGCAATGTCTGATCTTTTGCCAAATAACCTTCACCGCCTTCACCCAAATCCACAATATAAGCATCACGGCTTTGTTTTTTAATTTCACCACTGATTAAATCACCAATGCGTGACTCAAACGCATCGGCAACCAACGCTCTTTCAGCTTCACGGATTTTTTGAATGATTACTTGTTTGGCTTGCGTGGCAGCGATACGACCAAATTCAATCGACTCAATTTGTTCTTCTTTGACATCACCAATCTGCCATTCGTTTTCGTCCAAATCACTGATCGCAAGCTGACACGCTGGCATCTCATGATCTTCATCAGCAACCACTGTCCAATAACGAAATGTATCATAATTGCCCGTTTTGCGATCAATATGTACACGGATGGCAACTTCAGGCTGCTCAGTATAGACTTTTTTCTTGGTTGAGACGACAAGCGCTTGCTCAATCGCCTCAAAAATATCTTCAGGATTTAGTCCTTTTTCGTTACTGACGGTCTCAACCACAGTCAAAATTTCACGACTCATCTGTAGATCCTTTGGGTTAATTGATATTGATTAATTTTTATGCAATGATTGTATCACTTCACCATGCAATCTCATATGACAGGCATTAGACCAAATAAATCAGTCTTCGTACACCAAATGTGCTTTATCCACGCTATCAAATGCAATATTAAATTCAAGCTTATCTTCGGTGATCACTGTCATGCTATCCTCGCCCACGCAGGTCAAGCGACCCACTACTTTGCGGCGTTTCGTATCACCGCTACCAATGGCATGGATTAATCGCAAATTGATCGTCTCACCCACATATGCCGCTACCTGCTCACGCGTAAATAAAGGACGATCAAAACCCGGACTTGACACCTCTAGGACATATTCGCCCGCAATTGGATCGTGAACATCTAATACACCAGAAACCTGATGATTAACCGCTGAACAATCCTCAATGGTCACATGCTCGCCTGCCGCTCGATTTTCGGGCAGTGATTCAATATAAATACGCAGTAATGATTTGCGACCTTGGGGCATAAACTCAATGCCCCACAAATCAACACCGCAGGCAGCTACCGCAGGGGCAATCAATTCGGTCAGCTCAGCAATTTTGCTTGATGGTTTCATGATTGAATGATAATTCCTAAAATAATATTTACAAAACGGCGGTACTTATCACAACAGTCTATAAAGCACTATTATAACATCGTATAACCCATCATGAGTGATAAGCGTTATTTCAGTGATGAATTTGTTTTAGATATAAAAAAACCCACATAACACAAGGTTGGTGGGCAATCATAATACCAGCCGACAGCTTAATTCAAGATATTAAGCTACCTAAGATTGTAATTTGGCAACGCTTAGGATTTTAAAAATGGTAGCGGGGGCTGGATTTGAACCAACGACCTTCGGGTTATGAGCCCGACGAGCTACCAGACTGCTCCACCCCGCATCAATTTAGAATGCCTATTATATAGACTATTTTTTTAATGTCAAGCAATTTTTAAAAATTTTTAGCTAAGCAATCTGGCTGCCAGTCAAGTCTATGAGTGATTCATATCTATCGGCAGTGATTGATGCCTAATTCAAGCAAAAAATCCCTAAAGATAAGCCAGAAATTGAATTTGGTGCGATCGGAGGGACTTGAACCCTCACGCCGTGAAGCACTACCCCCTCAAGATAGCGTGTCTACCAATTCCACCACGATCGCAAAATAAAATATCGGAGTATTCTACCCAAAAAATCTGTCAAGTGCAAGCAAAATCATTACTTAATTGGCGGGGTATTCGGTGTCTCGCTGACAACGGCTGGCACATCCAAGCGTAACTGATCTTCGGCTTGTTTTTGGGCGAAGTGAGCCAGTGCAAGGCTTGTTGCAAAAAAGATTGTCGCAAGCACTGCGGTTGTGCGTGTTAGAAAGTTTGCCGACCCTGCCGCACCAAAAACTGTACCTGCTGCACCTGAGCCAAAAGATGCGCCTGCATCGGCACCTTTACCATGTTGAATCAAAATAAAACCCACCATGACAATGGCAATAATAATATGAATGGCTAAAAGAATTGTAAGCATAAATTTCCCAATCGTATGGTATACAAAAATAAAATAAGCTACGATGCTGACTCAAATGCAGCAATAATCTGTGCAAAGGTATCCAATTTTAAAGAAGCACCTCCGACCAATGCCCCATCAACACCTTCAGCTTGAGCAAATTCAGCAGCATTTTGCTCATTCACCGAGCCACCATAAAGCACACTGACGCCTTCAAAGTGATACGATGCTAAGACTGACTTAATATGCGCATGGGTTGCGATGACTTCTTGAGTGCTGGGTGTCAGACCTGTGCCAATCGCCCAAATAGGTTCATAAGCAATGATAAGCTTGCCCCGTGGCACACGAAAGGTTTGTAATACCGATAACTGATCATCAAGTACTGATAAGGTCTGATTGTCTTGATATTGCTCTTTGGTCTCACCAATACAAAACACAACGCTCAAATCTGCAGCAAATGCGTGCTTCATTTTCTCAACCAATAAGCTGTGATCTTCACGATAATAGTTGCGACGCTCAGAATGCCCAATAATGACAAAGCCTACGCCCAAATCACTCAGCTGCTCAGCAGACACATCACCCGTATACGCCCCCGTACTTTGGGTATATGCACAAATATCTTGAGCACCCCCCCAAATCGGTGTACCTGCCAATACACCTGCCACAGTCGATACATGGGTAAAACTTGGTGTACAGCCAACCCTGACCGCATCACAGGCTATACCACTCAAGCCCTGTGCCAGCTCATGTGCCGCCGACTTGGTTGCTGGGTTTAATTTCCAATTGCCGATGACGCATCTTTGTACATTCATAGTCGTTATCCCTATAAAGCTTTAAAGTTCAGACAGTCGATGAGCAAATACACCCAAACGAACTCGCTATTATAGCCCAACTTGGTCAATCTCCCTAAAAGTTTTTAAAATTTTATCAACCAATCTGCCATTAAACTCACCTTAACGCACTTACCAAAAGGACACAAGGCTCATCGGTGAATTGGTGGCAAATTTAGCGTAATTTTAAGGTCATCAGTCCAAGCACCACCAAAATAATACACACAATATAAAAACGCGCGACTACTTTGGTTTCTTTGAGTCCAAGCTCTTCAAAATGATGATGTAAAGGTGCCATCAAAAAAATGCGTTGTTTACGCAGACGATAAGAACCAACCTGTAAAATCACCGATACCGCTTCAGCCACAAAGATACCGCCCATGATCGCAAACGCCAACTCTTGGCGAGTCATCACAGCAATGGTACCAAGCATACCCCCAAGACTCAATGCACCCACATCGCCCATAAATACATCGGCGGGTGCTGCATTATACCAAAGAAAGCCCAAGCCTGCGCCAATCATGGCAGCACAGACGATGGTAACCTCAGCATTATAAGCAATATAAGGCACATGCATATAATCAGCAAAATGTGGCGAGCCAGAAATATAAGCAAAAACGCCCAAGCCTGCTGCGACCAAAACTACGGGTAAAATCACCAATCCATCCAAACCATCTGTCAGATTCACCGCATTAGATGAGCCTGCCAACACAAAATAAGTCGCAATAATAAATCCCAAACCCAATGGGATCGCTGAAAACGGAATCACAATGTCTTTAAACAGTGGGATTAGCATGTCTTGCATGGCGATCATGGTATTGGTATCTTGCTGTGTGGCGATGTAATACATCGAACAGCCAGCAAATAGCGAGCCGACCGATAGCCAAAAATATTTTTTGCGAGCAATCAGTCCTTGGGGGTTTTTGTGCTTGATTTTTAGCCAATCATCTGCCCAGCCAACTGCACCAAAAATGACCATGACCACCATTAAAATCCAAACATAAGGATTGCCTAAATCCGCCCATGCCAAGGTAGCAATACCAATCGCCACCAAAATCAGCACCCCGCCCATCGTAGGCGTGCCTTGTTTGGCAAGGTGAGTTTTTGGTCCATCATCACGCACGGCTTGACCGTATTTTAAGGTACGCAGATAATGAATCACAGGCTTACCACCAATGATAACAATAAGCAGCGATGTAATCACCGCAAGCAGTGCCCGCAAAGTCAATGAACCGATGGCAATGTCTGTTTGCTGTAATAGCCAATACAACATGAAGCATCCTTAATTTGTTAATGGTTACAAGCGGTCAAATCAGCAATCAGGCTCTCCATTGCCATGCCACGAGACCCTTTAAATAACACGGTGGCGGAACCATGTGATAATAATTGACGCAAATCCTTTAAAAGACTTGGCTTATCTGTATAATGTCTGGCAATGGATTTTTGTTCATTGATTGCAGCGGCAGTGTGTGCCATGTGATTACCCAAAGTCAATACATGATCAATCTCAAGTAAAGCCAACTGATGCCCCAGTTTGGTATGCTCATCATCTGCCGCATCTCCTAACTCAAAGATATCACCAAGCACCAATATCTTAGTGTCTAATTCAGCTTCAAGCACTTTTGCTGCAGCGAGCATGGAAGTTGGGTTGGCATTATAAGTATCATCAATAATGTGATATCCATCCATTGACAGACGCATCAAACGACCCTTAGGTGGCGTCGCACGCAGAAGCCCTTTGGCGATTTGTTCAAGTGGTACGCCCAGTGCAAAAGTCGCCGAAGCTGCCGCCAACGCATTCGCCACATTATGCTCACCAATGAACGGTAGATGAACAGGCAAGCTGTCAATTTGATCAATATCAATATTGGTATTTAGAGTAAATGTGCTGTGCGTGGCAAAAGTTTCGATATCATCAGCAAATAAATCCCCCATCATCAGCACCGAGCTGATACCTTCGGCTTTAAGCATAGCTTGATCCGTCGCTTCAAGCCCCGCTTGCTCAATCGGCACGGCACGCTCACCAAACGATAAATGCAGCTTTGTAAATTGAGACGCTTGCTTTAAAAGCTCTGGATAAAAGTCATCTGAAAATGGTAAAATTGCCACGCCCTGACTGGTCAGTGCCGAATAAATCTCTGATTTGGCACACGCAATATTAGCCCGACCACCAAACTCACCCAAATGCGCTGTACCGATATTTAGTATCAATGCCACATCAGGACGCACCATTGACGCTGTATAAGCAATCTCACCCAAATGATTTGCCCCAAGCTCTATCACCAAAAAACGATGCTCATCAGTCAGCTCAAGCAACATTATCGGCACGCCAAGATCATTATTTAAATTGCCACGCGTGATGAGCGTCGGTGCAATTTGACTTAAAATAGCACCAATCATCTCTTTGGTCGTCGTCTTGCCACTAGAACCAGTCAAGGCAATGACCGTCAAATCAGGGTGAGCGTCTCGCCGAAACTTACCCAAATTCCCCAAAGCAAGCTTAGTATCTGCCACCAAAAGCTGTGGCATATCGCAATCAACAACACGCTCAACAATCGCCGCAGATGCACCTTGCTGATACGCATTTTGGATAAAATCATGCGCATCAAATCGCTCACCTTTGATTGCCAAAAAAACATCGCCTGCTTGGATTTGGCGTGTATCAGTCACAATACGACGGGCGTCAATCTCAGCCTTATCACTGTGATGCCACTGCCCCTGTATGGCTTGTTTTAGGTTATCTTGGTTCCAAAAATATGCACTTGAATTTGTCATGCGATTGCCTTTTATTACTTTTTATTTTTGATATTTTTGTAAAAACTCACCCAATACTGCCAAATCATCAAAATCATAACGCACGCCTTGGATTTCTTGATAAGTTTCATGCCCCTTACCTGCAATCACAACGATATCAGTTTTGCCTGCGGTTTTAACCGCCAATTCGATGGCATTTTTTCGATCAGGCTCGATGATGATTTTATAATGATCCTCACAAGACAGCCCTTTTTGCATATCTGCTAAGATGGCAGATGGCGATTCAGAACGCGGATTATCAGCAGTCAAAATCACTTGATCTGCATACGCCAAACCTGCTTGGGTCATCTGCGGGCGTTTACCTCGATCACGATCACCACCGCACCCAAAGACGGCAATTAGCCGGCCTGTACAGTGGCGACGCAGGCTTGATAAGACCTGCTTAAGTGCGTCGGGCGTGTGTGCATAATCAATAATAAAAGCACCCGTCTGAGATGACGCACGCTGCATACGCCCTCTTGCACCTTGTAATTGAGTAATCAAATTTGGCAAATCTGCTGCCCTTGCAGGGTTTAAAGCCGTAAATGCCGCCATACTGGCAAGCAAATTATCCACATTAAACAACCCAAGCAAAGGACTTATCGCCGTCATCTCACCTTGAGATGTTTGTACCTCAATCTCAACACAATCAAGGCTTGGGCGTACTGCTTTGGCATAAAAATCAGCGTTTGGCTTTTGTTGGCTATATCCAATTATCTGAAAATCTGCCGCCTCATAATCAAACAAAGCAGGCTCATCATCTAAATTCACCACACCAAATCTTAGTGTTGGGAACAATGATTGATCAAAAAGCTTGGCTTTGGCATCACGATAAGACGCCATATCAGCATGATAATCCAAATGATCTCGGGATAAATTGGTATAGATAGCACCGATAATTGGTACGCCTTGTAAGCGATACTGATCAAGCCCATGCGAGCTTGCCTCAAGTGCAATCATTTGTACGCCTTCTTGTGCCATTTGATGGATAAATGTATGTGTCAATAACACATCGCCTGTGGTGTTGGCGGACTGGATCAGCTGACCCAATCGTCCATTACCTGCCGTCCCCATCACAGCAGAGCTGATGCCAGACGCTTGACAAAGCTGTGCGATCAGCTGACTGACCGTGGTTTTGCCATTCGTACCTGTTACCGCAATAATCTTGGGCAATGCCACGGCATGATGTAGCTGAAGGCGAGCAGCAATCAAATCACCCAAATAGGTGCGAATATTTGGCACGCTAACGATAGGAATTTGTATGCCATCTAAATCCAGTCCCACCAAATCAAACTCACTGATGACAAATGCCGCACTGTCTTTGACCGACATAAGATAACGATTGGCATTATTTAGGTTTGTCTGAGCATCTTGACGACTACTTTTTAACAGTACAAAACCATCATCTGTACCAATCTTACGACTATCCAAACAAAATTGGTCAAATTGACACGCCAAAATCGGTGCAAACACAGACTCAAGTGTCATCAAACCAAGTTCTGCCGCCACAGTATGGGGGGTGGCCACCGCTTTTTGGATCACTTCACGAAAACTTATTGGCATCATCATACATCCTTAATCAGCTAAATTCATCGGTCAGTTTAGGGTGCTAAAACCCGTAAAGGCTTATCATAAGGCACATTATATAAGCGCAGTGCCTCTTTCATCACTTGGTGGAATACGGGTGCTGATACTTGGCCTGCATACGATTGGCGGCGTGGGTCTTCAACCAAGATTGCCACCACAAAGCGTGGATCTGACGCAGGTGCTAAGCCAACAAAAATCGCACGATGCTGATCGGTATAATAACCACCTTGTGGATTGGTACGCCGACTGGT
>NZ_KV796860.1:61020-109682 GCF_001809255.1 Moraxella sp. HMSC061H09
CCTGTTTTACCCGCCACACGATAGCCATTGATGGCGGCGGCTTGACCTGAGCCACCTGGCCCTGTCACAAGCTCCATCATACGCACAATGGCTTCGGCATGACCTGCACTAATAACCTGAGTGGGTTTGGGTATTGTTTGATCTTTGACAAGTTTTAACGGCTGCATCAGCCCCTGATTGCCAAGTGCTGCATAAGCTTGGGTCAACTGTGCTAATGTGACTTGCTGACCATAACCATAACTTAGTGTTGCACGGCGTGACAGCTCACGCTCTTTTGGAATGCTAACTCGTCCCGATGCCTCAGCAGGGAAATCCAGTGCCGTCTTGCGGCCAAAGCCAAATTTAAGCTGTGTATTAGCGATGGCGTCAGTCGGTAGATTTAACGCAATTTTTGTTGAGGCAACATTACTGGATTTTTGGATCAGTTTATCTAGCGTGATGGCGCCATAATTACCGCCGTCACGGATCGTATATCCACCCACTGACACGCTGCCTGGACTGGTATCGATGACAGAATTGGTGGTGTATTTGCCCGATTCAAGCGCGGCTGCCACCGTGAACGGTTTCATCACCGAGCCTGGCTCAAACACATCAAGCACGGGGCGGTTTCTTTCGTTAGCACCATCTCGTTCGGACAAATTATTAGAATTAAAAGATGGCCATGACCCCATCGCCAGCACTTCACCCGTCTTAACATCAACCACCATGCCTGAGCTTGAACGCGCCGACTGTAAACGCCCAACCTGCTCAAGCTCTTTATAAAGCACATACTGCAATCGTGAGTCAATCGTTAAGCGAATGTTTTCGCCTTCAATCAGCGGTTCAATTTGCTCAATCTCTTGAATGGGCTGCCGACCAGTACCACGCAAAATCTGTACCTTGCCATCTTTGCCCGCCAAACGCTCATTATATTTAGCCTCAATGCCTGCACGCCCAATATAGCCGCCTTGAGTCTCGTCACTTGACTGAGCCATATAACCCAAAAGCTGTGCATTGGGTTCAGCTTGTAAATAGTAGCGTTGAAAATACTGCTCACGACCAATGGCAAATAACCCCAAATCTGTGACGGATTTGGCAACTTCAGGTGATACACGGTTTAATAGCACCAAACGGCGTGAGCTTGCACCTTTTGGTAAAGCTTCTTTGACTTTTTGGCTATTAGAGGTGTCAAGTGTATGATCAATCCCAACGGCCGCTTCAAGTTTTTCAAGCGGATAATTTGCCGCCGCTGCCAACCTAACCAAGTCCATTTCTTTGAGTTTTTTGAGTGCTTTTTGTTTGGCGGTTTCACTTTTGGTGGTTTTTATTTCATTGTCTAAGCGATAATATTCTTCGGCATAGGCATAAGGATCAAAAAATACCGTATATAATGGTGCATTGGCAGCCAAAGGTGCACCTTCACGATCTGTGATGACACCTCGATACGCAGGTTCAATGCGTTTGCCCGTAATCAGCTCATCACCTTTATCAATAAAAAACTGCGGATTGACGATCTGTAGATAAAATGCGCGTGCAAAAATCGCCATAAATATACACAGCATCAACCCCCCAATGATCAAATATCGCCAAGCATCTTGCTTGCCACCAGCCAAATTAGCGCCAGATTTTTTGATGCGTTTTTTGGTTAAAATCCCAAAAGTCTTGGCAGACGCCTTTGGACGGTGTAAAGACGCTGCTGTCGTCGCTGAGCCAGTTTTTGGATTTTTTCTTTGTTTGGTCATGCTTTACTCGCTATTTTGGCTTGGCTCAGAGTCAGGCTTAGCACTCGGCGTAATGACACGGCGGTTTTCATTGGTCGGAAAAAACATTCCAAGCTCACTGACGGCACGCTGAGCAACTTGCGGCGTGGCACTGAATGTTTGCTGCTCAATCATCAACCTTTGCTCTTCAATTTTTAGCTCATTTAATTCACGACTGCGTTTTTGTAATTCAATATAGGCTTCGTGTCGCTCTTGGGTTTGGGTGACGATGCCCAAAGCGGTTGCAAAAATCATCACAACCAAAACCGCCAACACCAAACGCAAAACCCAAGTCATGCTTGAGTTGAGTGTTGTCATCAAAGGAGTGTTGCTCATGAAAATCGCCACCTATCAAATAAAATATATCAATCTTCGTCTTGTGCCACCAAAGCGACATCACTACGCACAGCACCACGCAGCCACGCACTGCGAGCTCTGGGATTGGCTTTAACTTCCTGATCACAAGGCCCAATACGCTTTGGTTTACCAAAATATTTTGGACGCTTAGGGATGATCGGCAGGCGTGCATCTTCTTCATACTGTCCACGACTGTGACGCTGCAAAAACTGCTTAATCAAACGATCTTCAAGCGAATGAAAACTAATCACCGCAAGCATACCACCTGCTTTTAGCACCCCGATACTTTGTGCCAAAAATGCCTCCACATCTCCAAGCTCATTATTAATAAAAATACGCATTGCTTGAAAGCTTTGAGTGGCAGGATGTTTGCCTTTTTGCCATGCAGGATGGGCTTGCTTGATGACTTCGGCTAATTGTCGTGTGGAAGTGTAATTTTGCATGGACTTAATCGCTCGGGCAATCTTGCGAGAATGGCGTTCTTCGCCATATTCATACAACACATCAGCCAGCTCATCCGCCGATACACGCTGTAACCACTCAGAGACAGGCTCACCTCGTGTGGTATCCATACGCATATCAACTACGCCATCACGCATGAAACTAAAGCCACGAGTTCCATCGTCTAACTGGGGGCTTGAGACACCCAAATCCGCCATCAAACCATCAATTTTATCAATACCCAATGCCTGTAAATTTTTTGTTAAGTGAGCAAAGCTGTCATGCACAACCTTAATGCGTGTATCTTGTGCTGCCAGACTTTTGGCGACAGCGATGGCTTCTGGGTCTTTATCAAAGACCGCCAAAGTTGCCTCAGGTGCCAAATATTCAAGCAAAAGCTGGCTATGTCCACCACGCCCAAAAGTGGCATCCACATACACACCTGAAACTTTTGAAGTGACATCGTTTAATTGTTTGACACCAAGCACCATCGCAACTGTTTCTGGTAACAAAACCGTCGTATGACTAAATTCATCAGAGGTGGAAATGGTGTTTGACATGGTGCTCACTGTGGTTATTTAGCAAAAATGATGAATGCTATGCCAGTTGCTTAGATATCTATTCGCCGAATAAAATATCATCAGATGGGAACATAACCTTACTATTTTATCAATAAATCAAAGAGTTGTGGGAAGTTTATCAAAATTTTTTGTGTACGTTATTGTATTGTTTGTACATTTTTCAATATTTTTCATCATTTTATAAAGCGTGTGACTGTCTCTACCAAAAACTGTGGCGATTTGTTATCATAGCACAAACAATTCGTTTTCCTAAGTTAGAGAAAATCATGACACGACCTGTACGCACCCGAATCGCACCAAGCCCAACTGGCTTTCCTCATGTAGGCACCGCTTATATTGCACTGTTTAACTTAGTATTCGCCAAATCCATGGGTGGTGAATTTATTTTACGCATCGAAGATACCGACCAAGTCCGTTCTACTAAGCAATCTGAACAAATGATTCTAGATGCACTAAAATGGGCTGGATTATCTTGGGCAGAAGGTCCGGATGTGGGCGGCCCGCATGCGCCTTATCGTCAATCTGAACGTGCCGATATTTATAAAAAATACGCCGAGCAGCTGTTAGATGATGGACATGCATTTCGCTGTTTTTGCACACCCGAAGAACTTGATGCCATGCGAGAAGCACAGATGGCAGCAGGTTTGCCCGTTAAATACGATGGTCGCTATGCCAATTTATCACGAGAAGAATCAGATGCGTTGGTCGCCCAAGGCAAACCATTTGTGATTCGTATGCGTGTACCATCAAACGGCGTTTGTACCATCAAAGATATGCTGCGTGGTGAAGTTGTCATTCCTTGGGAACAGGTAGATATGCAGGTTTTGCTAAAAACTGACGGTCTGCCGACTTACCATCTTGCCAATGTGGTTGATGACCATTTGATGCAAATCACCCATGTTTTGCGTGGTGAAGAGTGGTTGCCCTCAGCACCCAAGCATCAGCTGTTATATGAATATTTTGGCTGGCAAATGCCAGAGCTTTGTCATATGCCACTACTTAGAAACCCCGATAAATCTAAGCTGTCTAAGCGTAAAAATCCAACCTCCATTACCTACTATCGAGATGCAGGCATACTCCCTGAGGCATTGATGAATTATCTGGGTCGCATGGGTTACAGTTTGCCAAATGAACAAGAAAAATTCACCCTAGATGAGATGATTCAAAGCTTTGATATCCAGCGTATTTCCTTGGGCGGTCCTGTCTTTGATATTGAAAAGCTATACTGGCTCAACGGTGAATATCTGCGGACATTATCCGTTGACGACCTAAAAAATAAAATCTTGGCATGGGCAAGCGATGACACTAAACTCACCGCCATCGCTCGTGCCATTCAGCCACGCATTAATTTATTATCCGATGCAATCAACTGGGCAGGTTTTTATTTTCAAAATTTACCCGCCATCACTGCCGAAGATTTTGCCTACAAAAGCCTAGATAATGAGCAGATATTAGAAATTTTATATTTGGCGACTTGGCAATTAGAAAACTTGCCCATTTGGAGCGAAGAGAATATTTACCAAACCCTTAAAGGCTTGGCGGCACATTTTGACATTAAATTAAAAGATTTTATGCAGCCATTTTTTGTGGCGATTGCAGGCTCGACCTCAAGCACACCTGTGATGAATTCCATGCACATCATCGGTGCAGATATGACTTTGGCACGCTTACGGCACGCTTGTGAGATACTTGGTGGATTGGGCAAGAAAAAGCTCAAAAAATTAGAAGAGAAAAATAAATCTCTGCCTAATTTTTTAGCCTAAATACCAAAGCCTTATGCCATGACGGTTAGTTAATCCACTTTATGCCATAGTACTCAAGGTCTGTATTTTGCCTGTATTGTTGAAAAAATGCTTAAAAAATGCAAAAAATGCTTGACGGCTCAAATTTATTCTGTATAATACGCTGTCATTAGCTTAGTATGGGGCTATAGCTCAGTTGGTAGAGCACTTGCATGGCATGCAAGGGGTCAGCGGTTCGACTCCGCTTAGCTCCACCATAACTAATCTCGTACAAAAATGTAAGCACCTAGGCAATTTCTTACATTTTTGGCAGTTACTCATTTTTTTAATTTAAAAATAGTGACTGCTTTATTTAAAAGTCTAAGTACTTTTACTTGCGTCCCATTCGTCTAGAGGCCTAGGACACCGCCCTTTCACGGCGGTAACAGGGGTTCGAATCCCCTATGGGATGCCAATATTTTTCTTACAAAGAAGCAAATAGCCAGTCTGATCACATGACTGGCTTTTTTGTTGATTTATTTTTGCTTTAAAGTTTTGGTTAAAGCACAGTTTAAATTAAATTATGGCAAATTTTCATACACATCTCACCGCTGGTGTTATTGGCAGTACCATCATCGCCGCTTTTGGTTTTTATTTTGAATTATATGGCTTAACGACAGCGGTGCTTTGTTTGGCTGTTGGGACATTAGGCAGCCTGTTGCCTGATATTGATCTTGACCACTCAAAGCCTGCTTCTCAAGGCTTTTTAATCGCCTCATTGGTCGTCTCGACACTAATCACCATTTTATACGCCAACCGCTATCATGCTGACAGGCTTTTGATTGACTCTTTGATTTTGTGGATGGGTGCGTTTTTATTACTCAGGCTTGGCTTATTTGGCACTTTTAGTCGCCTAACAGTCCATCGTGGTATGGTGCATTCTGTGCCTTATATGGCAATGTTTGGGCTACTATTGGTATGTGGGGCGTTTTATGGACTAAAATTGACGGCATTTGTCAGCTGGCTATTTGGTGCTGCCTTATTCATGGGTGCGCTGATTCATTTGATCTTGGATGAAATTTATGGCGTCAATATTTATGGCTTAAGGCTCAAAAAATCAGCTGGTACTGCCTTTAAATTTTTTGAGATAAAAAAACCGTTTGGTTATATTTTTTTATATGTCATTATTTTGGTTTTAATTTATGTTGCACCATCATCAGCCGATTTTATCCGAGCATTGGGTCGTTTTGGCACATAAAATGGCAAGCAGTACCTTGATGAGCAGCTGGTTAAGCTGTCATTTCGCACTTTAGCCTAATAAGACGGATTAATCAATGATGATAAAACCTATGTGGTGGTTTTTGCCTGCTTTTGCCGACCTGCACGAAAAACAAACGCATCTTGATAAAAGCTTGGATCGGCATTATCCCAAAAATGTGGTACACCTAAAATTGGCAATGGATGCAAATGCTTTGGTGTCACACCCTCCACCAAAAAATCATTTAATTGATTGCATAATATCTCGTCGATACGCTTTAATTGCTCAGGCTGCGATAGCTCAAAAAACGCTTTGGGTACATGCACGATAAGCGTGTGGGCACATAAGGATTTATAAGGTGAAATCAGTTGCTCAAGCAGCGCATGCCCAAAGACAAATACTTTGGCGTGCGTATCTGGCTGTAACAGATGGTACCAATATTGGCGTGTATTCACCAAACAATTTTGCCAATCAAATGCCACCAAGGCATCACCAATCTGAGTGCCAATGGTGTCTTCGCTGACCACAAAAATTGCCCCATTTTCATCAAAAACTGTAATGGTATCACGCACACGATTTCGACCATTGCTTGTGTTTTGATGAGCAAAATGCGCAATATGCTTGGCATTTAGCATGGATTTGGTTTTTGGAAATACTGACCAAACGCACGCCCCAAACCAATCATGCAGATTGTCACGCGTGGGAATTTTGGCGGTTTGATGAATGTACATTTCGTATGCTGTGCCATGTGGCAAATCATCTTGAGCGGTGAATTGAAGCGGTGTATTTGCCACCTGTAGACAGGGATAAATATTAGATAATTGAAAATAATCATTTATCCATGCTGACAAATGCCCCCCTTGATAGGTTTCACCAAAGGCTCGATGAATATCAGCATAAGGCATCAGATGAGGCATGGCTTGGTTGATTTGCTGAAAACTTGGCCAAAAGTCCAGCTCAGCTTGAGCGATGCCTTTGATATCTTTCATACGCTAGCTCCCACACTGCATGCCAGCTTTATGCCTTCTTCAATGCTTAGATAAGTTTTTTTGCTTGGGGTGTCTTTGAACACCATCTCACCATCGTGAAAAACGATACATTCATCCACCGCTAATTGCTGCCATTGCTCATTGTCAGTCAACGGAATGGTTACCAAAATCGTGACCTTATCTTTATCAGTAGTTACATCACTAAAATTCACCGTCATCTCGCCATCAGACAGCGTCGCCTCACCAAAGGGCGCTTTGCGTGTCAAATAAAATAACAAACTGCCTGCATACGCCAATTGCCAATTGCCATTTGAAATTAAGCAATTAAACAGCCCATTTGCCGCCAAATATCGGCACTGTGCCGTCAAAAAAGCAAACAACATCTCATCAGTTGGGCGTGTTTTAAAGGTTGCTTTTAGGCGGTTTAAGAGATAACAAAACGCAAGCTCACTGTCTGTGGTGCCAACAGGTGCATAATGTTCTGCATTACCATTAGTCATCAGCCTTTGGGTGCGACGAATAAAGCCATCGCTCATCTGCCCATTATGGGCAAATGCCCATTGTTCTCCCCAAACTTCTCGCACAAAAGGATGAATATTGGCCAGTCCATGACCCCCTGTGGTTGCCTTGCGAATATGGGCAATCACATTCATCGCTTCAATGGGATAATGATTCACCAAATCAGCCACAGGCGATAAATGGCTGGGTTTATCATCATGAAACTGACGAAGCCCAATATCACCCAATGCTGTCCGCTCAAAAAAGACAATGCCAAAGCCATCTTCATGATAGTCGGTAAGTCCGCCACGCTTTCTAAACCCTGTAAAGCTAAATCCAATGTCAGTGGGTGTATTGGCATTCATTCCAAGCAGTTGACACATGATTATTTCACCTTTGCCCAATGATAACTTGCCAAGCGTTTCATCAAGTCGGGATTTTTGACCATGATGTTATCGCCTGTGCGTCCTTGTTCACGGTTGTAATAAATGACATTTAGTCGCAAAAGCCAAAAAATGGTGGCACTATAGGCAAGCATCACAGGCAAGGCGGTTTTTTCGTTGTCCGTTAAGGGGCGGACACTCGCATAGCCGTCTATAAAAGCAGTCATTTTGTTCGTGTTAAAATTCACGCTCTCGCCGTCATTGGCATTGCCCCATGTGGTACAAAAATCGTTGATGGTGATGGCAATGTCCATCAGATAATGCTCAACAGATACCTCGGTAAAATCAAGCAGTCCTGTCAGCTTTGGTGTATCGCCCGTAAAATCCCACAGCGTATTATCTGCAAACATGTCCAAATGGCACAAGCCTTTGGGCAAGTCATCAGGTAAATTGGCATAGGCTGTCCAGATATCGTTCATGAGACGAGCCTCATCGGTAGGCATATAGGCGGTTTCACGCTCTTTGACCCTTGTCCAGTCATACAGTGGTACGCCATAATCTTCACTTGGCTGCAAGGTTGTTAAAGCGTCATGCAAAGTCGCCAAAGCTTTACCCATTTCATGGCACATGGCAACATCTGTCAGCACAGGATGACTGCCTGATAACTTTGGGACGATTAAGATGGCTTTATTTTCATAACGCATCACACAGTCCTCACCAATATGATTGCCCTTGGCGGTCATCTTGATAAGCGGTGCAGCAATCGGTAGCCTGTCTTTGAGTGTGTGCATGATGGTTGCCATTTTAATGATATCATCAGGTACACGCTCTTCATATAAAGTAAAAACATGGCTAAACTCACCATCTTCATCACTGTCAGTTTGGATGAACCAGTTAGAATTTTTGATGCCTTGGGTGATGGGGGCGGCTTTTTTAAATGCTACCCCAAACAACCCACAAAAGGCAAAAAATTCATCATCAGATAAGTGAGTATAAACAGACATGGGCAACCCCAACATAAAATAAAACTATATTGTAATAGATTTTAAGGCAATTGCGATAAAATTTTTCATATTTTACCAAAGCATGCCTGCCCTTGGTCACATTTTTTATAAAATATGATCGGATGAAACACTGCCAACCCATCTTGAATGATGCATAATATTCAATTGATGTGCAAAACGATGGTAGAACTTGCTATAATGCTTGGCATAAACTGTACTTTTTATGCTTTTATCGGTTAAGCTTATGGCTTTACTGAAGCATTTGACCGTTTTTACCTTTGTTTATTGATTGTTTAAGGAAAATCATGTTAGCCAAACGCCTAATTCCTTGCTTGGATATCGAAAATGGCCGTGTTGTTAAAGGTGTCAATTTTATCGACATTAAAGACGCAGGCGACCCTGTTGAGGTTGCCAAACGCTACAATGACCAAGGTGCTGATGAAATTACCTTTTTGGATATTACCGCAAGCGTAGATGGGCGAGATACCACCTATGAGATGGTTGAGAAAATTGCTCGTACCATTTTTATTCCGCTGACGGTCGGTGGCGGCGTACGCAAGCTTGAAGACATTCGCAATTTATTAAATGCAGGTGCTGATAAAGTTGGTATCAATTCTGCTGCCATCACCAATCCTGATTTCGTCAATGATGCTGCCAGCCGTTTTGGTAATCAGTGCATCGTTGTATCAATTGATGCCAAACGAGTAGGCGACATCGATGGACAACCCCGTTGGGAGATTTTTACCCATGGCGGACGCAAAGCCACAGGCATTGATGCGGTGCAATGGGCGGTAGAGATGGCCAAGCGGGGTGCAGGTGAGCTTTTGGTAACCAGTATGGACGGTGATGGCACACGCCAAGGCTACGATTTATTATTAACACGCACCATCAGTGATTTGGTGAATATCCCTGTCATCGCCTCAGGTGGTGTGGGCAATTTACAGCATCTGGCAGATGGTATCTTAACAGGTAAGGCTGATGCGGTATTGGCTGCCAGCATTTTTCACTTTGGTGATTATACCATTAAACAAGCCAAAGAATTTATGGCAAACCAAGGCATTACCATTCGCCCAATTTAGCCCATTGGTCTACAGTCATTTACCTAAGCTTTTATTGATTAATGTTAATTTTATCGCATCATACCAATCAAACAAACTATCTTAAACAAATTATGGGTAACTGTCGGTAAATTATGATAAAATGGTTAGGATAATTAAAAGACACATCTTTTGAGAGTAGATTATGACAACTTATACCGAACAAAAAAATGCCGTAACCCATATTGATGGTGCGTTACATGAAAATGCCAATTTGCGTATTGGGATTGCCGTTGGTCGCTTTAATGGCTTTTTGGTTGAAAGTTTGGTAGAGGGGGCTTTGGATGCTTTGTTGCGTCATGGCGTGCTGGGTGAGAACATCACGGTTGTGCGTGTACCGGGGGCATTTGAGTTGCCCTTGACCACCAAACGCATGGCGGCCACGGGCAATTATGACGCCATTGTCGTGCTTGGGGCGATTATCCGTGGGGCGACACCGCATTTTGATATCGTGGCAAGTGAGTCCGCCAAAGGTTTAAGCCATGTGGCTTTGCATCATGACATTCCTGTCATTAATGGCATTTTGACCACCGAAAACATTGAACAAACCATTGAACGAGCTGGCACAAAAGCAGGCAATAAGGGTTATGAGGCCGCCATGACTGCCATTGAAATGGTCAGTGTCTTAAAGGCTCTTTAACCCAAAGTATTTACCCAGATTTCATCATAAAAATAGCATCGCTGTCTGGTTTTTGATTTCCCCATTAAAAGATGATTTTAATGCAGTATTATTTTAAGGCCGAATATGACCATCCCCAACCCCCAAAATGACCAATTTGACATCAACGAAACTGGCTATAAAACCAGCCATACCGCCGTACGCAAGGCTCGCCGTTTTGCTGTGCAGGGTCTGTATGAATGGCTGATGACTGATTACCGCTTTGCCAAACAAAGACGAGATTTGTTAGGGGGTAATGAGCCACATACCATCGCCGCCCGAACTCGTGCCGATAATGCCATGCACACCGTACATTTGGGCTATTATCATGAACTGATGCGTAATATCCCTGCCCAAATTGATGAATTAGAATCCCTGATTGTCAGCCAACTTGACAGAGAGTTATCCAAACTTGACATTATCGAACACGCCATTTTACTCATTGGCACTTATGAGCTTAAACATAGCCTGCATATCCCCTACAAAGTGGTGTTAGATGAAGCAATGAAGCTCAATGTCCATTTTGGGGCAACCGATGCTCATAAGCTTATCAATGCCGTCATGGATAAGATTGCCAAAAATGTGCGTCAGCCAGAGGTGCAAGCTGATAAATAAAAACACGGATTGCTCTTTTTATCCGCTAAGTTTTGTCCATCAACCCATCACCCACCATGTCCGAATTTTCCCTAATCCATACCCATTTTAAGCACCTAACCGCCCCCCACCAACATACCGTGTTGGGCATTGGTGATGACTGTGCCATCAGCAACATTCCCTCAAACAGTCAGCTGGTCAGCTGTGTGGATACGCTGGTGGCAGGACGGCATTTTGTCCATGAGACCAGCCCCCACGCCATCGCTTATAAATCGGTGGCGGTCAATCTGTCCGACCTTGCCAGCATGGGAGCGACGCCTTATGCCATTTTGGTGGGCTTATCCTTACCAAAGTCCATGGCAAATGACGACTTTTGTCAGGCATTTGCAGGGGGTTTGGCGGCTGCTTGCACACCGTTTGGGGTAGAGCTGATTGGGGGAGACACCACAAGCTCACCCATTTTAACGATTTCAGTAACGGCACTTGGATTTGTGCCACATGGGCAGGCAATCACACGCCAAGGGGCATGCGTGGGCGATGTGGTGTGTGTCAGTGGTACGGTGGGGCTGGCAAGCCTTGCTTTGCATGGGATTTTGGACAATTTACATGGAGACGGACACGCCAACCGACTGCCAGAGAGCTTGCCTGAAAAATTACGCCAAGCCATGCAATACCCTGCCCCACAAGTGGCACTTGGCAGGCAGCTCATCGGCTTTGCAAATAGCATGATAGACATCTCGGACGGTTTGGGGCAGGATTTGGGGCATATCTTAACCGCTTCAAATGTCGGTGCGGTGATTGACCTTGATGCCATACCCAGTGATGCCTTGCTTGATGCCTTGCCCCATGCCCAAAAATGGCAACATCAAATCAATGGGGGCGATGATTATCAGTTGTGCTTGACCATGACAAAAGCAAATTTTAAACAATTTAATCAATCATATCCAAACAGCATCTTTGCCATTGGTGAAATCGTGGCACAAGAAGGGTTAACATTGATTTTTAATCATCAAAAAGTGGATTTAACAGTACAAGGGTGGGAGCATTTTTAAAATCGCACCACTTAAAATTACCCCCATTAAAAACTTATCCCATTAAAATTACCATCGTTAATATCGCATGACCGATAAACCAGCGATAATATGGGATAAGATAACATGAGATAACGATAAAATAGGAAAAGCAATGACCAGCCACAAACCTGACATTCGTCAAGCAAACCCTTGCCCGCCTTGCCCTGCCACCGCCACGGCTTGGGAGAAGGCGATTTATTGGCTTGGGGTTGGGCTTGGCACAGGTTTGCCCAAAAAAGCCCCCGGCACTTGGGGAACAGTGGGCGGGCTTATGATTGCTTTGCCCATGCTTTTGTTGGGATTTTGGGGGTTTTTGGCGGTTGTGGTGGTTGGCTGTTTGGTTGGCAGTTATGTGTGTGGCAAAACTTCAAAGCTGATGGGCGTACACGATGACCCGCACATTGTCTTTGATGAATGGGTGGGCATGTGGATTTCGCTTTTGCCAAGTGTGTGGTTGCTTGCTCAAACACAAGATACAGCTAAAACTGGCTTAGAGTATTGCCACCCAAGCACTGCGTTATTATTCATTGTCCCTTTTGTTTTATTTCGCTTTTTTGATATCATGAAGCCCCCTCCGATTAAATGGGTGGATAAAAATGTCTCTGGCGGATTTGGGATATTGATTGATGATGTGTTGGCAGGGGTGATGGCAGTAATTTTCATTTTCATGCTTAGGGCGATTTTAATTTTAATGCTTGGTTGGTTTATGTTTTACTAAAGAGTGAACAAATTTTATGCCAAGTTAAAATTTGTGCTAAAATAGCCACACATATTGGCAAAAATCATCAACCAGTCATCACATGTTTACCGTCTTTTTAAACTGTCTTAAAGCGTCAAGCGTCAAGCGTCAAGCGTCAAGCGCCAAGCGTCAAGCGTCAAGCGTCAAGCGTCAAGCTTCAAGCGTCAAGCGTCAAGCGTCAAGCGTCAAGCGTAAAGCGTCAAGCGTCAAGCGTCAAGCGTCAAGCGTCAGGCGTCAAGCGTCAAGCGTCAAGCGTCAAGCGTCAACGATTATCTGCACATGATACAACTTGTCAACCCCTTAACGCCCTAATTTTTCTTTTTCTACCAAAGCCTGCTTTTATGTGGGCTTTTTTCGTCTCTAAACTGTGTCCAAAAGGCGGAGCAAAATGACTAATACCGCCAAAGCACAAGATGACAAGCAACAAATCAAATCTAAAAAGCGAGTTGCTGATTTTGGCGAAGTGTTTACCGCCGAGCGTGAGGTTCATGCCATGCTTGATTTGGTCAAAATCCAAACCGAGCAAATCACCAGCACTTTTTTAGAGCCTGCCTGTGGCACAGGTAATTTTTTGGCAGAAATTTTAAGGCGAAAACTTGCGACCGCCCTAAGACTTTCCCAAATCAACAAAAGCAAAAAATCCCCCAAATATGCCCAATTTCATTATGAAAAACACGCCATTTGTGCCATATCATCAATTTATGGCATTGAGCTTTTGGCGGATAATTGTGACGAGTGCCGTCGCCGATTGCTGGATTTATTCCTAGACCATTACCAAAGCCATTTTAAACAAACAGACCCTGCTGTTATTGACACGGCAAAGTTTTTATTATCAAAAAATATCGTGGGTGGCAATGCGTTAACGCTAAAAGATTTAAATGGAAATCCCATTGTATTTAGCGAATGGAAGCTCATCAGCGACACGCTTATCCAAAGGCGTGATTATGTCTATGAAAACTTAGTAGAAAAAACCAACAACCAATTGACCGATAATCAAGGATTTATTCCTAAACATATTCAAGATTATCCGCCCATTCATTATCTAAAATTAAGCGAGCAATAACATGGACAGTGTCAACTTACAAATAGACAGCAATATCACAAAAGACCTAGATGCCATTCAACAAGGTCAATTATCGCTATTTGAATTGGGCTATAACCCCGATGTGCTGGACTGTTTATCCAGTCTGTCTAATGATGAAGTATTCACATCGCCAAAACTTGCCAATCAAATGCTGGATTTATTGCCGCCTGAGATTTGGTCAAATCCAAAGGCGACATTCTTAGACCCTGTATCTAAATCAGGCGTGCTCCTGCGAGAAATCGTCAAACGCTTGGATAAAGGCTTAAAAAATCAAATACCAGATAAACAAACTCGCATTAACCACATTTTAAAAAATCAAGTCTTTGGCATTGCCATTACTGGGTTAACCGCCCTATTATCAAGGCGTAGCGTGTATTGTAGCAAAATTGCCAACTCGCCCTTGTCTATTTGTGAAGAGTTTGATAATGACATGGGCAATATTATTTTTGGGGCTGTCCATCATCACTTTAAAGATGGCAAATGCAGTGAATGCGGTGCAAGCCAAGGGGTGTTTGGCAATCGCCAAGGATTAGAAAATCATGCTTATGCGTTTATTCATTCTGACAGAGATGATGTGTTTGGGGAGTTATTAACCATGAAATTTGATGTGATTATTGGCAATCCGCCGTATCAATTAAATGACGGTGGTGGTATTGGTAGTAGTGCAATTCCCTTATATCATAAATTTATTGAACAAGCCAAAAAACTCAATCCCCAATTTTTAATTATGATTACCCCAAGCCGTTGGTTTACTGGCGGTAAAGGGCTTGATGCTTTTAGAGACAGCATGTTAAATGACAGACGCATCAAAGAAATTCATGACTTCCCTAATTCAAAAGACTGCTTTGATAATGTGGAAATCAAAGGCGGTGTGAATTATTTTTTATGGGAAAAAAGACATGATGGTGATTGTGAGGTTTTTACTTATGATGACGGTCATTGTGTTTCTCAATTAAAAAGACCATTAAAAGAAAAAGGGATTGATGTTTTTGTTCGTTACAATCAAGCCATTTCAATTTTAAGAAAAGTAAAAGGTTTCTCTGAAAATTCATTTAGTGAATTAGTTAGTTCAAGAAACCCATTTCGTTTGGCAAGTCGTTTCACAGGTCATCATGAACCATATAAAAATAGAACTGATAATGTTAAATTGTATAGTTTAAATAATATTTCATATATCAAACTTGAAGATATTACACATAATAAGCAACTTATTTTAAGAAATAAAATTTTAGTACCAAAAGCATTTGGAACTGGTGAGAGCCAAACGGACTTAATTAAACCAATTTTTGCAGGGTTAAATAGTGCTTGTACTGAAACATATTTAGTTATTGGAACTTTTAAAAATGAAGAAATTTGTAGTAATGTCATTAGTTATATCAACACTAAATTTTTTCATTTTATGATTACATTGGTTAAAAATACTCAGAATACCACAAAATCAACTTATGCGTTAGTTCCAATGCAAGATTTTAGCCGCCCATGGACAGATGAGCAGCTTTATGCCAAATATGGCTTATCCAAAGATGAGATTAACTTTATTGAAAGCATGATACGCCCAATGGATAATGACAGTGACAAACCTAAAAAATCACGCACCAAAAAAGCAAAACAGGCGGATTTATTGGAGGGTGGTGATTAATCAATCAATATAGCAACGATGATGACAGCCTAACACAGCGAGAAACTAACATGAGCCAATTTACCCCAATCCACACCCCAAAAATTTATGTTTATTCTGATAGCCGTTATCCAAATTGTCTTAAAGTGGGCTATACCGCCCAAGAAACGGTAAGCCAGCGAATGAAACAGCATTATCCAACCCTTACGCCAAGCCAAAGCTGGCAAGTGGAATTTGAGACCTCGGCGATAAAAAATGATGGCAGTTATTTTAAAGATTTTGCCGTACATAAAATGCTAGAACAAATGGGCATAAAACGCATCGCAGGCGAATGGTTTGAATGCGACCTTGATACGGTTAAAAATGCCATTTTAAACATCAAACAAGCCAAAACTCTTGAAAGGCAAAAAACAAAAGATTTTGCCATGCGTCCAGAGCAATTAGACGCTGTTAATAAAACCGCTCATTATTTTAATGCCATCAAACAAGATAAAAACAATCATCGCACACCGCATTTTTTATGGAATGCCAAAATGCGATTTGGCAAAACTTTTGCCACCTATCAGCTTGCCAAAAAAATGAATTGGCAAAGAGTGCTGATTTTAACCTTTAAACCTGCGGTAAAAAATGCGTGGCAAGAAGATTTGACCACGCACAGTGATTTTGATGGTTGGCAGTTTATCAGCCGTGATGGCGAATTAACATTAGAAAATTATGATAAAAATAGACCAATGGTGTATTTTGCCTCTTTTCAAGATGTCTTAGGCAGAGATAAATATGGCAACATCAAAGCCAAAAACCAAGACATTCATGCAATGAATTGGGATTGTGTGGTATTTGATGAATATCATTTTGGGGCGTGGCGTGATAGTGCCAAAGGTCTATTTGCCAAAGGTGATGAATTGATAGAAACGCAAAATGACTATCAAGACATGGAAATACAGATAGAAAATTTTGATGAAAATGAATTGCCAATCACAGCTGACCATTATTTGTATTTGTCAGGCACGCCATTTCGGGCGATTGCATCAGGCGAATTTATTGAAGAGCAGATTTTTAATTGGACTTATGGCGATGAACAAAAAGAAAAATTAAATTGGGATAATAGCCCATACCAACAACAATGGGGCGATAATCCGTATTTGTCATTACCGCAAATAATGCTCTTGACTTATCAATTACCCGAGCATATTCGCACGATTGCCACAGGGGGTGAATTTAATGAATTTGATTTGGGTGAATTTTTTAAAGCAGATGGCAGCGGCGATACGGCGAAATTTAAACACCAAACTTATGTGCAAAAATGGCTGGATTTAATTCGTGATAATCTTGATGAAATGATTGTCAATAATCTAAAACAAGGCAATGCCAAACCGCCCATGCCATTTAGTGATGATAATTTATTAAACAGTTTATTGCACACACTTTGGTTTTTGCCAAGTGTTGCCAGTTGTTATGCCATGGCAAATTTATTAAAATCTCCCAATAATAAATTTTATCATAACTACACAATCATTGTGGCGGCAGGCAATCAGGCAGGCATGGGCGATAAGGCATTAGCCCCTGTTAATGATGCCATTGGCAATAATCCTTTACAGACAAAAACCATCACCCTATCTTGCGGTAAGCTGATGACGGGCGTTAGCGTGCCTGCGTGGACGGGGATTTTTATGCTCAGAAATTGTGCCAGCCCTGAGACTTATTTTCAGGCAGGATTTCGGGTGCAAACGCCTTGGACAGTGCAGGGTGATGATGGGATAACTGTGATTAAAAATCAATGTTATATTTTTGACTTTGCCCCCAATCGTGCCTTACGCCAAATCGCTGATTATGCCCATCAACTAAACCCAAAAGAGGGCAACCCAGAGAGTAAAGTTGCCGAGTTCATTGCTTTTTTGCCTGTGCTTGCCTATGACGGCAGTGCCATGCAACAGGTGGATGCCAAATTATTGTTGGATATGGCGATGAGTGGCACGACCGCCACACTGTTAGCAAGACGCTGGCAAAGTGCGTTATTGGTCAATGTTGATGACATCACCTTAAAAAATCTGATGAGCAATGAAGATGCCATGAATGCTTTAAATAACATTGAAGAGTTTAGAAACCTAAATGATGATATTGAAGTGGTCATTAATCGCTCGGAAAAAATTAAAGGCTTAAAAGAAAAAGCCAAAAATGATGGTGAATTGTCAAAAGAAGATAAAAAGACATTAAGCGATGAAGAAAAACAGCAAAAATCTTTGCGTAAACAAATCCAAGAAAAATTGATTAAATTTGCCACACGCATTCCGATTTTTATGTATTTATCAGATTATCGAGAACACAGTTTAAAAGATGTGATTACGGTGCTTGAACCTGAGCTGTTTACCCGAGTAACGGGGCTTACGCAGGCGGACTTTTCTTTGCTCGTCTCTTTAAATGTTTTTGATGAAGCGGTGATGAATGATGCGGTGTATAAGTTTAAACGCTATGAAGATGCCAGTCTTGAATATGCAGGGATTGATAAAAAGGAGGGTTATGTGGGGCTTTATAATACCCAAATCAAACGACAATGGTAAGGCAAGCATGGCAAATGACACATGATCAATAAAAGCCATGTGCCATTTGGTTAAGATGATAAACCGTTTTATCAAAAATACGATTGAATTAACTTGCTTTAATCAATGCTTGGAATAAAACGGCTTAAGCATCTAAAAAATGGATGAAAATGCTTACTTATGATGATTTGATAAGCCATCAGCAAACAGCTGGGCTAACGCTTGATCATCAAACCGATATTCCCTGCCACAAAAACCACAATCAAGCGTCAATACACCGCCTTGTGCCGCTGCAGCTTGTTTGGCTTCGTCATAGCCAAGCTGTAAGATAGCACCTTCACTTTTTTGGCTTGAGCAAGTACAGGCAAATTGTAGCGGTGTCAAACTTGGCAAAACCACATCTTCTTCATGATATAGCCGATACAAAATCTCATTGGCGTCCAAATCGGTGAGTTCGTCTGTCTTTAGTGTATCGGTGAGTGCTGTCAAGCGGTCCCATAAATCAGGGTCAGCCTCTTTATCAGCATCACTTTGGGGCAATAGTTGCACCAATATGCCGCCTGCTGTCGTCTCATTGGTGGCAAGCTTAATGATGGTTGGAATCTGGGCAGATTGTCTTTGATAATGTGCCAAACACTCACCCAAGCTGTCGCTGACACGCTCAACAATCCCTTGGTAAGCCTCGCCATTATCAGGGTGGATACTGATGAACAAAACCCCTTTGCCAAGCTCACCAAAGGCTTCATCGGCAGATTTTAGGTGTTGCCATACTGTTTGATTCTGATTGGTATCATCAAACCCTGCCAAAGCACGCACCGAACCTGTGTGATCACACTCTGCCATTGCCCAATTTAGGCGAGCATCAGAATCAGAGCTTTGTAGCTGAATGGATAATTTGCCGTCTATTTTTAGTGTGCTAATCAACAAACTTGCCGAAACAAGCATCTCGCCGAGCAATGCTTTAAGGGCAACGGGATAGTCTTTTTGGGTGATGACGGTTTGATAAGCATCGGTTAGCTTGACCACATCGCCACGCACCACCGAGCCATCAATAAAAAAACGCTGACGATAATCACGCTTAGGCGTGTGTTGAGTTTGAGTTGTCATAATTTGCCTACCAAAATTTATCTGATTGAATAGTTAATGAACGATATGCAAAGAAATATGGGGATGAACTTTAAATTTACAAATGCCCAACGATTGGGTTTAACTGATTGATTCTTACCGACAAAAAGCGACATCCACCATTTGGTATGCTATAATTTACCTAATTTAATCAGAGACTAAGGAACGGCTTATGTGCGGTATCGTTGGTGCCATTCGGACACATCATAATGTGGTAGATTTTTTAACAGATGGGCTAAAACGCTTAGAATATCGTGGCTATGACTCATCAGGCATCGCTGTGCAAACCGAATCAGGCATCCGCCGTGTACGCCGTGTGGGGCGGGTTGCACTGATGGAAGAAGCTGCCAAACAAAAACAAATTCATGGTCTGACAGGTATCGGTCATACCCGCTGGGCAACCCATGGCGGTGTCACCAAACCCAACGCCCACCCACACATTTCAGCAGGGCTTATCTCGGTTGTACATAATGGGATTATTGAAAATTTTGAGACCGAACGCACACGCCTTCAGCACTTGGATTATGAATTTGAATCACAAACTGATACCGAAGTCATCGCTCACAGTGTACATCAAGAATATACCACCAATGGCGGTGATTTATACCATGCCGTCCAAACAGCTTGCTCAAGATTTCATGGTGCTTATGCCATCGCAGTTATCGCTAATGATGCACCAAATCAAATGGTCATCGCACGCATGGGGTGCCCGCTGTTAGTTGCATTTGGCGATAATGAGGTTTTTGTTGCGTCTGATGTCTCAGCAGTCATTGCCTTTACTCGCCGTGTCACTTATCTAGAAGATGGCGATATTGCCCTACTTCAAGCTGATGGTATCCAAAAACTGCTTGATAAAGACGGCAATCAGGTCAATCGCAGCATTAAAACCTCTGAGATGTCTTTAGCATCCTTGGAGCTTGGTCCTTATAGCCACTTTATGCAAAAAGAAATCAATGAACAGCCACGAGCAGTTTCTGACACTGCCGAAATTTTTTTAGAAGGTGGATTTGTTGCTGATAACTTCGGTGAAGAGGCGCCTGAAATCTTTGCCAAAATTCAAAGTATTAAAATTTTGGCGTGCGGTACTTCATATTATGCAGCACTCACTGGCAAACATTATCTTGAAAGTATTGCCAAAATCCGTTGCGATGTTGAAATTGCCAGTGAATACCGTTACCGTGATGTCATCTCAGACCCCGACGAGCTGGTCATTACCATCAGCCAATCAGGTGAAACTTTAGATACCATGGAAGCACTTAAATATGCCATGGCACAAGGTCATCGCTACAGCTTGTCCATTTGCAATGTCATGGAATCGGCCTTGCCACGCACCAGTACACTTGCCATCTTCACGCGTGCTGGTGCTGAGATTGGCGTGGCATCCACCAAGGCATTCACCACACAGCTGGTGGTGTTATTTGGTCTTGCGGTCACTTTAGGTATCTTGCGTGGTCATGTGGATGAATCACAGGCACAAGACTACGCCGAGGATTTGCGGTTATTACCAGGCAGTATCCAACATGCCCTAAACTTAGAACCACAACTTGCATCATGGGCGCAAAGTTTTGCCAACAAGCCAAGTGCTTTATTTTTAGGTCGTGGTATTCATTATCCGATTGCCCTTGAAGGTGCTTTAAAATTAAAAGAACTCACCTACATTCATGCTGAGGCTTATCCTGCTGGAGAGCTTAAGCACGGTCCTTTGGCACTGGTTGATGAAAACATGCCCGTCGTCGTCATATCGCCCAATGATGGACTACTTGATAAAGTCAAAGCCAATATGCAAGAGGTCTCTGCTCGTGGTGGTGAGTTATTTGTATTATCTGATTTGGATAGTGATTATACTGCCAGCGAAGGCATTCATATCATTCGCACACCACGCCATATCGGTACACTATCGCCGATTGTGCATACCATCCCTGTGCAATTATTGGCATATCATGTGGCACTGGTCAAAGGCACGGATGTGGATAAGCCCAGAAATCTTGCCAAGTCAGTCACAGTTGAGTAGAACAAGATAAAATATTGTGCGTAGATAGTGCACCTATCAATGCCCACAACCAGCATTAACAAAACTTTTGACAGGATTTGTTAGGATAAATAACCTTTTGGATTATTTGACTGCCACCGCCATGTATCTACGCACATACGCTCAATATCAAGCTCTGCTGTCCAGTTAAGTATAGCTTTGGCTTTATCAGCACTGGCATAATAGGCTGCAATGTCACCTGTGCGTCTGCTGGTAATAACATACGGTACGCTTTGACCAGTATTTGACTCAAACGCCTTAATAAGCTGTAAAACCGAAGTTCCTTGACCTGTGCCAAGATTAATGGGACAAAATCCAATGCCCACAGATTGCCCAACCAAATAATGCAGTGCTGCCACATGACCTTTTGCCAAATCCACCACATGAATATAATCTCGCACCCCCGTACCGTCAGGTGTCTCATAATCATTGCCAAATACAGACAGCTGTTTAAGATTACCTACCGCCACTTGACTGATGTATGGCATCAGGTTATTTGGAATATCGGTTGGATCCTCACCAATTCGCCCACTTTCATGTGCACCAATTGGATTAAAATACCTCAAACAGACAACATTCCATGTATCATCAGCATTCACCAAATCCTCCAATATATGCTCTACCATCAATTTACTTTGACCATAAGGACTGGTACAAAAACGCGGCATATCCTCGGTGATTGGTAGGCGATTTGAGCTGCCATAGACGGTTGCCGATGATGAAAAAACGCAATTTTTAACCCCATATTTTGCCATCAGCTCTAACAGACTGAGTGTGCCGACAACATTATTTTGATAATATTTTAAGGGATTTTTGGTGCTTTCTCCCACAGCTTTTAGCCCTGCAAAATGAACTACAGCAAAAAACTGATGTGCCTTAAAAACAGCGTCAAGATGCGTTTTATCCAAAACATCACCTTGAATAAATTCAATATGTTTGCCAACAATTTGCTCAACTCGCTGCACTGCAACAAAACTTGAATTGGATAAATTATCATACACCACTGGCACAAATCCCGCCTGTATCAGCTCAATCAAAGTATGTGAGCCGATATAACCCGCTCCGCCTGTTACCAAGATTTTTTTGGGTAAATGATGCTCGCTATTGCTTGGGCTTGTATCAATATTTTTCATGTCCGTTGTCCCTGTGTTTGTCATAAAAGCAATCAAAAATACTATGATATACCAGCCTTGTCAATCACCCATAAACCGCACCTTTGCCATATGCCCCAAACAGGTCAGGGACATATGGCATGGGCGGTGAGGGTGGATAATAATAAGGTGGATAAAGTGAGTTTGGATCAAGTTTTTATAAATTATCCTTATTTGGTTTGGGATTTGGATTTGGCATCATACACGCCACAGATGAATTTTGACACATCCTCTCCAATCGTATCTGGAACCATCCTATTCCAATTGCTGGATGAATAAGTATTGACATAATTACGCCCACTATCAACCACATTGCCTTTACTGTCATAAAATACCGTATCACCCCAAGTCACTCTTTTACCCAAGCAATCAACATACAAAAGACCTTTTGCTTGACGATACAAGCGACCATCCTTTAATTTTTGGGCGGTGGGATAATCTAATTTTACCTAAGCGGTGATATAATAGCTGTTTTTATCATAACTATTAAAATGATAAGCCGAGATACTGTCATAGTCCACTTCATAGGTCTCTTTGCCATTACTACTAACACCAGTGGACATCCAATTCGCCCCCAGTGCCATTTGACCACTTGCCAATAATAAACTTGCAAGATAAATTTTTTCATAAAAGCTCCTAAAACTGACTTTCGTCAATTATGGTTGTGTGTAAATTGCCATTTAATTGTTGAATAAGCTCAATGACATAGCCTTGATTGTGATAAAATTCAAACACTTCATCCGCCTTGGAATAACCTGTATTTTCGCCAAATAAATACTCTTCGCCATACCAAGTATCTCCATAAGCATATTTCACGACATAACTTCCCGCGGGCAGAGTAACATCTAATGTTTCTCCACCACGGATAAAATAACTCACCAGCTCTTCTCGCTCGTCATAAGCATTGACAATTTTTACCCAATAATGACTTCCTGAGTTGGTTTTTATTTGTAAAGGTGAATCACCATACAAATTAGGTTTGTTGGTTGCCCCTGTCTCTGGCAACGGTTGAGCTGCGATCATTTCATTTTTTATTGTAATTCTTGGGCTTGATTGTTCAATGGTATTCGTCTCTAATTCTTGACTAGAATTATTACCACACCCAAGTAAAAATAAGGTTGCCAAGCATCCAACCAATAAAAATCTCATCATTATCTCCTTAAAATAAATACATTAGACCACGAATTGTTCCAACTGGCACAAATAAAATAAAGTCAGCGATTGCCCACATAAAAATTTAGCTTAATCGCACTGGCTTGACCCCTATCCCACCAAATCACCGCAATGTCAGCGTTTCTGGCGACATTTAGATTGTCATAATGTGTGCGAAATTTTGTATTCATTCATCATACCTTTGGCTCATGCGTTTTGATTTTTGTATCTATGATAATAAAATCACAGTCATATCATTTGATTTTTATAGTAAGTTGGGTAAGTATTCATTTGGTATGATATCTTGATAATACCCTAAGAACTTTGATAAAGTTTTGATATCATCACAGCTTTGGTCAGTGATGATATTAGGATTTTTGCAATCCAAAACTTAAGCATGCCCATCTTTTATCACATAATATAACATAATTGATATTTTAGATAGTTTACAAAAAAAATCATGATTTTTTGTGAAAAAATAACCAAATTATCGCCTTTTTTCAAAAAAGATAGAAAATAACCCAACCACGACGGTCAAAATAATCGGTATCAGAATTCTATCAGCAATCGTACCCACAATCATCCAAGCGATCAGCCAAAGTATCGCACGAGTAAATCCTGTCACACCAATCCAGCCCCATAAAATATAGCCACTGACCAACCATATGGCAATATAAGACACCGTATACAACACCCCTACGATGGTGGTCAATTTTTTATCATTATCGTACATAACTCTCCAAAATTTTTGATTTCAACCTTGATATGTCCATATTACAATCATTTAGTCTGAATTTAAATAAATATAAGCTTATCATTTAACAGCCAATACGATGCTTTGATTCATTGTTAAGATTTTTATGCTGAATGTTAACAGTGGCACGAGTTAATAGTGTGCCTAAATTACATAAAGCACATTATTGGACATATGGATAAATGATAAAAAGTAGCAATGGGCTTACAGCAGTTATGCCAAAATAAAGCATGGCAAAAGTATGCCCAACTTAAAAAGAATGCAGAGAGTGGAGAGATTGGAAAGGTTGGAAAGATTGTTAATTCCATGATTAGATTTAACCATCAGGCAAATTAAAATCAATGGCATCTGCTATGAATACTTTTCTCGCCCAATACCATAATAAGGTGCTGTCAGCATGGCGATTTGTTCATCATCTAAAACATTTTTGGCATCAAAAATTGCAATGTTAATTTGATTGAGCACATGAATATCAGGCTTGGTTAATAAAGACCAATTGATGATGAACAGTGCATCAGCTTGTACCAAATCCTGATAAGGATCATCAGTCAATCTTAACAATGGATGATCGCCATAAGTTGATTGCATTTCAAAGGCGGTATTATGTGCAAAAACGAGCGTACAAATGCCATACGACCAAAGCAGCTCAATCAATGGATGAATGGCAGAATTAATCATGCGTGATGCACCATTTCGATAACCTGCTCCCCAAATCATGACTGTTTTATGCTCAATAAAACCATTAAAATATTGCCAAAACTTACGAAAAATCAGCTCTTTTTGGTCGTTATTGATGTGACTGACAGCACTGATAAGCGAAGTGTCGACACGGTTTTGTTTAAACTTATCCATTAAAAGCTCAAGCTCTCGTGGCAATGTCTTGCCACCAAAGCCCCATCCTGCCGACAGATAAGCCGAACCGATACGACCATCTTGGGCAATGATGCGTTCAACTGATTTGATATTTACCCCTTGATTATCAGCAAGTCTTGCCATCTCATTCATAAAAGACAGCCGAGTTGCCAACATCGCCATCAAAGTACTTCGGGCAAATTCCACCGTTAAAATATCAGCAACTTGGCAATGCTTGGCATAGGTTTTTAAGCTTAATAATATCTGGCAATAAGCAACACTGCCTGCGGTTTTTTCACCAATCATCACCAAATCCGAATGATAAAACGCATTATAATTAGCACCATCTTTCATAAAGCTGATGGGCAAATAATACACCCAAGATGATTTAAATTGTTTGGCAATCTTATCAATCTTACCAAGCTTTTGCACACCGCTTAAAATAATCCGACTGTGCGGACTGTCTAGCACATGTATGATATGGCTAAGCGTGATATCATCCACATCATCTAAAAATAACCACAAAACCCCAGCTTGAGCCGATGATAAAAATGCCTGTCTTTGACTGTCTGTGATGATAATTTTTTGTTGAACACAATACAGCTGCCATAATGTATTCATCTGATGGTCGCATTGATAATATTCAAGCGTTTGTAAAACTGACGGCTCATCAGCCAACAAATAAACCGTTTGATTCATGCTTGCCAACCAAAGACAAGTATTAATCGCTTCGTGTTGATGGCCAATCACATAGGCATTATTATTCATTGATTATCCTTGACTGCTTGATGACAGACAAAAGCGTATTGGTCGAATGGTCGAAGCAGTCTGTATTTGTCTTACTGATCAGCTCGTCATAGACACGATTTGCCATCACTTTACCAACTTCCACGCCCCATTGATCAAAAGGATTGATTTGCCAAAGTACGCTCATGACATACACTTTATGCTCATACAAAGCAATTAATGCCCCTAAAGTTTTGGGGTTTAAATCACCCAATAACAGCGTTGTGGAAGGCTGATTGCCCCGATATTTTTTAAATTTTGCCAAATCATCTGCCGCATTTGCCACGCCATGCGGTAGTGCAGCGTTGCCAAAGGCGAGGACTTGAGACTGTGCCAAACAATTGGCCAATGACAGTTTGTGCTGGTAAACTAAAGAGTTATTCACGATTTGAGTATCATTATAGCGATGAATTGGGGTAATAAAATCACAAGAAACCCGCTGTGTTCCTTGGTGTAGTAATTGATAAAACGCATGTTGTGCATTTGAGCCAATGTCTCCCCATAAAATTGGGCAAGTCCTATAATTAACCGATTCTCCTGTGCGTTTGACCGATTTACCGTTAGATTCCATTTCAAGCTGGGTTAAATAGTTGGGAAAATGGCTCAATCGACCATCATAAGGCAAGACAGTATGTGCATTAATACCCAAAAAAGTTGCATTCCAAACACCAATAAGTCCTAGCAATACAGGCAAATTTTTATAAAAATCTGCCTGTGCAAAGTGCTTATCCATCTCATGTGCACCTGCCAATAATGCACGAAAATTAGCCATGCCGATACGCACCGCAATCGCAAGTCCAATCGCTGACCACATACTAAACCTACCACCAACCCAATCCCATAATAAAAGCTGATTGTCTGGATGAATGCCCCAATCGCTCATCTTGTCAGGTCGTGTGGAGATACCAATAAAATGGCGGCGTAAAATTGTTGGCTTATGTGCATAAGCGGCCAGCAACCAGCTTAATGCTGTTTTGGCATTGGATAAAGTATCTACCGTACCAAAGGATTTTGATGATATGATAAATAAAGTTGTCTGCGGATTGAGTTTTTTTAATAAACTTTCTAATTGTGTGCCATCCATATTAGAAACAAAGTGAACATGGATATCAGTATCCGCCCACTCAGACAGTGCTGTTGTTGCCATCAACGGACCTAAGTCCGACCCTCCGACGCCAATATTCACCACATCACGGATCGCCTTGCCTGAATAGCCACGCCAAATACCGCTACGGATACGATGAACCAAGGCTTCACATTTATCTAAACTATCATGCACCTGCTCCCCAACATCCACGCCATCAACGATAAGCGACTCACCTTTTGGTAAACGCAATGCGGTATGCAGTGCCGCCCTTTGCTCGGTATCATTGACCTTTTCACCTGCCAATAATGCCTTAATTTTTTGTGATAATTCACATGCATCAGCAAGCTGTATCAGCTTAAGCAAACTTTCATCATCAATGGCCTGCTTACTAAAATCCATATAAATATCACACGCTGTCGCTGAAAATTTTTGGCCACGGTTGCTATCAGCGGTAAAATAATGCTGCAGATTAATGGGTGAGTGAGCAAGTCTTTTTAAGTCATGCCAAGTATTCATCAATCGTCCTTGTTTTTTGGTTTTGCTAAAAATTAAAACGACTGATCGACTTGACTGGCAAAATAAGCAAATGCCTGAATATAGCTTGTCATATCACCAGCGTCAAAGCTTGCCCCTTTTATTGTTACCACATCCATACCCTGCTGGCTGATGAGTGCATCGATGGCATCGGTGAGCTGAATCTCACCGCCTACGCTTGGCTTGGTTTTTGCCAAATACTCAAAAATTTCAGGGCTAAATACATATCGCCCCACTACAGCAAGATTGGACGGTGCAAGATCCAAACTTGGTTTTTCGACAAAACCCAGTACATCAAATGGGTGATTAGCATCCGATTTTTGTACACTTTGCCGATCCTTTAGCCGAGCAATGCCATATTTATGCACCTGACTATCTGCCACAGGTTCAACCAAAATTTGACTGCGGCCAGTTTGGGCAAATCTTGTCATCATATATGCCAAGTTATCTGCCCTAAAATCGGTCGTAAATGGATCTAGCACGACATCAGGCAACAGCACAACAAATGGATTATCGCCCACCACAGCACGCCCTTGTAGCACTGCATGACCAAGCCCCAACGGATAACCTTGACGCACACTGACAATGCGTACATCTTTGGGTAAAAAGTTTAGGCCATCTGCCAAGCCATCTTTGCCTTTTTGGCGTAACTGGCTATCAAGTTCGGTATTGATATCAAAATAGTTTTCAATCGCCTGCTTTTGAGCATGATTGACCAACACAATGGTTTTAATGCCCGCACGCACCGCCTCCATAACCACATAATGAATAGCAGGTTTATCACCCAGTGGCAACAGCTCTTTGGGTACAGCTTTTGATAAAGGCAGCATACGAGTACCAAAGCCTGCGGTGGGAATGATGGCATGGGTAATGGTGTTCATAATCATTTTCACTCTAATGACAATTGGTTGGTGTGTAAACTTTTTTATTCAAACTTAGCAAAAAAACCGCCTGCTATCTTATCCCAAACTTGCGTTTTTTCTCCATGCTTGCCATCGCCAAACCTAGCTCATCAGAAGAAAGGCTTGCGGTATGGGTGAGTACTTGCATCATATCTGGCTGTAGTACAAACTTTGCAAATTCAGCAATGCGGTCAATACGCTCATCAAAGGATAATAAATTGGTCTCTGTATTGATACTGATATAACCCATGCGAACCAAAGTATCAATAAAGCTTGTAAACAATGCTTTATCAAACATATCTGGTAAATCATCGGCATGCAGCACCGATACACGCTGACCGACAACATGGCATAAAGTCACCACCTGTTCGGTCGTCAGACGGTCTGAACCTTGTTTGGAAAGCAAGGTTAATGCCATAAAGTAACGCTCAAGACTTTGCTGGGCTGGACTTGCCAGTACGATCAGTTTTTGATAAGCCTGTGAATTGCCCTCAGGACTGCCCACAATGCCCTGACCTAGCTCAACAATTACCTCTTGTTCAATCAGTAATTTTAGCACTTGATGAACTTTTTCAATGATATTTTTAAGTGATATTTTTAAAAATAACTCACTTTGCAAAAATGGATATAAAAGCTCAGTAATACCATCTAACTTTTGATGACTGATACGACCATTTCTTTGTACCAATGCTGCCAGTAAACTTGCGATGATAAATACATGCAAAATATTATTCTTAAAATAAGATAAAAGTGGCACTTGCTTATCTGCCACACGAATCATATCACCCAAAATATGTGGCATGCGTTCAATGAGCTTAAGCTTCACCCCATAATTTAAAATCTGCCTTGGTGTCATATCGGTGACATGGGTGTCATCATCATAAGGCAAGGCTTGGGCAATGTGCTGATACAGACGGATTTGTTCAAGGCATTGGGCTTCATCAAGTGCAGCATTTGGTGTTGACAGCAGGGCCAATGCCAATAGCGAAACAGGATTCACCACAGCGGCTTTATTGATATTTTGCATGACCTTGACGCCCAAGTTTTGAACCATGGCGTGGACTTTTTTGGTGTTTTCATCACTATCATCGCATGCGTTGACCTGAAATTTTTCCATAAAGTCTGTCAAATATAAAGGGCTGCCAAATGACAAATGCACCGTCCCAAAGATACGCTCAATTTTGCGTGCCGTTTTTAATAAGCCAAGTAAATTTTCGCTTTCTTTGGGTTTACCTTTGAGTTCTCCCACATAAGTTGCTCCCTCCATGATGCGTTCATAGCTGATATAAGCTGGGATAAATACAACAGGTTTGGCAGGTTTACGCAAATGGCTGTTGACTGTCATCGCAAGCATACCAAGCTTAGGTGGCAACAGACGACCTGTGCGTGAACGCCCTCCTTCAATGAAATACTCTATCGGTGCTTGACGCTGCATCAAACTATGTACATACTCTTTAAAAACAGTGCTATACAGTGTATTGCCTTTAAAGCTGCGACGCATAAAAAATGCACCCCCGCTTCTTAACAATTCTCCAAGTATGGGAATATTGAGATTCTCACCCGCTGCCACATGCGGAATACGCAAACCCCGCTTATAAATCACGTACGATAACAAAAGATAATCAACATGGCTTCTATGACATGGAACATAAACAACCTGATAATCTGGTGCAAGTGTACGCACACGCTCAAAATGACGCACTTGAACGCCATCATACAGCCGTGTCCAAAGCCAAGTTAAAAAATGGTCAAAAAAACGCACCACTGAATGTGAATAATTGCTGGTAATCTCGCCCAAATAGCCCTGAGCTTCTGCTTTAACGGCGGCGATGGATTTACCAGATGTCGCTGCTTGCTCTTCAATGGCTTTTACCACTTTAGGTGAGGATAAAATTTCACCTGCCACATTTCTTTTATCAGATAAATCAGGGCCGACGATGCTGGTGCGTTGTTTGTCCAAATAACCTTGAAGACGCTGTGCAATGGCGATCGTCATGCCATCTTCGCCAGATGCTTGAGTTTGGGCAATTAGGGTTTGTAAATCTTTTGCTTGGGAAAAATGGATAAAAGTATCACGACCCATCACACCAATATTAAACAACTGTTTGGCTTTTGAAGGCGACTCCCACTCATCTGCCATCAGTAAGCGAAATAAAGATTCTTCTTTGTCTGGTGCTCGCCCCCACAGAATGGTCACAGGCACCAGATTAATTTTTAGCTCAGGATTATCAAGGCAAGCTTGTATCAGTCGTTTAAGACGAGGTACATGCCTATTTGTGCTTTTTGTACGACGGTCTTTTAAAAAAATCATGGCAGAAGTTTCATGAATCTGTTCAGCATGCACCTCTGCTAATGCTGCAGGTAAACCCAGTGCCTCGGTTTGCATACCAACAAGCAGACTGTTTGAGCGTGAATACGACCGAATCACATAAAAAGTCGGTACTTTATCATCAATCTTTGGTATCTCACCTAATAAAGCTGGCTTAACCACAAGCGATAATCCTTTGGTTGAAGCACGGCGATAAGGGCTTGGTGTGCGTTCATTGCCATGATCTTGGCTATTTTGGGGCGGTTTGGGTAACGCACTTGGTTGGCTGCCAGATTTTTTGAACAAATTTACAAGTTTTTGCATAAATTAATCAATACAAAGAAGTGAATTTTTATTCTATCATTGTTTGGATTTTTTACCTAAAAAATTGATAAAAAAGTGGTATAATTTTGACAGTTTTTAATTTATGCCAAAGATATTTTAAGGTCATCACCCAACCAAATTGATGATAATATCAGTCAACCAACACGCAACACTTAATGAGTCATATGAAATTTTCTTTTGAACGCTATGCTCTAGCACCTGAAGCTGTCAAGACACAAATCACAGATCTATTAAATACTCTACATCTAAAACGCATTGGTGATGATGTTTTTGAAGGTCCAAGTTTTGACTATGTTGGGCCTAGAGTGTTTGGTGGGCAAGTACTTGCCCAAGCGCTGCTTGCTGGTGCTAACACATTAACGATTGATAAACCTTGTCATAGCCTACATGGTTATTTTTTACGAGGTGGCGACATTCGTCTACCGATCGTCTATCAAGTACGCCGTTTGCGTGATGGACGCAGTTTATCAGCCCGAGAAGTCATTGCGGTGCAATATGTGCCAACCACCGACAAAAACGGTAATCATACGACCAATGAACAGGTCATTTTTTCGATGATTGCCTCATTTTCACCCATGGAAGGCGGGCTTGATTACCAAGAAACCATGCCTGATTATCCACCCCCTGAAAGCCTAAAAACCGAGCAAGAACTCAAAGCGGATTATTTACATAAAATTCCCGAACCACTCAAAGCAAGATTTATGCGTCAGCGTCATGTCGAAATCCGCCCCGTCACACCACGAGACCCTGTGACACCCAAGCCTGAGCGTCCACACCAAGCCAATTGGGTGCGTATCGCTGATATTGGGGAGCAGCCAGTTGCCATTCATCAAGCACTACTTGCGTTTGTGTCTGATTATTATTTGGTCAGCACAGGTTTAATGAGTCATGGGCTAAGCCTGATGACACAAGGTCTGCAAATGGCTAGTATTGACCATTCCATACATTTCCATCGCCCTTTTGATATGACCGAATATCTACTCTACGACATGTGGAGCGATACCACAAGCCACGCCAAGGGTCTAAACCATGGTCAATTTTGGCAAGATGGCAAACTTATCGCTTCAACGCAGCAAGAAGGGTTGATGCGATTGCATGATGACCCAAGTATCTTTACCAGCAGCTAATTTGCCTGAAGCATTGCTTGACAGTGTGTGCCAAAATGATTGTGCTTAAATTGGTACAAACTTCTTGCACGATGGTGTATTTTTGTACAAGCACTTGACGAAAATTAACTGTCAAATTACTATAAGATGCCTTTTTGAGCGTCATCTGCTCCACTGTCTTTAGTGTTTCTTGTGTAAATATTTTGGGATGTAGACCAGATGCATAAAATGTATCCTACTAGTATTTTATTGTGTGCCGTGGTTTTGTCAGGCTGTGATGCAGTCAAGCAGACCATCACAGACAAACCTACGCTCAGCGATGCCCAAATCACCAAATTAATCCCCAAGCGTGTCAATAACGCCAAGCTATGGGCAACTGATATTGGCGATATTTTTGATGAATTATCACTACCGAAAACCGCACAAAATATCTGTACCGCCATCGCTGTCATTGACCAAGAATCAAATTTTCATGCCGATCCCAGCGTCCCAAACTTAGGCAATGCTGCCCTAAAAGCCATTGATGACAAGCTAGAAGATAAACTTGGTAAAAATATGGCAGGCGTATTTCGTAACATGCTTGAGACACGCCCAACGCCAAAAAACAACTTCATCAAACAAATCAAAGCTGTAAAAACCGAAAAACAGCTTGATGAGCTATACCGAGAGATTTTTGATTATTTTACCAGAACCTATAAAATAGCCCCTTTAACTAACATCACAAAACTCTCAGGACAAGGCATTGATGAACGCATCAACCCTGTCACAACACTTGGTTCTATGCAGGTACATATCGACTACGCACGAGCACATCGCCGTGCCAGCATGAGCGATCGGGATTTGCGTGCCGATTTATACACACGCTATGGCGGGCTTTATTATGGCATACATCGATTAATGGTATATCAGGCAAATTATGACAAGCCTTTATACCGTTTTGCTGATTATAATTCGGGTATGTATTCAAGCCGAAATGCTGCCTTTCAGCAGCGGATCGCTACTTTAAGTGGTGAAAGCTTAGCCATTGATGGAGATTTATTGCTTTATAAAGATGGCAGCCCCATAAGCAAAATATCCTCTACCGAAACTGCCGCCATCGCTTTACTTGCTACCGCATCAAAACCCATCAACGCACAACAAATCCGATCTGATTTTAAAAAAGAAAAAACTCGTGATTTTGAAAAAACCATCACTTATCGTGCGGTGAATGATATGTTTGCCAGTAAATTTGGGCGAGAGCCTACTTATGCCATTATGCCAAAAGTTGTCATTTCAGGGCCCAAGCTTAGCCGAGACTTTGATACCAATTGGTTTGCCACCCGTGTCAATGAACGCTATCAAACCTGCATCACGACCGCCAAGCGTCACCGATTAAGCTAAACTTAGGTTACACCCAGTTTAGCTTGATTTGCGATTTAGTAAATACATACCCGCCATCGCTGATAGCACGATCGGCACCAGTGCCATTAACAGTGGCGAAAGACCCGTTGCCAAAGCCACAAAGCCCGTCAAATCAGTCAAATAACTAAATAAAAGACCCGTTAAAAGTGCCAAGACCACTCGCAGTCCCAAGCCTTGGGAACGCAGTGAACCAAAGACAAATGATGATGCCACCAATACTAACGAAAGTACCGCAAAGGGCGAAAGTAGCTTTTGCCAAAATGCCAATTCATGACGCAGTGAGCGTGTGCCTTGATGTGCCATGAGCTGCCTGTGGGCGTACAAACTGCTAAGTGATAAATCTTCAGGCTCTTTGGTCAATAAATACACATCGGTCGGTGCAATCGGTAAGGTCAGTATTTTGCCTTCGCTGTGTGCTTGTTGCACTTGTGATGTACCGATGCCAATCTCATCAATGCCTGATAACTGCCAAGTATAGCGGGCTTTTTGTGCATTCATCACATCATCAGACTGTGGCAAATATACGCCTGATTTTGCTTTGAGTGCAGTGATTAGCTGACCATCTTTGAGCTGATATCGTTTGACCTCTCCAAGCCCGCCTTCGTTGTCGGCATAGCTGATATAAACCACATCTTGACTATCGCCATCATGATTGACTGACCAATAGCCATCAATCGTGATAAGCTTATCATAAATGGTATCTGCTCTGATGGCAGCGGCATGCTGATTGGCGGTAGGCAGGACAAATTGATTGACACCCAGCGATATGGCAACAAAAATGACCGCAGGCAACATCGCCCAGCTGACGATACGATATATGCTCATGCCAGCAGCTCGCATCACGATAAGCTCACTGTGATTGGCAAGCAAGCCCAAACCAATGACTGCCCCCAAAAGTGTGCCAGTTGGGATAAATTGCACCAAAAAATAAGGCGAGCGATACAAAATAAATAGCAGTGCATCGGTCAGCGTATATGTTTCACTGATATTATCAAGCTCGGCCAAATAAGCAAATACCATCTGTACAAGCCATAAACCCACCACAGCACCTGCCATGGCAAGCAGTGCTGAGCGGATGACATATTTTGGTAAAATCCATGATTTCATGCCACATCTCCACCTTGACGCCTAAGACGAAGCCGCATCATCACTTGCTGATGGTAATTCAGATACATCGCCACGACCATCATCATCAATAAAGCAGCCAGATAAATCACGGGTGAAAGCTTGCCTTTGGCGATGGTATCTTTTAAAGAAATTACCACAAGCACGCCCGCAACATAAATCAAAATCGCTGGCACCAGTTTATACCATCTGCCTTGGCGTGGTCGCACATAAGACAAAGGTGTCGCCAATAAGATTGCCAATAAAATCAGCCAAGGCATGCTCAGACGATAGCCAAGCTCGGCGTATGCTTCTTGAGGATTATCACGCTTGGAGTGACCTTGAATGATTGACAAAAGTTCAGTGGTACTCACGCCTTCAATGCGTATGTGGCTGGTGCCTTCAGGAGGCTTGACAGATAAAGTCATGCGATAGCGTTCAAAGCCAATTTGACTGTATTGGCGACTTGTTGGATCTACTTCATAGCGTCGACCTTGTTGCAAGTCTAGCTGAATTTGCCCATTGCCAGTTTCAACATGTGTGGCAGATTTGGCAAAAATGATAGAATCTCTTTGATGGGATTGTCTTGATTGGATATCACTTGGTTCGGCAGTATGCATCTGAATGATGATGACATCTTTTAAGAACTCACGATTGGCACCCATCTCACCCACATACAGGTGATAATCGCCGCTGCTGATGAATTCTTGGGGGCGAATCAAATCAAAAACCTGAGCCACTGACTGCTCTTGCCAAATATTGGTAGCACGCTCCATACCCCAAGGCTTAGCCACCATAGACACCCAACCTTCAATACACATCAGCACAACCACCAACGGCATAAGCAGTCGTGCCACACGCCCTCGGCTGATACCACTGGCATTCATTACCGTCATCTCATGATCTGTATACAACCGCCCAAATACCAACATTAAACCAATAAAAAAAGACAACGGTAAAATCAGCTCAAGAAAATAGGGAAAATTATAACCAATCAGACGAAACAAAACGCCAACATTAAGCCCACCTTCTGCCGCCATCCCAAAATAGCGAATCAGACGACCGCCCAGTAATATCACTACCAAAAATCCCAAAACTAAGGCAGTGGTTGAAGCGACTTGTGTGGTCATATAACGGCGTAAAATATGGCAGCGTAAAATCAAAAAGCACAAGCTCCAAAAAGTGGCCAACAAATTTCTTATGATAACAAAAAACCACAACGGTTTTAAGTGATTTGCTAAGTTTATTTTGTTGCCAATGTTTTCAGCCCAAATACACCCTATCATGTGCCATTGATAAACGCTTAAAATCACTTGGTCTTATCATTGATACCAACCAAGAAACATGGATCAAAACACCCCGTATCAACCTATAAATTTAAGCCCATAAATTTTGCATCTTGGATGAAATTTGATTTTGTCATGACGCCATTTATGCTACACTAAGCTTGGAAACTGGCGTTGGTGCATCATCACCCCAAAACACCAGCTTCGGTCATTCACATATAATAAGGAAAAGATATGCCAGCACATACATTTCAAATCAGCGTCAAAAATACGCTGACCTTAAAAAAAGCCACCAAAAACAAACCCTTACCCATTGTTGTGGTCTTTGTTAACGATGAAGGTCAAATTTTGGGTAATTTGGGTGATGCCCAATATATATCACGCGCCACAGCACTTATCCAGCAAAGCCACTTTAAAGGCACGCTTGGTAAAAGCGTTACCGACTATGCTTTAGATGACCAAGCATCTCCAGCCATCAGTATTGTTGGCGTGGGTAAACTTGATAAGCTTGCTGATAATATCGCTAAAGTTGCCGTGGCAACTTATGATGTGATTAAAAATTCTCAAAGTGCGGCAATTTTGTGGGGTGATACCATTTGCCAAATTCACTTTACACAATTTGTCACCGCCTTAATTGGTGCAAGCTATCGTTTTGAGCATCACAAAACCAAACCAAAAGATGCCGATACTTTGCGTGAAATTGTTATCATCAGTAATAAAGACACTCAAACCGACTATGATAAAGCACTTGTATTTGCTCAAGCAACTGCTGCTGGTATTACCACCGCACGAGATGTCGCCAATGAAGCTCCCAATGTGCTTAACCCCAGCGAGCTTGCAAAAAAAGCCAAACAACTTGCCAAGGATTATGCCGATACCGTTTCGGTTACCGTGCTGAATGAAAAAGACATGAAAAAACTTGGCATGGGGTGCTTTCTTGCTGTCTCACAAGGCTCAGATGCAGAAGGCAAACTTGCCGTTATTGAGTATTATGGCAAATCCAAAAAATCCGATAAAAAAGCTAAGCTAGATAAGCCATTTGCTTTGGTTGGTAAAGGTCTAACCTTTGATTCAGGTGGCATCTCACTAAAACCTGCCGCTGGCATGGAAGAGATGAAATTTGATATGGGTGGTGCTGCCTCTATCTTGGGTACTGTGCGAGCAGTCGCCGAAGCTGGACTTGAAATTGATTTGGTCGCTGTACTTGCTTGTGCTGAAAATATGCCTTCATCTCGTTCAGCTCGCCCAGGTGATGTTGTTACCGCTATGAATGGTACTACTGTTGAAATTTTAAACACCGATGCCGAAGGTCGCTTGGTGCTGTGTGATGCACTTTGCTATGTCCAAGAGCATTACGATGCACGCATTATCATCGATACAGCTACCTTAACTGGTGCTTGCGTGATTGCACTGGGCAGCGTTCGTTCAGGCATGTACAGTAATGATGAAGATGCACTCTTTGCCCTGCAAGCAGCCAGTGAGTATACGGGTGATTTGGTTTGGCATATGCCTTTAGATGATGCCTATGATGAGCAGATTAATTCAAAAATTGCTGATGTCCAAAATATTGGTGGGCGTGAAGCAGGTTCAGTTACCGCAGCATGTTTCTTGCAAAGGTTCATCAAAGAAGGTCAAGCTTGGGTACATCTTGATATCGCAGGTCCTGCTTGGAAGAGTGGTAGCACCAATACCGCCTCAGGTCGTCCTGTGGCGTTGCTAACCCAGTATCTACGCAGCCAAGCCTAACTATTAATCAGGTAAGCTTAAGCCAAACAACACGCCCAAATCGTCGAAGATTTGGGCGTGTTGTGATATTTATGGTTATTTTTATGGGGTAATTTAAATGACCTTTTAGGTTTTAGGTTTCACATGAAACATCACGAAATTTGTCGCAATCATTAAAACCTGTTGTGCTAAATTGGGGATTGCTCTGATATTGTGTGATTTTTTAGCCTAAGACTAGCCCATCTTGACTATCATTTAACTGTCAAAAAGCACCAAATTTTTAAAAATTTGGTGCTTAGTTTTATGACAGGTGACTTAGCTTACTTAAGCACTTCAGCCATAGCACTGGCAACATATTCTACATTAGAATTATTCAGACCTGCCACACACATACGCCCATTTTCAACCATATATACCGCAAATTCTTCACGCAAACGAATCACTTGCTCTTTGGTTAGTCCTGTAAAGCTAAACATACCACGCTGTTTGGTAAAATAGCTAAAATCACGCTCAGGCAGTTTAGTGCTTAATGCTTCTTGGAGTTTTTGACGCATATCACGAATGCGGTCACGCATTTCATATGCCTCACCAATCCATAACGCAAATAATGCTTCATCATTCATGACCGCATCAACAACATAGTTGCCGTGTGCAGCTGGACTTGAATAAATGCGACGGACGGTAAATTTTAATTGACCAAGTACCACATCTGCTTCTTCTTTGGTTGGTGCAACGACAGATAAACCGCCCACACGCTCACCATAAAGTGACAAGTTTTTTGAAAATGAATTAGAGACAAATACCGTCAATCCCAGCCCCACCGCACGACGAATGGCATACGCATCACCATCCATATCATCGCCAAAACCTTGATAGGCAATATCCATAAATGGAATAAGTTTTTTATCTTTGACGATTTGTAATAGCACATTCCACTGTTCACGGGTCAAATCCACACCAGTTGGGTTATGGCAACATGGGTGTAGTAGCACTACATCATTTTCATTTAAAGTCTTGAAAAATTCGCACAGCTCATCAAATTTTACGCCAATAGTTTTTGGATCATAATAAGGATACTTTGCCACCTCAAAACCTGCACCCTCAAAAATACCCACATGATTTGCCCAAGTTGGGTCTGACACATAGCATTTGGCATTAGGAAACCACTCATGGATAAAATCAGCACCAACCTTTAACGCACCAGAACCGCCCAAAGTTGCAATCGTGGCAACACGCCCCTCTAAAACTGCAGGATGATTTTTACCAAATAACAAATCTTGGCATGCCTTACGATAACCTGGCAAACCATCCATTGGCAAATATCCTCGTGGACGAGGTGGATTGGTGATTTTGGATTCGGCGGTTTTGACGCATTCAAGTACAGGCAATTGACCATCTTCGGTATAGTACACGCCCACACCAAGATTGACTTTAATGTCAGTGCGTGGGTCTTGGGCATATTTATCCATCAAGCCTAAAATTGGGTCGCCTGCATAAGTGGTTACATGTTCAAACATTGATGCATCCTTTTAATTGTTAAGTTGATTAAAACTTATTTAGTATAATGCAAATTTCAACCCTTTTGGGCAAAAGTTTGGCATAAAATTTGTCACACAATGTATCATCACAATGGCAGCTTAGATACCTGATACTTTTGAATGACTGACTAAAAATTCATGGGCATTTTGTTCTAAAAACTCCTTAAATGCCAACGCTGCAGGTGATAATGAGCGATTTTTGTGCGTATATAATAAAAATTTACGCTCTACCACAGGGTCGGCAATAGGACGCATCACCAAGCCATTTTGCTCCACCCATTCAGCAGCGTATAATAGGCATAAGGTTACGCCAAGTCCCATTCGGGTCATTCCAAGTGCAGTTGATAAAAAATTTACCTCAAACTCAGAGTTAAAAATACGGCTTGAAATTTGAGCAGGCAGTTCATTTTGTAGACTTTTAATAAACGGGCCATTAAGCGTAATCAGCCGTTCATTCAATAAATCCGTCCAACGCAAAACATCTTTTTTGGCAAATGGGTGAGTGGCAGGCAACACCAAATAAAATGGCGAAGAAAATAACACCACCGCCTGCAAATCATCAGAATGCACCCGCTCTGGGGCAACGCCCAAATCTGCTTCTAGATTTTCAATATGCTCCACCACATCATCAACCGAGCAATCGGTGAGTGTCACTTGAATATTTGGGTGAATATCACAAAACTTTGCCACAAATTTTGGCATCGTGCTTGCTGATAATTGTTGCGAAACTGCCAAACGCACATGCCCTTGATGCAGTGATTTTAGGTTATTCACCTTTTCATTTAAAACTGACATCTCATTAAGCACACGCCGAGCTTGTGGCAAAAGTCGCATACCAGCATCAGATAAATGCAGTTTGCGAGTTGTGCGGTCAAATAATTTGACACCCAAATTCTGTTCAAGCTCTTTGATTAATCCAGACAATGCTGATTGTGTGAGACACAATGTCTCGGCTGCTTTGGTAAAACTATTTTGTTCAGCTACCAACAAAAAGGCTTTGAGCTGTCTTAGAGTTACACTCACCGCAATTCCTTTTAATTATAAATAGTAATAAACATATTAGTAGTTATTATAAATAATAATTTTTAAAATGCAAGATAAAAAACAACTCATCTTAATGATAAACGATTTAACATTAAGATGAGTGGCGATATTTTCATGAGACAACCCAAAATATTGCCCATCATTTGACTAGAATTCAAGGGACGACAATCGCGGTCATTTATGGTGCAATGATGGTGAAAACATACGCCGATAAATTCACCAACAATACAATGCCGTATAAAATGTTCGTGCGTCCTTGATTAAGTGACAGCATGACAATAAAAGTTGATAAACCAAGCAATACCATAGATTTACCATCTAAACCTAGCACCAATGGAATATCATAAATTAAGCAAACAATGGTGACAGCAGGAATGGTTAAGCCAATACTTGCCAATGCTGAACCTAATGCTAAGTTTAAGCTGGTCTGAAAACGATTGTGGCGTGCCGCATTTAATGCCGCCAATCCCTCGGGCATTAACACCACCGCTGCAATGATCCCCCCAACCAACGCGACAGGTGCACCCATATAAGCAACTGCCGCCTCAATGCTGGGGCTTAGGCTCTTGGCAAGCATGACCACAATGCCCAAACAGATTAACAAAAATATAAAGCTGATGGTTGTAATCTTTGTGCTTGGTGGTTGGGCATGGTGATCCAAATCATCATCAGCTGCCAAAAAATAATCACGATGACGCACTGTCTGAACCATGATGAATGAACCATACAATACCAAAGAGGCCACCGCCACAAACATAAGCTGTGCTGATGAATAAGTGCCTTGCGTGGTGGAAGTGGTAAAATTTGGTAAAATTAAGGTCATCACCAAAATTGAGACCAGTGTAATTAATGCGGTGCTGGCAGATTTTTGCCCAAAAAATTGTTCTCGATGTTTTAGACCGCCAATCATCAGCGACATCCCAAGAATCCCATTTAAAATCAACATAATTGCTGCAAAAACCGTATCACGAGGTAAATACGCTGCATTATCCCCGCCTGTGACCATCAGCGAGATGATGAGTGCGACCTCAATGATGGTAATGGCTAACGCTAAAATAATGGTACCAAAAGGCTCTCCGACCTTATGCGCGACCACCTCTGTGTGATAAACTGCCGATAACACACTACCAATTAAAAACACGCCCCCCAAAATTTGTAACAGCAGATGGGTTTTTATGCCCACAAAAAATAACCCCCAAGCCACCAATGGCAAGAGCATTGACCAAATGGGTAAACCAAATCGTGTATTTGATGCCATACAGGCTCCTTATGATAATGATACTTGTCGATGAAGCCAATCGCTTATCAAATCAGACAATGAACCACTGAACTTTGTGTGCATAAAGGCAGAAGATGAATCTTAGTCTTCGTGCTTGGGCAGTTGCTCTAGGCGAGTTACCAAAAGTTGGTCAATCTTATAATGGTCGATATCTACCACCTCAAATTTAAAGCCCTCATGCTCTACCCAGTCTGCAGGGCGTGGAATCTTACGCAGGCGATACATAATAAAGCCCGCCAGCGTCTCATAATGATCCCAATCAGGAAACTCATTAATATCAAGGGCATGTTTAACATCATCAATCGGCGTAATCCCATCAATCAGCCATGAATTTTCATCACGGCGAATGATTTGTAAATCTTCAGGCTCAGCGGCTGCCCAATCGCCCATGACAGTCATCATAATATCTGATAGTGTAATTAGCCCAACAACCAATGCATATTCATTAATGACTACCGCCATTTTTTCATTACTGGCACGAAATTTATCCAAAAGCTCGGATAAAGTGAGTGTATCTGGAATAATCAGTACATTACGAATGGTAGATTCATTCAGCTGAAAAATTGGCTGTTCGCTTAAAATTCGTACCAAAATATCCTTGGTATCGACATAACCGATGACTTGGTCGATATGCTCATTACAGACCAAAAATTTAGAATAAGGATAATCGGCAATCTTTTGACGAATACTCTCCTCGCTTTCACTGAGTGCAAAATATACCACATCCTCACGAGCCGTCATCGATGATGGCACGGTGCGTTCTTCAAGTTCAAAAACATTTTCGATAAAGTGCTGTTCTTGTTCCATCAGAACGCCAGCCTCTGCCCCAGCATCAACAATGGCAGAAATATCATCAAAGGTGATACTGTCATCACGAGCCGTATCAAATTTAAAAAGCCGAAAAGTCACATCTGCGATGGTATTGATGATCCATGCCAAGGGCTTGACCACACGAATTGTCCATAAAATCGGATTGATGACCACCAAAGCCACTCGCTCAGGATTAATCATTGCAATGCGTTTGGGAATCAGGTCAGCATATAAAATAAATAGCAGTGTTACCAAAACAAACGACGAAAAAAAAGCGATGCTGTCAAGCCAAATCCCTTGATATACCAAGCCAATCCATTCGGAAAAATAAGGACGCAAGGCACTTTCACCAACCGAACCGCCCAAAATGGCGACAGCATTTAGGCCAATTTGTGAAGTGGCAAAAAAATCAGCTGAATTTTCTTGCAATTTTAAGACTTTCTCGGCACGGTCATCGCCTGATTCTGCCAGTAATTTAAGTTTGATTTTTCTTGAACCTGCCAAAGCAATTTCTGAAATCGAGAAAAAACTCGATGTCAAAATCAGTACAAGAATAATCATAAAGTTTTGAAACAAACTCACAGTAACACCCATTTGGTGAAGTTTTGATTGAAAAATTTGCCACGACTGGTTTAAAGAGTGTAGGTTAAGGCTGATTTGATGATAGTCATGATGCTATTTGTGTTGGCTTGATTAGCTAAGTATTTTTTGGTTGGCAATCAATCACTTGACCTTTAATACCACTTGCTTCATCTGTCATCAAATACACATAAACTGGCATGATATCCTCAGGCGTCTTAAGTGTATAAGGGTCCTCACCTGGAAAAGCATGTGCACGCATATTGGTACGAGTTGCACCAGGATTGATACAATTAAACCGAAGTGCTGTCATGTTTTGGGTTTCTTGGGTGAAAATGGTTGCCATACCCTCAACCGCTTGTTTTGAGAGTGCATAAGCACCCCAAAACGCTCTTGGTCTTGCACCCACGCTGCTGCTTGTAAATCCCACCGAGCCGCTTTGGGCTGCACGCAGTAGCGGAATTAGGCTTTGGGTCAGCATGAATACGGCTGTCATATTCACCCGCATGACCTGCTCAAAGGTGATCGGATCGTACATCTCAAGTGGCGTCAATGTCCCCAAAATGGCTGCATTATGTAGCACGCCATCAAGATGTCCAAATTCTTTTTCAATTAAGCCTGCCAGCTTTTGCATCTGTGCAAAATCTGCCCGCTCAAGATCCATGGGTAAAATGGCAGGCAACGCCAACCCAAGTGCCTCAATTTCATCATAAACCACTTCAAGTTTTGATTGAGTTTTACCCAGCAAAAGAACCGTTGCACCGCATTTGGCATAAGTCAAAGCAGCAACTTTGCCTATCCCATCGCCTGCACCTGTCACCAAAATAATTTTATCTTTTAGACTGTCTTTGGTGAATTGAAAATCACGAATTGCATCATGTGAACGCATGGTTGTCATGTTTTATCCAGTGGCTAATTGAGCTTTTTGTTAGCTCTATGTTAAATTGATATGAAATTTATGAGAAGAAAATAAGGTAATATAATACCTTTTGGGTCCAACAATAACCCACTTAAGCGACAATGAAAGTCACCTTATAAAACTTGTTGCAAAACCCAATCCGTCAACGCTTTGGGTGTCTGCATGATAACATCAGCACCCCAAGTATCGATACTTGCCAAATCCGCTGCCGATAAATAACCAAACCCTGCGATGGCTGTCTGCATACCAGCAGCCCGCCCTGCCTCAATGTCTCGGCGATGATCACCAATATAAATACATGCCAACGGTTCAACGCCAATTTTTTGGCACGCCAAATATAAAGGCTCAGGGTCAGGTTTGGGATTTTTGACATCATCAGGACAGACCAAAACACCACATCGTGATGATAAATTTAGCTTGTCCAATAAGTTTTCTGTCAAATAGCGTGGCTTATTGGTAACAATGCCCCAAGGGATATGATACCCCTCAAGTTTTTCAAGTAAGACCTCAAGCCCCTCAAATACTCGGCTATCTACACAAACATCGATTTCATAACGATCCAAAAAAGCTTGGCGGCGGCTTAATAGTCGTGGATCGTCATCACAGATTTGCCCAAGTTGCTCGGCAAACATCAGCTGAACCATAGTACGCGCGCCTGCTGACACCTGCTCTCGTATCGCTGCTTCACTGGGGGCAGATAGTCCCTCATCGGCACACATCTGCTGAATGATACGAACAAAATCAGGTGCGGTATCAATCAATGTACCGTCCAAATCAAAGAACACGGCTTGAATGGGCTGTGTCATAAAGCTTCCTTAGGTGTGTTTTGGGGTATCTGTTTGTGTGTTTGGTTTGGTAAATGCCATCATATAATTGACATCAACATTTTTATTAGACAGCCAATAATGCTGGGTAATAGGATTATAATGCAGACCCGTCAAATCACATCTTTGAAAACCAACGCTCATCGCCATTTGGTCTAACTCCGCTGGCGTGATGAACTTATGCCAATCGTGCGTCCCTTTATCCACCAAATTTAAGACATATTCAGCACCAATGATCGCAAACAGATAAGATTTTGGGTTGCGATTAATGGTACTCATCACACACACACCACCCGGCTTTAATAAATCATAACACGCCTGCACAATCGCACTAGGATCAGGCACATGCTCAAGCATCTCCATACAAGTCACGACATCAAAACCAGAAGCGTGTTCTGCCGCCAACTCCTCTGCAGCAACGCAGCGAAAATCAAGCCCATCTATGCCTGTTTTGGCGGCGTGGATACCGGCCACTTTTAGGTTTTCATCACCCAAGTCAATCCCTAAAACGCTCGCACCACGCACCGCCATCGAATGTGCCAAAATCCCCCCACCGCAGCCGATATCTACCACCGATTTGGCAACCAACGATGAACCATAACAGTCATTCACACGATCTTCAATCCAGTTTAGACGCAGTGGGTTGATATCATGCAATGATTTAAACGCACCCATGCGATCCCACCACTCATCCGCCAATTTGGTGAATTTACTAATTTCGTCAAAATCAGCATTATTGATCGCTTGGTTGGTATCGCTGGCAGAGTTTATGCTGTTGATGGTGGCAGTATCATGACTTTGCATGGCATCATCCTTTGGTTTTGTTTTATTTGGCTAAATTTTTTTATTTTATCATTTTTAACGGTATTTGACTACTTTTACAATTTAAGGTCATCATTACTCATCTTAAGCACCCAAAACTCTTAAAAATCAAATACAATCCATGATGAAACCATCAAGATCATACCAAAATAAACCAGCGTAGGCCGCACACTGATGGCAAAAAATTTACACAATCTGCAACGAAACCTTAAGAAAACTGTTGCCACATTTGACAAAAAATACGATAAACTATAGCTCATCAGATTTTTGTCTTTAACATTGATATCATCATCAGATTTTAGGCTTTATCTTACAACAAGGAAATTTTATGAAATTTGCATTAAAAACAGCATTACTCACAACCATGCTAAGTGTTGCAACTTTGGCACAAGCAAACTTTGTCGAAGGTCAGGACTATAAAGTATTACCCAATCCTGAAACTATCGCAGGTGACGTCATTGTGGTGCGTGAATTTTTTTGGTACGGTTGCCCACATTGCTATCATCTTGAGCCACATATGCAAAAATGGGCAAAAACACGCCCTGCTGATGTGGCATTTTTTCAGACACCTGCGGCGATGAATCCAGTGTGGGAAGTGGGTGCTCGTGGCTTTTATGCTGCCCAGCAACTAGACGCCCAAGAAAAAACCCATCAAGCATTATTTGATGCCGTCCACAAAGATGGCAATCGCAACATTATCAGTTCACAACAAGAGCTTGGTAACTGGTACGCCTCTAAAGGCATCGATAAGGCAAAATTTGACAGCCTGTATAATTCTTTTGCCGTAACCACCAAAATCGAGCGTGCCAAAGCAGCTGCGACACGCTATGGTCTATCTGGCGTGCCTGCTGTGGTTGTTCATGGTAAGTATGTGGTTTCCGGTGAAGATGCCAAAGTGCCTCAAGTCGTGGATTTTTTGATTAATAAAGTGCGTGAAGAAAAACAATAACCCACAAATGTTAAAATCAGCCAATCTGTGCGTTTATTTCGTCTGCCCAAAATACCGATGATCTATCGGTATTTTGGTGATTGGCTGATATTGTACTCATGCCAAGACAAAACCCAGCCATCAAATCATCATTTAGACAATATCGCCACCTCTTTAACATAACTTTCAAAATCTGCCACGCTTTCAGCCAATAGCTCATCATCGCCCAAATGTTTGGCGTATTCTATCCACAAAAGCAGTTGATAAATACTGTTATATTCCGCCTTTTTAAATTGCTTAACAAACTGCTTAATGGTGCTTTCATCAGACAGTTTTAGGCGATCATACCATGTTTCAATCTTGGCAATTTGCTCGGGGGTAAATTGACATTCAAATAACGCCTGCGTTAGCGCGTGGCGGTTTTCTTCAATGATGAGTTTACCCACTCGTTTGATTTGGCGGTTTTTGGCGGCGTGGCTGTCTATATTGGTTAAATGCTTTAATTCATCCAAAAAATATTCACTTACTGGCAAATTGGCAAGCTGTTTTTTGGACAATTTGGCAAGCGGTTCGGATAATGCTTGCAAACGCTCATGGGATTTTTTAATCTCAGTGCGAGACACTCGCATGTCCATTTTTGACCAATCAATCATAAGATACCTTATATTTGTCGTTAATTTATCATTAATTTGTGGTTAATTTATCAAAATTATCATGCTTGATGCACCCATCAGATAAGCCCAACTGACACGAGACCAAAAACCACTGTTTTGCTGCTGCTTTATTTTGTTCAAGATTTGATTTGTAATAATACACGCCAATATTATGGGCGGCTTTTGCATTGCCTTGTTTGGCGGCCTGTTGCCAGAGTGCGAGTGCGTGGCTTTGATTTGCAGCAACCCCTTGCCCATAAAAATACATGCTGCCCAAATTATATTTGGCACTGGCATGACCCATATCCGCCGCCTTTTGATACCACGCCTGTGCTTTTTGATAATTTTGCTGGATGCCATCACCTTGAAAATAGGCAACCGCCAAATTATACATCGCTCGTAATGCCCAAGTTCGGCCGCTTTTTGGTATTCACGCACCGCCATGGGGTAATCTGATGCCTGATCATAGCGAACCGCCAATTCAAAAAACTCATCGGCTTGTTGTGCGATGGTGCTGTCTTTACTGGTTTGAACAGCATCGCTATCGGTTGCCCAGCTGGGCGTACCTGCCATCACAGACAGCATAAAAATCACGCTTGTCGCCATATGTTTGGCGGTTTTTGGGTTGGGTGTTTCGACATTCATGAATAATAACCTTTTAATCATGATTGTTTAAATCGTTAAATCGTTAAATCGTCGCTTTAAAATTTAATAACTGCTCACGGTAATACTCATATTGCTTTTGACGCAGCTTTATTTCTTTGGGCAGACCTTCGCTGATGGATTGGGTCAGCGTGTCAAATGTGTCCAAAATGGCAACGATTTGACTTTGAACAGATAGGGGTGGGATTGGGATTTTAAGTTTTTTGACAATCTGAGCGTTAATATTGGTTTGAGAACCCGTTCCCAGTGATTTAATATATTCATATTGATTGGCTAAACAGTAATATACGTAGCGATATTCAGCAATTTCTTCATTTACTTCAATATTTGCACATGCCTGATTGGTTGTCATTGGAATTTTATTGATACCAACACGCCCAACAGTTGCCCCATACATTGCTATAATAACGCAATTTGCAGGTATCCATTTTGCACTTGAATTTTTAACACCTGGTTCTATAATTTTTACGCCTGTGTCATAAATATCATTAAAATTAACTTCTTGGGTACGAAGCCAAGGGATTTCGCCATTATTATAGTATTCAGGAATGCCTGTTTTAGGCGTACCACCTGATGAAATTTTTT
>NZ_KV796860.1:109782-138424 GCF_001809255.1 Moraxella sp. HMSC061H09
TTTTTTGGCAACCTCCCCCAACGCTCGCCACTCTACCGCTTGCCCTTGTAATAATTTTTTTATCATCGCATTCATAAACTCACCAAAAAGATTTTTCACGGTGCTTAACATTCACCTGCATTTTATCAGGCAAATGACCAGTTAATATCTCCCCCACCGCTTGGCTGACAAATACCGAGCGGTGCTTACCCCCTGTACAACCAATGGCAATGGTCACAAAATGGCGATTGTTCTCAATAAAATCAGGCAGCCACTTTAATAAAAATGTGCTGATGTCATGCGTCATCTCATGCACGGCAGAAAATTGAGCAAAAAATTCCTGCACAGGTGCATCAAGCCCTGTCAAAGGACGCAAATCCATCTGCCAATGTGGGTTTGGCAAGGTACGCACATCAAAGACAAAATCAGCATCTTTTGGCGTGCCATGCCTAAACCCAAACGACAGCACATTAACGATGATATGATTATCCACGCCCAAATGTTGTCTTAGGCTGTTTTTTAGCTCATGAATGTTTAACAAACTGGTGTCAATTTTGATATCGGCATGGCAGGCAATCGGTTCAAGCAGCGCAGTTTCCTTTTGAATGGCATTGGGCAGATTGCCAGCCATCGCCATCAATGGATGTACTCGGCGAGTGGCATCATAGCGCGCGACCAGTACATCATCTTGGGCGGTGGTATATAACACACTCAAAGCGGTCTTGCCATAGGTTTGTATCAAGCTGTCATACACTTGACCAAAGTTGGATAAATCCGCTTTGGGGGTGCGGACATCTATCCCCACAGCAATGCGATGAATCTGGCTGTCATTGACCAATTTTTCTATGGCAAGTGGCACGATGGATAAAGGCAAATTATCAAGCGGATAATAGCCAAAATCTTCTAAGGTGTTGAGTACGGAGGTTTTTCCTGAACCTGAACGCCCTGACACCACAATGATTGAGTTTGGGGCAATGAGTTTGGGCATCATATTTCCTTAGCAAAATGAGCAAAACCAGTTACATGGGTTTGATGAACATGGGTTTAGATGAACATGGGTTTAGATGAACATGGATTATTAACATTAATTTAAGGCAACTTCCAAATTATCCAACAGTCTTGCCCCACCCAAATAACAAGCGGTCAAAATCACCAAGTTTTTATCATGGCAGCTAGCAGGTTGCAGTTGCTGATTGAGTACTTGCAAATAATCCACCGTAAAACCATCATGAGTTAATTCATCTTTAGTTTTTTGCATCATCATATCAAAATCAGCAAAATTTGCAGACTTTAACCCACCTGCAAGCTGTTGTAAGGCCTGTGCCAGCCGTGGGGCGATGGCACGCTCTTGCTCGGTCAAATACTGGTTGCGAGACGATAACGCCAAACCGTCATCGGCTCTGACAATCTCACCGCCAATAATGTCAATCTCAAAATTTAATTCTTGCACCAATTGGTAAATGATGGCAAGTTGCTGGTAGTCTTTTTTGCCAAATACCGCCACATCAGGACGAACGATATTAAACAGCTTACTCACCACCAAGCCCACACCGTCAAAATGCGTGGGGCGTGTCTGACCACATAATATCTTGCTGATGCTGCCTGATAGGATTTGAACATTGGGCGGATAGATGGGATACATCTCATCCACACTTGGGGCAAAAACCAACGCCACGCCAGCTTTGGCAAGTTTTTGGCAATCGTCATCAAGCGTGCGTGGGTAACTGGCAAAGTCTTCACCCGCCCCAAACTGAGTGGGATTGACAAAGATACTCACCACCACAACATCGGCATGTTGCTTGGCAAGATTCACAAGGGATAAATGTCCATCATGTAAATTGCCCATGGTTGGGACTAAGGCTATTTTTTGGTTGCGTAAGGGGTTTAATTTGTTTTTTAAGTCTTTGATGGTGTGACAGATGTTCATGTTTTTATCCTAAAAACTGTGCTGTTTTGTTGGAAAGGCACGCTGCTTGACTGCATGATGATAGGCCTTAAACGCCCCAACAATGTCTTTGGTTTGGTTGCTGTCATCGGTCAAAAAATTCTTGACAAATTTGGCAGGTTTTCGGGTATAAATGCCAAGCATGTCGTGCATGACCAACACTTGCCCATCTGTATCCACACCCGCCCCAATACCAATGACAGGCACATCAAACCGCTCGGTAACGGCTTTGGCAAGCGGTGCTGGCACGCATTCAAGCAACAAAAGACTCGCCCCAGCATTCACCACCGCCGTACAGTCTCTCATCAATTTATCCGCTTGGGCGTCTGTTTTACCTTGTACTTTATAGCCACCAAAGACATTGACCGACTGCGGCGTTAATCCCAAATGCACGCACACAGGCACGCCGTTATTGGTCAAGACCTTAACAGTGTCGCTAAGCTCGCTACCCCCTTCAATTTTGACCACATTCGCCCCTGCTTGCATGACCGCCTTGGCACTGGTGATGGCATCAGATAAGGTGGCATAACTCATGAATGGCAAATCGCATAAGATTAAGGCATGAGAATTACCACGCACCACATTTTGAGTGTGATAAACCATGTCTTGAACGCCCACTGGCAAGGTTGAGCTTTGTCCTTGGACAACCATGCCCAGACTATCACCGATTAAAATGGTGTCAATGTCTGCCAACTGCATGGCGTGAGCAAAACTTGCCTCGTAACAAGTTAGGCAAGAAAATGTTTTACCCTCTGCTTTTAGTTTGTTTAAAGTAGATAGGGTGATGGGTGCTTTGGGTTTGGGGGTGATTGATGATGGGGCTTGGTCGCTCATAGGATTGCCTTTTTAGGGTAATGGCTGTTTAAGTGATGACCGTTTCAGTCATAGCTGTTTAATTTCTTCGGCACTTAGCATGGTGGCTTGGATAATCGTTTCAATGGGGGTCATGTGTTGCTCCTTTGATGGCAGTTTATCCAAACTTATGTCAGTTTATTCAAACCTTGCCAGCTGTTACTTTCATTTAAATCCGCCAATTTTTGCCCATTAACCAGCAAACACTCATCAATTTCAAGCATTGGAATTAACACAAAATTTCGTTCAAATAAGCCTTGATGTGGCACGGTCAGCCGTTCATGATGAATGCGTTTATCACCATATAACAAAATATCCACATCCAAAGACCGCTCACCCCAATGACGCAATCGCACTCTTTTGGCGGTCTGTTCAAGACCTTGACAAAAATCAAGCAACTCAAGCGGTGGTAAGCTGGTATTGGCACTTAATACCGCATTGATAAAATCGGGTTGGTCGGTGATGCCAAAGGCTTTGGATTGATACAGTGATGACATTTTCACATCGGTAAAATGTGGCGACTGTTTGAAGGCTTGTACGGCGTTGATGATATGCTCGGTGGGAGTGCCAAGTTCATTGGTAATGTTGCCACCAAGTCCAATAAAACAAGTGGTCATATGCTGTCTGCCTTTGGTTTGGCATTAGATTTACGGCGGCGTGTTCTTTTTGGCTTGGCTTGATTTTCTACAAGCTTAGGCTCAATATCAGTGACACCATCAACTTGTTTAGATTGATGGCGTGATGGTTTTTTTGTTTGAGCCGATTGTTTAGAGCCAGACCAATGCTCGTCTGACTGCTTGATCAACCCTTGTTCACGCTCTTTGATGGATAAAGTGGATGATGGTTTACGCTTACGATGGCGAGATGCTGGAATATACGGCTCATCATTGGCAAGCAATTTTTCAAAATCAGCTTGTGTAAAATTCACTGGCTCAAAGACAGGCGTAGGCACGGCAGGCGTTGGCAATTTGGTTCGTGCTTTGGTTTTTTTGACCAAATCTTCTGCACCCGCCACCACAAATAATGGTTCAGGGCGTGTTTTGATTAGCTCATCGTCACTACGCAAAGACAACTCTTTAAGCTGCTCAAGCTCACGAGTCTTGGTATCTTTTTTGGCATTACGATCACGGCGACGCTTTGGCGTGCCTGCTTGCGTACCAAACGCCTCAATCATGATCGCTTTATCAACAGCACTGGCGTCCTGATACGCCTGCCACCAAGCACCCATATTTTGGGTCGGCTCAGATAATGGATGGGTATCATAACCTTCTCTGAGTACCAAAAAATCAAATGCGGCACGAAATTTTGGCAGACGCTCCAAATTAGCGATATCACGCACCCTTGGATTGACAAGCTTAGGCTGAAGCAACCAAATATCTGTAATGAATTGTTCGGCAAACTTAGGTATGGCAGTTTTGATACGCTGGGCGTCAATGGTTTTTTCGGCAGCCTTAATCTGTGCTTCATGAAACGGTAAGCCACGCTTTTTATATTTCGCCAATTGATACAGATAATTTTCCCACAGCATCGCTGCATAAAAAAATGCTGGATTGACACTTTTGTCTGCTGCGATACGCCGATCGGTATTTTGGGCGACCACCATCATCAAAGGCGTCGGCTCATTGGGTGCAAAGCTCATCAAACTTGACATCGCCCCATGTTCAAACAACAGTGGCAACAGCGGCGTCAAATAGCCACCACCGAACATTTTTTGAGTTTCATCATAAAGACGATGGGCAGAGACTTGCTCCAAAAGCGTCCAATTGTCTTGATGAAATTGATTTGCCAAATCTTGATCAAATTCAAAACCCAGTTTCGCCTTAAATCGCAACGCACGAAGCAGACGAACAGGGTCTTCTTCAATACGCACCTTGGCATCACCAAGTAAGCGAAGCGTATGACTGTCGATGTCTTTTAATGCACCACAAAAATCCAGCACTTCACCCTTAATTGGCTGATAATACAACGCATTGATAGAAAAATCACGACGAGCAAAATCTTGCTCGATGTCGCCCCAAACATTATCACGGGTGATCATGCCATCTTCGGTGGTATGTGTATCGTCTTTGGGCGGAGCGCGAAAAGTCGCCACCTCAATCATCTCACGACCTGAATACACATGTGCCAACTGAAAACGCCGCCCAATGATACGACAACGACCCCCAAAAATTGCCTTAATCTCATGCGGTCTTGCATCGGTCACCGCATCAAAATCCTTAGGTGCCAAACCAAGTAAGCTGTCTCTAACGCCACCGCCAACAATATAAGCATCAAATCCTGCTTTTTGTAGTGTGCCGATGACCTCGACAATACTGTGCGGCAAACTGCCTTTTTGTAGTCGCAGCGATTTGGCTGAATGTGTGGTACAAATACTCTTTTTGGTTTGTTTTGGCTTTTTAGGCACTTTGCCCATGCCTACTCCTTGATTACTGGGGCATTGCCCAAAAACTGACTGAAGTAAATCCTTTATTTTACCGCTTATCCATCAAAAAAGCGAATAAAAAACCAATATTTTCACCAAAATTGGGGTGATATCAGTTTGATTTTGGGTATTTTTTCAGTTGGGCTAAAAAATTTATGATTGCTCAAGATTAATTTGCCACGCTTAAGCGGTGACGGTTCTTATTTAAAATGGCAGGTCCAATACCTTTGACATTCATCAGTGATTGAACTGAATCAAATTTGCCATGCTCGTGCCGATAATCCACGATGGCTTGGGCGGTCTTATGCCCCACGCCCACCAAGCTTATAAAGTCAGCTTGGCTTGCGGTATTGATATTTAGGCGTTTGGATTTTTGGGTACTTATCAGTGCTTGATAGGCACTTTTTGTATCAGCATAGCACTGTTTGGGCGGATTGGCATATCCAAAGCCTGCATACAAAAGACCGCCAAATAATAAGGCGATGGCTGATAAAGTATTAAGTTTCATTTGCCTTTGCCATCTCCCAATAACGATCCATTTCTGCCAAATCACTATTCTCAAACGATTTACCCCGTTCCGTCAGCGACTGCTCAACAAATGCAAAACGGCGACGAAATTTACCGACAGTGCCCTGAAGTGCCATCTCGCTATCAATATCCAAATGGCGTGCCAAATTGGTCAACACAAACAGCACATCGCCCAGCTCATCAGATAATTTTTGTTTTTGATTATCGCTTAGCGTATCTGTTTTATAATTAAAATCACCCAAAGGCAATAACTCATAAAGCTCGCCCAATTCTTCATTGAGTTTATCAAGTACACCTTGCAGATTTGACCAATCAAAGCCAACGCTTGCTGCTTTGCCTTGTAAATGCTGAGATTGCATGAGTGCACTACCTGCCTTGACATCAGACAACAGGCGTATGGGCTGACCCAAAGCCGCCAAATGTGCTTTTTCTTGGGCTTTAATCTCATCCCATCGGCGTTTGACATCAGCATCGGTTTGTAAATTTTCTTGCTCAAAAACATGCGGGTGGCGGCGGATTAGCTTATCTTGTAATGCCAAAATCACAGCCGACATATCAAAACGCCCTGCCTCTTGATATAAATGCGTATGAAAAACCACCTGTAATAGCACATCGCCCAACTCACTTTTGAGCTGCTCTGTGGCAAATGCCGAGCCATCGTCGGTCTGAATGGCTTCGATGAGCTCATAAGCTTCTTCGATGACATAGGGCGTCAGGCTTTGGTTGGTCTGCTTGGCATCCCAAGGGCAATCACTGCGAAGTTTTGCCATCAGGGCAAGTAAATCGGCAATCTCTCGGCTTGGGGTCATGTGATTATCCTAAAATAAAACCATCGATGGGTATTATAACATCTCTTCAAGTCGTACAATCTCATCTTGTAATTGCACCTTAACTTCTGAAAAATACTGCTGCCAATCATCAATTTGCATAATCTCTTGATAGCTTTCACTGTCTTTAATTGCACAAATTTGCTGTTCAAGTTGAGCAATTTTTGCCTTAAGTGTTGCAATCTCAGCTTGCAATTCATCCTTTTGGTTGACTGTATCTGATTTGGTTTTAAAGACACCGTTTTGCAATTGCTTCAAAATATTTTGCACCGCTTGCAAATCATTTTTCTCATAGGCATGATTAAGCTCAACAAAAATTTCTTGAGCTCGCTCTTTCATCTCATCACCAACTCTATCGGGATGGCATATTTGGCTGGCTTTGCGATAAGCCTGTTTCAATACTCTTTTTTCTTCATCGCTTAATTGAATAATTTGCTTTTCACGCTCTAGAATCGCCTGCTCTCGATAAGTTTGCTCATCTCGCTCTGCCTCACGGTATTCCTCTTCATTGCTCGCCAACTGCTTCTTAAGGAATAACAAGCGCTCAATACAATCACCCAGCACCTCTGTATGAGCATGGTGAAAATCCGAAAGCAACTTTTCAAGTTCAGTTTTTTCTGTATCATAAGCCAACAATTGATGCTCTAGCTTTCGAATTTCAAACTTCAGTGCGGTCAATTCTGCATCAACAAACAAAGAGATCTGCTTATTTTTCTGAATGAATTCTTCAATCAGCTGTATTGCCTGATGATACTGCTGTGCATGTAAACTTTGAAGAATCAAATCCAATTCATCATGCTGATATGTTGCCAACTTATCTTGCTCTCTAGCAATATCCTCTTCGTCTCCTAGCAAAATGTAATTTTTTAAAATATCTAGTCGCCGAATAACTTTGTTCAAATCAAAATCGACCGATTGTGCATCCTGCATTGAACCAAAATACATTTGACGAAGTGCAACAAACTGATTGATAAATTGCTTCGCCAACACATCATCACCTTTGGTAATGATAATATTTTCATGATTCTTTTGAGCCTTATAACTCCAATTGTATGAACCAGTTATCACTGTATAACCATCAATCACACAGAATTTATTATGCATCAAATCCATATTGCCATCACCAACCCGATAGATGGCAGACTTACCCAAATTGAGCTGTTCAAAATCAATGGCATTTTGATTGATGTCATCGTTGGAAATCATCAATTGTACTTTTACACCTGATTGTGCTTTTTGTAGCAAAGCAGCAAACAGTTCTCGGTGAGTAAACCAAGCAACTGCCACATAAATCTCTTGCTTGGCAGATTGGATTTCTGTTTGTATTCGCTCGGCAATATTAGAAAAGAGCGCTTCAGTTTGCATGGTTATTCATCACCTCCCCACACCCAACCATAGAAAATAATTGTTTCAATCACATTTGGCGGATAATCATCGCCAAAATAAATAGTGCAATTTGGTAATAAAGCACTTAGATGATCAATTTGCCATTGACTGATTGGATTATCATTTAAAACCAAAGATGTTAATTTTGTGAGTCCTGCCAATGAAGTCACATTGGTAATTTGGTTTGACCTAAGATCCAAAAACTCCAAATCCACCAAATCTGTCAAGCTTTCAACATTAGTGATATTATTTCCGCCCAAGCTTAGCAATCTTAAATTTTTTAGGTTTTTTAAGGGAAGAATATTGAAAATATTATTTGAAAACGCCTTTAGAGCTTCAAGACTACCTAGGTCTTGTAAGCAAGATATTTCAGAAATATGATTAAAACTACAATCAAATTCTTTTAGGTTATAACAGTTAATTTTGGACAGCCGCTCAAGATTTAACAATCCATTCCCACGAATATTTAATACCTCAAGCTTGGCCAAATCCGATAAAATAACCCCGCCCCAGTTAAAGTCAGAACAAAACTCAATTTCCAAAGTTTCAAGATAATGCATCTTTTCAAGATTTAAATAAGAAATAGATTTGGCATACCCCACGCTTAAATAAACCAAATTGTTCAGATTTTCAAGACATGAAAAATCTGAAATATTTTCAGCAGTAAATTCAAGTGATTTTAGGCTTGTCAATTGTGCCAAAGAACTAATATCATAGAGATTTTGACCGCCAAAAACCAAATTCTCCAAATGTTTTAAACTCGTCAAATAAGAAATATTATCAATATCTAAAGGAGTCCAAAATACGGCAGTGCCCTCATAGCTTGCCAATTGTAGGCTTTTTAACTTTGGCAAGAATTGAACAAAATCTAGTTCAATATGCCCTTGTGCATTCCAAAAGCTAAGCTCTGATAAATTTTTTAAATAAGACAAACATTTCACATACTGAAATGCATCTTGAGATAAATAACGACCAATACTTAACACTGATTCTGCAGTCAAAGCACTTAATACCTCTCGCATTCTCTGCTTGTCATGCTCGACCTCCAATATATCCTCATCCCAATCCAGATATGATCGAGTTAGCTGTCGCTTCCATTCCTCTGTAAGACCATTCCACCAGCACCAATGCCGCTCAAATGGATCGATATTTGCCAATAGTTTATTGGCAATGGATAGACTGGTACTTACTCTAGATAGGGCAATTTCTGTATCAGCGGTTGTTAATGTTGGTAGATTTTGTTTGGTCATGATAGATTTGTTATATTAAATTCAACAGGTATAAAATAATCAATTAATCAAATTTTTTCAACCAAAAGGAGTGATTTATGCGTCCATCTTATCTAAAAAACAACAATGGCTGGCAAGCGAAGTATAGACTTGGTACAGGTATGAAGTCCGGCATAATCATATGCACATCTCCAGACTCGTATCTCAATCCTTACTTTGATAAAATCTATACAAGCATATGCAATGAAGCTCAAGTTCATGAATATACAGAACTTTATGGAAAAGGTGCTTTAATAATAGAATTTACGGATGTATTTAACAATATTGAAGCAATTGCTGAAATTCAAAAACAAACACTTCATACTATGGATAAAACCAAGATTTTAGACGTTGTTGATAGAATCATTTTAACCAATGGATCGGTCAACATTGATTTGCTTGACTGAAATAACGAGCAGAAAACGTGCCAAAAACAAAAACCATCGATGGGTATGATACCGCAATCGATGGTTTTGTGATTAGTTTGTGATCGGTATTATTGCGCCAAATCAGCAAATAATGCCGTTGACAAATAACGCTCACCTGATGATGGTATGATGACGACGATAAGCTTACCTGCGTTTTCTTCTCGTGCTGCCAATTCAAGTGCCGCCGAAACTGCCGCACCTGATGAGATACCAACAAGCAAGCCTTCTTTGGCTGCCATATCTCGTGCCACACTAAAGGCATCTTCATTGGCGACTTTGATGACCTCATCATAGATATCCGTATTGAGTACTGATGGGATAAACCCTGCACCAATGCCTTGAATTGGGTGCGGGCCTTTTTCGCCGCCTGATAAAACAGGTGAAGCCAATGGCTCAACTGCAACAATTTGAATGGCTTCTTTTTTGGCTTTGAGTGTCTCACCGACACCTGTCACTGTACCACCTGTACCCACACCTGAGACAAAAATATCCACCTGACCATCTGTATCCGCCCAAATCTCTTCGGCTGTTGTTGTACGGTGGATTTGTGGATTGGCTAAATTATCAAATTGGCGTGGCATAAAATAGCCGTCTTGGGCAGCAAGCTCATTGGCTTTGGCAATCGCCCCACCCATGCCCTCAGCCGCTGGCGTCAACACAAGCTTGGCCCCATACGCACGAAGCAACGCACGACGCTCAAGGCTCATGCTCTCAGGCATGGTAATCACCAAGCGGTAACCTCGTGCCGCTGCCACCATGGCAAGCCCAATGCCTGTATTGCCACTGGTCGCCTCAACGATGGTGGTGTCTTTGGTCAAAAGCCCTGATTTTTCGGCATCGTCAATCATAGAAAGGGCAATGCGATCCTTGACCGAACTTGCTGGATTGGCATACTCAAGCTTGACCACCACACGAGCAGATAAGCCTTCGGTGAGGCGATTGAGTTCGACAAGCGGGGTTTTACCGATAAGGTCAGTCACACTTTTTGCAATATTCATCATCATACTCCAAATGAATTCAGTTCATGTTTGTTGGGGTTTTCTTGGTATTTTATTAAATTGGTATCGATATCATGACCATGCTTGAATTTACATCATCACAATAACAAGCTTACTATAACAAATTTTTCAAGATTTTAGTACCAGTATGCTCATAAATTCTATGCCATTCATTGTTATACTTATGCCATGTTTTAATTTGACCGTGAATCCTTGTTTGGCATTTAGCACATTATCAAAAATCATGGTACAATCAAATCAGTTTTTGAAACACGGCCGCATTTACCAATCACTGATCGCCAATTGACGAAACTTACAATTTTAGTCGATGTTTGTATAAAAATGGTAAAATTGAGCGGCTTAAAAGTCAAAAACCTGTCTGATGACACTCACAGACTGCATTTTTCCTTGAAAATGAGCCATGTCTCTCATTTTTTATCGTAAATATCAAAGGCAGGCACGCTCTAGATATTTTTATTTCATCATTTTTATTTGATATCAAGCCATGACAATGACAAATTTTTCTGCAATAACCATTTCTTGCTTTAAGGCGTATGATGTCCGAGGTGAGCTGGGTGTGACGCTTGATGAGCATATCAGCTATCGCATTGCTCGTGCCTTTGCCCAAATCCTAAAATCTCAAAACACCGCCGAGCATCCTACCATCGTCATCGGCTCAGATATTAGACCATCAAGCCATAGCCTGAAACTTGCCGCCATCCAAGGCATAACAGACGCTGGCGTGGATGTGATTGACCTTGGTATGACAGGCACCGAAGAGGTGTATTTTGCGACCAGTCACTATAACACCATCGGTGGGATTGAGGTAACTGCAAGCCACAATCCCATCAATTATAATGGCTTAAAAATGGTGCGTGAAAACTCACGCCCCATCAGTGCCGATACTGGATTGGCCGAGGTGCGTGCATTGGCTGAAAGTGGTAATTTTATTCAAAGTAAAAAAGGCAGCATCACCCAAAACACCGACAAAACCGCTTATATTGATAAACTGATGAGCTTTATTGACACGAGCAAATTTCTCCCCAAAAAAATCGTCATCAACAGTGGCAATGGCTCGGCAGGTCCTGTCATTGATACCCTTGAAGTACGCTTAGCAGGTTCACCGATTGAGCTGCTTAAAATACATCATCAGCCTGATGGTAACTTTCCCAACGGTATCCCAAACCCCATGATCATCGCCAATCAAGCCGCTACCCGTGATGCCGTCATCGCACACAAAGCGGACTTTGGTGTGGCATTTGATGGGGATTTTGACCGTTGTTTTTTGTTTGATGAAAACGGACGATTTATTGATGGCAGTTATGTGGTTGGTATGCTGGCAGCGGCATTTTTACAAAAATATCCCAAGCAGACCATCGTTTATGATCCACGCGTCATTTATAACACTCAAAATGTCATCAAAAAGATGCAAGGTACGCCCGCTCTTAGTAAATCTGGGCATTCATTCATCAAGCAAGTCATGCGTGAAACAAAAGCCATCTATGGCGGTGAAATGTCGGCACACCATTATTTTAAAGACTTTTTTTATTGTGATAGTGGCATGATTCCTTGGCTGCTATTAATTGAGCTGTTGTCAGTCACAGGCAAGTCCTTGGCAGAGCTTGTTGATGATTACATTCAAGATTTCCCAAGTTCAGGTGAGCGTAATTTTAGGCTGGATAAAACTAATGCTGCCACCATCAGCCAAGGTCTGGAACAAAAATACGCCCACCTTAATCCCCAAAAAAATACCTTAGATGGACTGAGCTTGGATTTTGGTAATTGGCGGTTTAATTTGCGTTCAAGCAATACCGAACCGCTCATTCGCCTAAATGTCGAGGCATGCGGTGATGCCACACTGTTAACTCAAAAAACCAAAGAAATCATCGACTATCTCCAAAAACAAGGGGCAATCGCCACCGACCATTGATTTATCTTATCCATAACAATAACCACTGATATTTTGGTGGCTATTGTTATGATCGAATTTAGCTTGCCTTAGACTTTAAATTTATCACCCACCAAACCCTTGACCGTATTTAAAATATCGGCAGGCAGTACCACCATTTTGGCATTATTTGACTTTGCCATCTCGTTCATCGCTTTGATGTATTGCTCGCCCAAAAGATACACCACAGGCATATCTTTACCATCCATTGCCTGAGAAATCAGACGAATCGATTCTTCAGAACCACGCGCCAAGACGACTTGAGCCTCAGCATCACGGCGAGAGGCTTCTAGGCGACCATCTGCCTCCAAGATGGCGGCCTGTTTTTGCCCATCGGCACGGGTGACGGTGGCACGGCGTTGACGCTCAGCCGCCGCTTGCTCCTCCATCGCCAACTGCATGGTCGCTGATGGCTTGATGTCTTGGATTTCCACAGTTTTTAGGGTGATTCCCCAGTCAGAAATATCATCACTGATGGCATGTTTTAGCTGTGCTTTAATTTGGTCACGACTGGATAAGGCAGCATCCAAATCCATCTCACCGATGATGGAGCGTAAGGATGTTTGTACCAAATTACGAATGCCATGTTCATAATTTTCGATGCCATAGACTGCCTGCTCAGGCTGCACAATATTGATGTATGCCACTGCATTGGCGATGATGACCACATTATCGCGTGTGATGACCTCTTGGCTTGGAATATCAAGCACGATGTCTTTGGTGGTTACTTTATAAGCCACAGTATCCACATAAGGAATAATAAAATTCAGACCCGGCTCAAGCGTTTGGTGATATTTACCCAAACGCTGAATGATCCATTTTTCGCCTTGCGACACCATTTTTACGCCTTTATAAATGGTGAATACCACCAAAGCAATGAGTACCAAAATAATGACGGTAAATTCCATAGCTTTCCTTGTTATTATGTATAAAAGTTATTATGTATAAAAAATAAATTTGGCGTTATTTTGGCATAACAATCAGCTCATTACCCATTACCGCCGTGACAATCACTCGTGTACCCACCTCGATAGGGCGACCATCAAGCGTACGACATGCCCATTCAGCAGCACCTACTTTGGGTACAGAAAATCTGACTACGCCTAAGCCATTTGCCACCACAGGTGAGACAATCATACCAATCTCACCAATAATCACCGAGCCGCCAAGCCCTGCCTTGGTGCGTGTTTTGATGCGTGGCTGAATCAGCCTAAACCACAAAATACACGCCACAATCGATAAACCCAGCCAAATTACCACTTGGCTCAACAAATCCATCGGCACTACCCAAAGCAGCAACGCAGTCACCAAAGCCGCCACCCCAAACCAAAGCATCGCAAAGCTGGGTATAAATAACTCACCTGTCATCAATAGCATGCCAATCACCGCCCAATGCCAAGGTTGTAATCCCATATTCTACCTCTACCAAATCGTGTCTATTCGTTTGACAATCAGTCTTGCCTACATCAGCCAATTTTGGTCTCATTGGCTGCCCATAGCCCAAATGGGATATTAATTATCATCAAAACCACCAATACCATCAACGGCAATTGCCAATCACCCTGCCATTGATACAGCTTACCAATCATCAACGGACCAAACATCGCAATGCTATAGCCCACCGCTTGCACCATACTGGATAAATCACGCGCGGTTTCGGTACTGGTCGTACGAAGCGAGAACATCATCAAGCTTAAGGTAAACACCAAAGCACACCCAAAGCCCATCAAAGCTGACCAAAACAGCATCAAAGATGGCATCATTAACAGCCCAGATATGCCCAAAGCATTCATCAAACAACCTGCCACAGAAATAATCTGAAACGATGTGCCACACCGTGAAAGCCAAGTGAGCCATAAAATGGCAAGTGGTGCCATAACCTGAAACACGAAGGGTAATCGTATCGCCTCATCTAGTGTTACCCCAAATGCCATACCAATGGATGGTAAAAAACTTGCCAAACTATAAAATAAAAACGACTGAAGCCCAAGTAAAACTGCCATTTGCCAAGCGGCTTTTTGACGCCAAAGATTGATGGGTTTTTTTAGATGAGCGGTTGGCTTGATCGTGGGTAAGGCTGGCATAAGTTTAAGATTATCCATACGATTATGCCGATAAATCAACCACCAAATCCATGCGGCAATCACACCAAAGATTGCCCAACTGCTCATCGCAAATTGCCAGCCAAATGTTTTGGCAAATGGCACCACCATCCAAGCACCAAAGCCCGCCAAAGTGGACATACTTAGACTAAACACACCTGTAGCAAGTGCAATGTTATTAGGGGCGTATTGCTTAATAAAAGGTGCAGTTAGGGCATTTAGCATCCCAATGGCAAACGATAAAATCAGCGTGCCAACATACAATTCTATCACCCCAAACCAGTTTCGTATTGCCACCCCCAACGCCAATAAAAGCGTCATGCCAATCATCATCCTCTCAAGTCCAAATTTTTTTGCCAGTACCGCTGCCATTAATGAGCCAAATGCAAATAACGGCATCGGCATCGCACCAAGATAGCCAATCTGTACTGATGATAGGCCAAAATCATCGGACAGCATAGGCACGATTGAACCCATCATTACCAAAGGCGAACGCATATTTGCCGCCGCAAAAATCAGCCCGATAATCAGTAGCAATAACGAGGTTTTGGCAGATGGGCTGCTTTTAGGCATCTGTGTTGTGGTATGATTTGGCATGGGTTATCCAGATGAATTGACGATGGTCAATGATTAATTGTGTCATTATAGTGAACTTAACACACATTTACCATTGTATCTATGATTTTATCTAAAATATAAGAACCCCAAGCGTATTTGCTTGGGGCGACAACACAGACAAATCAATCACGCCTGCCATCGGCGAAATAGTAATGAACCATTCGTGCCACCAAATCCAAAGCTGTTTGACAAGGCAAATTCTACCCCATCAACACGGCGAGCGGTATGAGCAATATAATCTAGCCGACATGCTTCGTCTTGATTGTCTAAATTGATGGTGGGTGGTAGAAGCTGATTTTGGAGTGCAAGTATGGTAAAAATTGCTTCAATCGCACCTGCCGCTCCAAGCAGATGTCCTGTCATAGATTTGGTTGAGCTGACCAAAATATCTTGACCAAACAATCGCTCAATGGCTTGACTTTCAGCGACATCACCTTGGGGTGTGCTGGTACCATGAGCGTTGATATAACCCACTTCACAAGCATCAATGCCTGCATCTGCCAAGGCCGCTGCCATGGCACGAGCCGCACCTTCTCCACCGACCGATGGGCTGGTGATATGATTGGCATCATCACTCATCCCAAATCCGACCAATTCTGCCAAAATGGTCGCACCACGAGCTTTGGCATGTGCTAAGCTTTCAAGCACTAATGCACCTGCACCATCACCCAAAACAAAACCATCACGGTCTTTGTCAAAAGGTCGGCTGGCACGTGTTGGCTCATCATTTCGTGTTGAGAGTGCATGCATCGCCCCAAAGCCTGATAGCCCAAGTGGCGTTGAGGCTTTTTCGCTGCCACCAACCAATACCGCATCACAGTCACCATAAGCAATCAGTCTTGCCCCCAAGCCAATGGCGTGCGTCGAGGTGGTGCAAGCGGTTGTCGTTGCAAGATTTGCACCTTTGAGATGATGACGGATGGCAATCAGCCCAGCTGGCATATTGATGATGGCACCTGGAATGATGAATGGCGATACTTTTTTTGCACCATAGGACTTTAGGGTATCACGACTTGTTTCAATGGTTTGAATACCGCCAATGCCCGAACCCATGACCACGCCAAAACGCTCGCCATCGACATTGATGGGCAAGCTATCACCTTTGATATCATCAATCAGCCCTGCATGATACAAAGCCATGGCAGCGGCAACTTGGGCATAATGTACAAATGTATCAAAACGGCGGGCTTCTTTAGGATTTAAATAATCTTTGGCATCAAAATTCTTAACCAATCCAGCGATCTGGGCACGAAATCCATCAATCGCTACCGATTTATCCTCAAATCCATCAAGGCGACTGATACCACTTACACCTTGGGTAAGATTTTGCCAAATTGTATCTAAACTATTTCCGATGGGCGTTAAAGCTCCCATGCCTGTAATGACAATGCGTGCTGCATCGCTTTTTTCATGATAAGCAGGTTTGGCAGACTTGTTTTTTGCTGACTGTGTCATGATGTATCCAAATTTTAATTCAGTTTGCTTAGTTTTATCTTAACATGATTTATCATGAATTTACAGTTTACAGTTGTATTTTTATTAAGATTAAGATATCTCAAGCAATCTCAATTTAAACAGTGAACATCACATGATGATTTGATATAAAAAATGCTCAAATGAAAAATCACCCTCTGGGATGATGCTTGGCATGGAGATTTTGTAGCCTTGTGGTCGCCACATGTGTATAAATCTGCGTGGTGGATAAATCACTATGCCCAAGCAATAATTGTACACTGCGTAAATCAGCACCATGATTAACCAAATGCGTTGCAAAGGCATGACGCAATGTATGGGGCGAAATGGCGGTATTAATACCAGCCATTAAGGCATATTTTTTAATCAAATGCCAAAAATTATGCCGTGTCATGTAACCACCTTGTTCGGTCAAAAATACCGCTTGACAGTCTTTTTTACCAATCAGCAAACTGCCCCGCACAGCCAAATACTCATTGAGTGCAGACAGTGCATATTCTCCCAAAGGAATCAGACGCATTTTATTACCCTTACCTGTAACCGACAGCCAACCAGCAGTTAAGTTTAGATGCTCAAGTGATAAACTTGTCAGCTCACTGACACGCAAGCCACACGCATACAAAACCTCAAGCATGGCTTTATCTCTAAGGCCTCGCACGCTTGAGATGTCTGGTGCATCTAGCAGTGAGCTAACTTCTTGCTCAGAGAGCGTTTTGGGCAAAGTTTTGCCAAGCTTGGGTGTTTTGATGGATTCACAAGGGTTATCCTCTCGATAGCCTGACTCAATTTGCCACAAAAAAAAACTGGCACAGACTTGCCAACGCGCGTGCGATAGACCGCTCGGATTTCTTGGCATCTTTTAGACACATCAAGTGATTACGCACATCTGATGGCTGCCATAGATTCACTGGCGTATCTGATAAACGAATGCACAAGCGTACATCTTGGCTATACGCATTTCTGGTGGCTATCGACAACCCACGCGCCAACATTGCTGCACGAAATTCACTCAGATACTCTGGGTCGTCGTCATAGATCACCGCACTATCGGCTCGAGGTATGGTAGATTTTGCCATAGCTTAAAACCTACGGTCTTTATGCTTGCTTTTTTTGAACTAAGTAGCGATAGCTGCCGTCATCGAGTGTTTCTTGATTGACCAGCGTATGCCCCAAATGACGACAAAAATTGGGAATATCACGCATCGTGGCAGGATCGGTTGCCAAAATCTCAATATGCTCACCGCCAAGCGCTTGGCGAATGATCTTATGAAGTAGCATGACAGGTTCGGGGCAAATCAGCCCTTTGGTATCTAATGTGTGGTTAATCATGGCCATGGTTGTTTTGTTACTCTGGTTTTTGGATAAAATTTAACTGATTGACCTAAAATCACTGTTAGTCAAAACACAAACTGCACAGTCAATCATAAGATTAAGATGATTTAAATTGGCTCTTGGGGTGATTTTGAAGATTTTTCTTCCAAAAAACTGGCAAATTTTTTTAGATTGACCCGAAATAAAAACGGCATCCCAAACCAAGCAATCATCGCCAAAAATAGTGCCATAAAAAACACCGTATCTATGCCAATGCTCAAGCCCCACACGACCGTAAATCCAAGCAGTGCCATCCCAGTTGCCAAAATGACCACCAAAATTGAGCCGTCCATCACCCGATAACGCATCAATAAAAAGCCGTGATACAGGCTGATGGGCATCGTCATGGCGATGAGTGCGTACGGCAAATAATGAAAGGCATAATAAATCCATGTGCTGTCTTTGAATGCAGGTAGGCTTGCCAAAGTTCCAAAAATACAAAAGCATACAATCGCCCCAAAGCCAAAACGGACACTTAAGGTTGCTTGGCGTATGGCTTGGTCAAATTGATGAGCAATCAAAGTATGGTGCTGCATAGCTTTTCCTGACAAAATCAGTCTTTGTGAGAGTCTTTTCGTTCACTGACATAGATGGCATGATTAGGCGCATGATAATAGCTATCAAGCAAAAGACATGCGGCAATATCGTCGATTGGTTCAGATGATGACGCAATCCAGCCGTTATCAAGTGCAATCATCTTGGCTTCTTTTGAGCTAAGCCGCTCATCATAAATAAACACCGAAACCGCCTGACGACGCTCGCCCAGCCGATGTGCCAATCGCCGTGCAAATTTATGAGCACGCTTGGTGAGCATCGACTCGGTGCCATCCATATTCAGCGGCAGTCCCACCAGCACCCTATCAATACCCCAATGCTCAATGATACCAAGCAGATTATCCCAATCAGGTTGCCCATTATTCATCGCCAAAATATCAAAGGGGCGTGCGTTATGGGTGATGCTATTGCCCAGTGCCATGCCCATTTTTTTGACTCCATAATCTAAAGCAAGTGTCAAGGTTTCGCTTGTCATTAGGCATATCCAGTTGTTGTAATGAACTTATTCAGATTAATCCCAATCTTATCATAACAAGCCTTAAGCCTGTCTTCAAATGGCGTTGAAAATAAAGTTGGCAAGTCTGCTGGACAAGCATACCAATCACCAAACGCCATCTCAGCATCCAGCTGACCTCTGCCCCAATTGCAATAGCCCATACACAATAAATAATGCCTCAAACCATCATAAGACAACCGCTCCAAGATATCCTTACTGGTCGTCAAGCAGACATTTTCAGAAATGGCAAAAGATGACTTATAAATGGGCTGCCCTGTGTGCAAAATAAAACCAGCCTCAGGGCGTACAGGTCCGCCATTCATAGCAGGTACTTGCATGGTGCTTGCAGTCACTGGCACCTCAAGCTCGGTCAAAAGACCGCCTACGCTATTTGGCAGGGACTGATTAATAATAAAACCCCATGCACCATCTTTGGTATGGCGACAGATATAAATGACAGCATCCATAAATCTTTCATCAGTCATCTGTGGACTTGGAATCAAAAAATGATGAATCAGTTTTTGGGTCTGTGTCATGTAGCCATACCTCTTTGAGCCATCTTATCAGCATGGCGAATGTCTGCCAGCAGGCTTTTAACATGAGCACGTGTCGCTTCGGTAATATTCACGCCACCTGACATTCGTGCCAATTCATCAATTTGTGCTTCATCGGTGATAACTTGTATCTGACTTTTGGTGTGTTCACCGTGTTCTTTATACACCAAAATATGATGATGTGCCGCAGCAGCGACCTGAGCTTGATGCGTGATGGCAAGCAGTTGCTGCTGCTTACCCAGCGTACGCAAAAGCTCGCCAACCACTTGGGCTGTCCCGCCACTAATGCCCACATCCACCTCATCAAATACAAGTGTTGGATGTGCACCTATGCCGTCATCCGCCGCCATCACTTGCATGGTCAGTGCCATACGCGACAACTCGCCGCCTGATGCAACTTTGTGCAACGGCTGAAGTGGCATGCCCACATTGGCACTAAATAGTAAGGCAATATCGTATTTGCCTTGGGCGGTGTAATGCTCAACAGGTTTTTCGTTAAAAGAAAACTGACAGCGAGCATTTGGCAGTGCCAAAGGCACAAGCCGTGCCTCAAGCCGCTCACAGACATCAGGTGCGATTTGAATGCGTGCCTGATCCAATGCGTCTGCTGCCACCAGATAGGCTTGATAAGCCTCTAAAACCTTAGCATCCATCGTATCGTTATCAGGCAAACTGCTTAGCATATCCAATTCATCTTGCCAATGCACTGCATCAGCAATCAGCTCAGTAATCGGCGTGTGGTATTTGCTTGATAAGCGATGTGCAAGGCTCAATAAGCCATTTAGCTCATCAAGGCGCGCCGCATCAGGCAGCTCCCGCTCTGCGTAATCGGTAAGCTTAGCAACGGCATCTATGATTTGCTCTTGGGCAAGTACAAGCAGTTGACTACATTCGCCAAATGTTTTACTGGATTGAGCGTTGTTATCACAAATACGCATCGCTCGCCCAAGTAGGCTTAGCACCGATGGGGCATCGTCATCATTATCAAGTTGTACCGCTGCTTCTAGGGCTTCACGCATGAGACTTTCAAGATTGGATAGCTCATCGTATTCTGCCTCAATTCCCTGAAAATCCACCAAAAGCAATGGTTCAATATCGGTAAGCTTGGCTGACAACAGTGCCATCCGATCCGCTCGCTGTGCTGACTGGCTGCGTGCGTCATCAGCCTGCCTTTTTAGGGTTTGATAGTGATGAAAAGCGGTCTTAGCCGCTGCCTTTAAATCACCAAACCCACCAATGCGATCCAGCCAATCCACGATAAATTGAGGCTTTAGCAGTTCAAGCCCAGCATGCTGCGAGTGGATATTCACAAGCATAGATCCCAAGCTTTTTAGCTCACTGATACTGGCTGGTACGCCGTTAATCCAAGACTTTGAGCGTCCCTGATTGCTAATTTTTCGGCGAATGAGCAGCGTTTCATCTTCTAATTTTCTGTCATGTTGCTCAAACCAAGCAATCACTTGGGCATTGCCACTGATATCAAATTCACCAAAAACACTTGCCTCATCACAGCCATGACGCACCATACTACTATCAGCACGTTCACCGACACACAGCGATAATGCATCTAAAATCAGTGACTTGCCTGCACCTGTTTCGCCTGTAATGACATTGAATCTATCATCAAAATCAATGTGTTTTTGCTCAATGAGTGCTAAGTTTTCAAAAGTCAAAGAAATGAGCATAAACCATCCAAATTGCAATATAAGTAAGTCATTGTTAGGGTTTTTGTGCTAAAAATTAGTATCCGTCATTTAACCTTGCTAAATTTAGCTATTTTTAAGTGCGTTATCAGTTGTACTGTTTACTGTTTTTTCTCGTGCTTTGAGTGCCTTTTTAACTTTATCTCTTGCACGGCTTTGTTTGAGTGTCGATAAATAATCCACAAATAACTTACCGTTTAAGTGATCCATCTCATGCTGAATGCATACCGCCAACAAGCCTTCAGCTTCTATCTCAAACGGCTGACCGTCTTTATCAAGTGCCTCAATGCGTACACGGCTGGGTCGCTCAATGGTATCAAAAACCTCTGGTACAGACAAACAGCCCTCTTGATAAGACGAATGCTCATCTACGAGCGGTGTCACTTTAGGATTGATAAATACCTGCGGTGATGGCGGTTCGTCCTTTCTTGCCAAATCCATCACAATCAGTTGTATGTGGCGGTCAACTTGCGTTGCTGCAAGACCAATACCTCGTGCGTCATACATGGTCTCAAACATATCTTCAATCAACTGCTTTAATCTATCATCAAAGACAGTGACAGGTTTTGCCAAAGTGCGTAAGCGTGGGTCAGGATATGTTAAAATAGGTAATAATGCCATAATTTTGTTATCTCGGTGGTAAATACGATATCATGTTAAACAAACTATTATACTGGAAAATGGGGCAAAAAGATAATCTACCAGCCAATTCATCAAAGTTTTTGCAAAAATTTACGATTTAATTGGTAAAACATGGCTTTTTTAATCACGACTATTGGCAATTTTAGGCTTTTATGCAAGAATAGCGGTGAATTATTATCCGTCTTATTTTTCAAGGATTATCATGACTCGCTTTTCTAGTGTTACAAGAAATACCGCCGAAACCCAAATCAGTGTCAATATCAATTTAGATGGTAGCGGTCAAGGCGTGCTTGATACGGGTGTGCCGTTTCTTGATCATATGCTTGATCAAATCAAGCGCCATGGACTCATTGATTTGGATGTCAAATGTGTGGGCGATACCCACATCGATGATCATCATAGTGTTGAAGATGTTGGTATTGCAATCGGTCAAGCACTCAAACAAGCCTTGGGCGACAAAAAAGGCATTCGCCGTTATGGGCATTTTTATGCACCGCTTGACGAAAGCCTATCTCGTGTGGTGGTGGATATTTCTGGCCGCCCTGGTTTACACATGAATGTGCCATTCACACGCTCACACATAGGCTCGATGGATGTCGATTTATTTTCTGAGTTTTTTTATGGGCTGGTTAATCATGCCTTTATCACCTTACATATTGATACTCTAAAAGGTAAAAATAGCCATCACCAAATTGAAAGCGTATTTAAAGCCTTAGCCCGTGCATTGCGAATGGCGGTTGAGTATGATGAGCGTGCCAAGGATCAATTGCCTTCAACCAAAAATATGCTCTAAGGGGTTGTTATGACTAAAGTTGCGTTACTTGATTATGGCGTTGGTAATCTGTATTCGGTCGCTAATGCACTCAAAGTGGCAGGTGCTGATGTCATCACCACCGATCGAGCTGATGACATTAAAAAAGCAGATAAAGTTCTGCTACCAGGCGTGGGTGCTATGCGTGATGCAATGGCACATATGGCTAAACATGGCATTGATATCGCCGTTAAAGAAGCTTTGAATACCAAGCCTGTTATGGCAATTTGTGTCGGTATGCAGGCGATGTTTGATGTCTCAGAAGAAGGCGATGTCCCTTGTTTGGGCATCATTTCTGGCACGGTACGCAGATTTGATGACGCTTGGATACAAAATGATGAACCAATCAAAATACCGCATGTTGGCTGGAACCGTGTTGATACAGATACCGATCATATGCTATGGCAAGGCTGCAATCATGAGTATTTTTATTTCACGCACAGCTATTATTGTGACCCCACGCCAAATAATCAGCTGATTTTAGCGCATACCACTTATGGTCAGAAGTTTTGTTCAAGTATCATTTGGGATAATCTTTTTATCACTCAATTTCATCCCGAAAAAAGCCATCATGCAGGCTTAAAACTGTTGTCAAATTTCATTACTTGGCAACCTTAATACTACCAGCCATTTTAACTGATTAAACATGACCTATAAGCCATCTTAATCATGGTTTTATAGGTCATTATCATAATCACCTTAAACAGAAATATCCGCCAAATCCCCTTTGGTCTCTAGCCACTGTTTTCGGTCTGCTGAGCGTTTTTTGGCAAGCAGCATATCCATGATGCTGTTTGTGCTTGCGGTATCATCCAAATCCAAACGAATCAACTTGCGCGTATCAGGGTTCATTGTCGTTTCTTTCAGCTGACTTGGATTCATCTCACCTAGCCCCTTAAAGCGAGTGATTTGCGTTTTTTTATTACCAAGCCTTGCAAGTACTTGTTCAAGCTCTTCATTATCCAGTGCATAATACACATCCTTACCTGCATCAATACGATACAAAGGCGGTACCGCCACATACAGATGACCCGCTTCAATCAGTGCAGGAAAATGCTTCACAAATAACGCACAAATCAGTGTCGCAATATGCAGACCATCTGAATCAGCATCTGCTAAGATGCAGATTTTATCATATCGAAGCTCAGATAAATCATCTGATGCAGGATCTACACCAATCGCAATGGCAATGTCATGAATTTCTTGGCTGGACAATACAGTATCTGATGACACCTCCCAAGCATTTAAAATTTTACCTCGCAGTGGTAAAATTGCCTGAAATGCATTGTCACGCGCTTGCTTTGCTGATCCACCCGCTGACTGACCTTCCACCAAAAACAGCTCTGAACCTTCTTTTAATCCCCCACGACAATCCCACAGCTTACCTGGTAGTGCTGGTCCTTGAGTGACTTTTTTACGCGCCACTTTTTGTGCAGTTGCTAGGCGTTTGGTGGCTTTTGAAATGGCAAGTTCGGCAATGGCTTTGGCGTGATCTGGATGCTGATTTAGCCAAAGACTAAAAGCATCTTTAGCCAAGGTTTGAACCAATGGCGCAGCTTCTCGGCTTGATAAGCGTTCTTTGGTTTGTCCACTAAACTGCGGTTCAACAAATTTCAGCGATAAAATGTAGTTGACGCCATCCCACACATCCTCACCAGACAGCTTGATTTGACGCGGCAATAAATTATGAATATCACAAAACTCACGCAGTGCCTCAAGTACACCTGTGCGTAAACCATTGACATGCGTGCCACCTTGAGCAGTTGGAATAAGATTGACATAGCTTTCGGTAATTGGTGTACCGCCCTCAGCAAGCCACGATAACGCAAAAGTCGCCCCGCCACGCTCACCCAAAGTAGGCTCTTGGCTAACATAAAATGGCTCTTTAGGTAATGTATCAGACCCATCTAGCTGCTCGGTCAGATATTGCACCACACCATCGGTGAACTGCCAACTTTCACTGTCATTTGGCTCAATCTCACTGATAAAATCAATGTGTAACCCTGCTGCAAGCACTGCTTTGGCTTTTAGGTTATGCTTAAGGGTTTTAATTGAAAATTTTGGCGTATCAAAATACTGCCCATCCACCCAAAATTGTACTTTGGTACCACGCTTTTTTTTATTGGCTGATTTATCAGCAATCAAAGCGGTAACAGGCTCACCGTGTTCAAATGCCATCGTGTGCATCAGTCCATCACGCCACACCGTCACCTCAACGCGTGTGGACAATGCATTTACCACACTGATACCCACGCCATGCAGACCACCAGAGACTTGATAGTTTTCGGTGCTAAATTTACCGCCAGCGTGCAGGCGTGTCAAAATCAGCTCAACACCTGATTGATTAAATTCAGGGTGAATATCGGTCGGCATCCCACGCCCATCATCCTCAACAGACAGCGAACCATCCTTATGCAAAATGACGATGATATGACGAGCAAATCCTGCCAATGCCTCATCGACCGAGTTATCAATGACCTCTTGGGCAAGATGATTGGGACGCATAGTATCAGTATACATGCCTGGGCGGCGGCGAACTGGTTCTAAACCTTCTAAAACTTCTAATTTTTGTGAATTATATGTGCTCATAAATATTATGGATAAAAATATAGGTCATTGTACACCAAAGCTAAGATTTTGGGAAATGGTGTTAAATTTTGTCCGCTGTCATGGATTTATCTTGAAGGCTTTGTATTTTTAGAAAAAATACCATACTTAATATTGAAGCGATGGATTTTAATACATAAATTTTGAAATACTGATTGTACAAATTCATTTGAATTCAGCTATCTTTGATGCAATCGGATAGCCCAGTCAATCACTGTTGCCACCTGCACTTCATAATCACTAATACGATGATCGCCTCCTGCTTGTGCCAATACTTGCACGCCTTTTTGATCATAAAAAGCTTGGGTTACCTGTGCGTCTAAAAGCTCATCACCCATCTTAAGTAATACTTTGATTAAATCAGGATTTTTAACAGCCAATCGATGCCGCTCAAACCATGCCAAATCACCATAAGTAATCTGCCAACCGCCCGTTGTTGTATAAATCACTGTCTCATCAGACAAAGCACGTTCATCAAAATTTTGATCCAAAAATCGGCGAAAACTGATATCAGGCCAGATACTAGGATTGAGCAGCACCGCAGGCACACCCGTCAAATCAGATAATAAATTCGCAAAATACCCGCCAAGAGATGAACCAATTAAGACGGTATTTCGATCATCAATGATCAGAGATTTTAAGAGCTTGACCACCTCATCAGGTGTACGATTAAGATCAGGTCGAATGACTTCGATATTTGGATAGTTAGCTTGGCAATAATTTTGTGTGATTTGTGCTTTTATTGCATTGCTATCACTATCTAATCCATGTAGATAAATCAACTTCATAATTTTTCTTAATTAATTTTTAAGTTATTATAAATTAATAAATATTGTTTATATGATAAAATATCTTAGGCGTTAAGATTGCTATGATAACATCAAATCAAGCAAGGCGTTATTTATACTAAATGATGGGTTTGATGGTCGCTGTGATAAAGGCGTTCAGCAAGAGGAATATTTAAGGTAGCCATTTTGGGGTTTTGTACCAATAATAGTTAATGGATAAGTTGATTAAAAATATCACAAAGACAGCCAAAATATAAATAAACAAATAAAAATCAAAACTGACATATCTCATTATCAAAAATAAGATGGTATAGATTGATGCAAATTGTATGGTATTCGTGTTTTTTAATTTTGAACTTAGGGATGATTTTGTATGGCATTTTTGACACACATAATCATCATCTGCTGTATTGTGAAATCTTTGAGATTGGCAATGTGGACAATATGGTGCATGTGTATCAAAAGAGGTTGCTAGTTTATCATGGGCAACAGAGATGTTAAAATCATTTTTGACATCATCATAGTTATCCACGCCTTTTATTAGGGGTCTGTTTTTTATTTTATAAGCATGATAATATCTTAGATTGTTTTCAATGGCAACAATTGCCACAAAAAACAAAAAAATCATAAGAATAATCACTGCCACCCAAAATCCTGTTGTAAGATTGAATTTATCTAAATCAGCAAAAGCGAATATATCAGTATAAATCAATATGAATATGCCGGTACAAATCACATATAATTTATAATATCTTTTGATGAAATATTTGACAAATTGCCAAAAAGTCATTTGCTGCAAATCAGGCGTAAATGGATTGACCAATAGGCTTTTTTGGCAATGCGGACAAAAGATGATGCCATGTTTATAAATCACATCACAAAATATCTTGCCACAATCACCATGTGGACAAGTGCGTGGGGTGGGTATCAAGTGAAATGGATTTTTCATACATTTTTAATTAAAGAGTTCATGAACCATCAAAAAAGTTCACTCTGATTTTATCACATGGCATAAAAATTGACATAAAAAATCTGCCAAAATATTGACAGATTTTTAAGAACATTGCTTGTTGGCAATTAACGAAGGTCACGCTCACGAACAGTGATGGGTGATGCCAAACGGTAATTTGCTGCGGCTGTTTTTGCACCCATGATGCTTGCCACAAAAGTCAGTAGCGTGCTAATCAACCAAAACAGACCAGAGTATAGAGCAGCTTTACGAGCAGTATCTTCTGCACTTTGTAGAGTTTGCTCAATATTCATCTTAGCATCAGCAATGGCTTGTTCGGTGCTGGCACGATATTCATGATAAGCGGTGGCAGTTTCTTCACGCACTTCCAACGCCTGCTCTTGGGTTAAACCCTCTGCTTGTAGTCTGGCAATAAGTTCATCGCCTGTAACAATGGCTTGTACCTCGTCGGCACGCTGCTTGGCATATTCATCAATATTTTTCCATGTGTCAAGATTGGTAAAATCCATGCCATTAAGGTCAGCTTTGGTTTTGTTAAGCATGTCTTCAAGTACATTCACTGTTGCACTGATTTGTGCTTCATCAAAAGTTTCGTTATTCTTAGCAACCCAAGCTTCGATGTCTTGACGGCTGATATTGCCTGTGGCTTTTTGGTACAGCTCTTGTGCTTTGGCAGTGATATCGCCACCTGCGGCATCAGATGAGCCAGCTGCTGCGGTAGCACCAGCACCAGCTACTGTTGTTACCGTTGATGTAACGGCACTGGCAGCCCCTCCAATAGCACCTGCGGTTGTGCCAACAGCGTTGCCAGCAGTTCTTACAATGCCAGTTACACTATTAAAAGCAAATACAGAGCTGATGACAACGATGGCTGCTGCGGTTAGCATACCTGTTAAAGCAGCGTCTTTTGGCAAAATGTCGGTACCATCACCAAATAACGCCTCTGGTGCCGATGCTTTGACAGCAAAAAACCCTGCAACAAAAGCACTGATTAAAGCGGTTACTGCGGTATAAACACCAGCAGCAATGCCTGCGCCACGCAAATCTAGTGATAAAAAAGAGCTTAGCACTAAGGCCAAAGCCAGCATTATCATAGATACAACAAGACCCATCAAAAGTCCTGCAAAAATGCCACGCCATGAAGGGCGTCTGGCGACCGTTGTATGAATGCTCATAAGTAATCCTCTACAATCTTAATATAAAAAATAGTGATAATTGATATGATAATATAAAAATTAAATCCGAACGAACGAACGAACGAACGAACGAACGAACGAACATTATAAAAAAAGTTTGTGTAATATTCAATAAGACTTTGGTAACTATCAAGCAATAATACCCAACCCCCAAACAAAACCCCCCTTTGCTTCT